>CAZMXI010000044.1:0-29417 GCA_964570205.1 uncultured Tepidisphaeraceae bacterium
TTCGGCGCTTTCGGCCAGAGGGAAAAGGCGGGTTGCCAACGTGAATGTCGTGGGTTCGAGCCCCATCACCCGCTTTTTTGAAGGCTCGGTGCCATTCGGTGCCGAGCCTTGTCCATTTGTGCCAAGTGATGCGGCCGCAATGGCTTGCGCGAGCATCTCAATCGCCTTCCTCACCATGTCCTGATTCTGTTTGGGTGCGACAGAATTGCCATCCGATGCCTCGCCAAGCCCCTCTGAGCCGCCAGTTTTGTGCATTAGTTGTGCGGCTTTGTGCGGAGCCGGGGTCGATTTGCACGTGATGGGCGTCGGTTTTGGTGCCGGCGACGGGCTTTGTGAGGGAGCCTTGGCCGGGGCGAAGGCGGGGATGCGCGACAGCTCCTCGGCGATGGGCAGGAGGCGCTCATCCATGTAGGTGTTCTCCGTCAGACGCGGGTCGGTGTGCCGCATGTGCGCCTGCCGGACGCGCTGGCTCATGCCATTGGCGGCCATCAGGGTGCTGAGGGTCTTCCTCAGTGCGTGGAAGTCGACGAACCCGGTCTCCTTGCCGCCGCCGTCGATACCAGCGAGCTTGAGGTCCGCCCGGAACGCCTTCATGTCCGGCACGGATGGAACCACACGATCAGTGGGCTGAACATCCTTGGGCTTGGCCTGGCGAAGTGCGGCCAGCAGTTCGGCATGGATGACAAGCGTGTCGGCCCGCTTGGCCTTAGTGGCATCGGCCCGCAGATGAATCTGCGGCACCTTCGCATCCAGGTCGATGTCCCGCCACTGAAGGTCGGCGACCTCGGACCGGCGAAGGCCGGCCCACACCGCCAGAAGGTAAGCCAGCTTGCGTCCCTGGCCGATGCGCCCTGCCTTTCGTTCGCCTCGCGGCGTGAGCTTGGCGATGGGCTGGCCCTTGTTCTTCCCGGTGCGGACGATCTGCATTTCGAGGAACGGCCGTCGCTCGGCCGCTTCCAGGAGCTTGGTCACCTCGGCACCGGAGAGGCTGCGACGCGGATGGTTCGGCTGAATGGTCTTGCGCTCAATCCGTTTCAAACTCGCCAGCGGGTCGATGTCCAGCCGCCGGGACTCCATGGCCCACTTGGTGAATGACTTGATGGAACCGATGTACTCGTTCTGGGTGATGCCGGAGAGCGGCTCGCCATCCTGGCGCAGACCGGCGAGGAAGTTCTGAATCTTCACCGGTTCCAGATCCTGGAATCGCTGGGCGTTGATGCCATCGAGGATGCGCTTGATGCGGGTTTCGACCTGATGCACATACCAGTGTTCGCGTTTCCCCGACTTGAGCTTGACGACGAAGTCCGCCAGATGCTCCCTGACGGGCCGCAAGCGATGCTCCGTCAGCGGGTCGATGACGCCCTCCGCACGCCGTGCGGACTCGTTCTCCAGCCGCCGGCCCTTCTCCAGCGAGGCATCCTTGTCAGAGTAACCCTTCATCTGACGCCATTTCTGAGCCTCGGCGTCAAACCACGAGATAATCCACCGGGCGCCCTTTTCCTTCTTGTCGGCTGCACGCTTGAACACGGTTGCCATAACAACGACCTCTCTCTGAATCTCCAGATGATCCGTTCCGCGGGGGCCCGATCAAGGGCGGCGTTGAAAAAAAAGCCGCCCTTGATCGGCCTGGGTGCGATGGAGCACCCTGCTCGCGGCGGTCAGTTATCGCCACAGGATGGACACTTACGGGTTCCGCAACGCGGACAGATCAGTCCAGGGTTGGGCTGCCCGCATCGGTAACAGAAGCTGATGCCGAAAGAGCCCGGGACACTCGGAGCATCCGGCAGGCCGTACTTGATCTTGGGCTCGGGTTCGGGAAAGAGCCGCATTTGAGGGTTGACCTTCTTCTTGGATTTGTCGTTCATGTTTCACCTCGTCGTTGAAGGGAATGCGATTTAGTTGGAGACACCGCCATTGAGGTTGACCGAGACGCCCAGGCGTCTGGCCTCGTTCATCAAGTGGTTCTCGATGGCGCTTCGGAGCCATCGTCGCGAACGTCCGATGGCGACGGGCTTGGGCAACTCACCGGAACTGGTCAGTCGCCAGACAGACCGGACGCTGATGTTGAGAAGAAAGGCAACCTGCCGGGCGTCCAACGCGAGCGACTGCTCGCGGTTCGACGGATTGCCGAGTTGAATGCTGTTGTCGATTGCTGCAGAGAACATGTGAAACCTCCTGAAGACTCAGAGTTAAATCGTTCGCGTACATGCGAACAGCGGATGCGTAAGCGAACGATGTCCTTGCTCGGAAGGCCACGGGGCTCATCCGAGATTCGTTGTGGCCGCCGCCGGCGTCTGCCTGACTGCGGGCCGTTGATGTTGATGACACTCAGGGAATCTTGATGTTAGCTTACTTGCGAACATTGTGAGCGGATTGCTTGGCGGCGAGCGGCGCGCATCACCTCCTTCAGTTCGAGCCAATTACGAGCGAAGTGGATAGGCCAGGTCAGAGATGCCGAATCGCGGGCGAAGCCGGTTCGCCACGTGAGGCGGCATGAACGACCGTGAGTTTCGAAAATGGAGACGAACGAGACGGCCGATCACCTGGTCGGCCGGTGCGAGCATCCTCTCGGCAAGGCCGGGAATCAAAGCGCGTTCCCACAGCGGCTCGACCTGGCGGTCCCCAGCGATCAGTCGCTCAATCGTTGGCTCCAGTTCCAGGCGCTGCATGCGGAGGATCTCGATGATGGCATCAAGCAATTCGATCTCGGGCATGAGGAGACACGCGGCGAAATGGTCCGCCTGTCGCTCCTGCACGTCGTGTATCGCGGTGGCTGCGTGGCTGCCGGTCATGAACACCCGCGGCGAGTCGGCATGAAGCAGGATGTGCCCCAATTCGTGGGCACAGACAAAACGGAACCGGCGGTCATCCTCCGCGACAAAGGGAGCAATGGTGATCTCGCCGGTCAGGGGATTACCCAGGCCTTCCGCGTCGGGGACGATTTCGGAGACGACCTCGACGCTGAGCCGAAGCCCCATGACCTGCTCCACCCATGCCTCGATCGGAACCGGGATAGGAATACTCGCAAGGCCGAGCCGCTCCCTGCACCAGTTCAGCGTCTTGGCGGATTCGATTTCGGCTTGCCGCAATCGCTGGTCGGGCTGGGCAAATGGTGATTTGCGTGTCTGCACAATCGCCTCCTGGTCCACGGACCGAAGTGCGGCCGGGACCGCATCATGCTACTTCTCCGTCATCCGCTTGGCATGGCGGATGAGTTGGTCCCATTGCTCGGGAGACAGCTTCCTTGCGGTGCGGAGGAATTCCGGCACCTTCTCGGCCGTGACGGCATCCTGAGAAGCCACCTCACTGACGATGGCGTCGGGGCGACTCCATCCTGCACGCAGTTCCGCTTCGGGCAACTTGTAGGCTTCCGTCATGCGAAGCAGCAAGGCCTCCGACGGCGTGCGCCGGCCCTTCTCCAGATCGGTGAGGTGAGCTGGGGCAATGTCGAGGAGCTTGGCCATCTCGCGCAGGCCCTTGTTCAGGACCTCCACACGCTGTCGCCGCATGCGCTCGCCGATGGGCTCCGATGGACTGCCGGTTGCTTTTGTTGGCACGTTACGACTCCTGTTAGCAATTAAGCTAACGAACCTGTCCCGCGGTGTCAAGCATCTTCCTCGAAGATTTTGGCTGGCCCGCGAGCCGTGATAATCTCGCCCCATCGACTCTGACGAGTCGCGTCGTCATGTTCGCAACGCGAGCCTGATGCCGTTCAGATGGGACAGCACTCCCGGTAAACCTGGTCTCACCAATCAGGCTAAGGGCGGCGGATTCACCACCCGCCATCGTGCTGTGCCCGTAGAGCCGGATGCCATGAGAGTGGCTCGTCCGGTTCGACGGAGGCTCGCCGGAGCAATACCCCCACCAAGGGGCCAATCCCGGCGTTCTATCCGATATCAGTTGTTCTTTGTTTACATTCACGAAATCGGGCGACAGGGACATGCCCCGGTGCAGCGGAATTCCGCCGCATTGGGGTCGTGTCGGCTGAAATGGGTGACGCGGTGTTTCACCGCGAAATCCCTGCGACGGGGTCCGGTCCCAAGTCCTTGGGATCGTTCAACGTCGGCCGGCGTGGGGAGCTTGCGTCCTGGCGACAGGCGCAACCGGGCATTACCAGCCCGGCGATCGGTCCAAACGACCGACGGCGAAAAGCTCAACCACGAAAGGCCCGCAAGGGCTTGCCGGTGAGTTTCATCGGAGACGGTGCCGAACCGCGAAATGCCATCGCTGACGGGTACGGGGGAGCTTCTGGTTTCTACCCCCGGAAAGCGTACGCGCCTGCGTACGGCGACTATGCCAGGGCGGGAGCCTTGGACATACGGCGATTGGCCCGAGGGGTCACACCCTCTAGCGACGTGACCGATGAGATGACGGTCGATACTAACCTGGGAAGGACTGCGATTACCGGCGTGGTGGCCGGTGCCTGGCTTGGTTGGCCAGGTGATTCAAACACCGCAGTCTGGGAGAGTGCCGCAAGTAGCAGACCGCGTAAGCGGTGCGGCCGCGTGGCAAGGCAGTCACGAGGCCGTCTGCGTGCTGACGGGTGGTGCCGGGCACAATGCAACGACGAAAGCGGTGACGGGCGAATGCCCATCTGAACGGGATGCCGGCCGGGAGGGAGGCGCGTGAAGCGCCTCCTTCCCTTCGGGCCGGCCTGTGGCAAGCGGCTGGCGGACTGCACGAGAGTTCTCCTGGCGGAGAGCTGTCGTGTGGCAGCGAGCAAACGAATGGAGCCGACGCCTTAAACGGGGATGGCGTCGGCAGTGAACGAAGGGGTTTCATTCTGCAACCGCTATGAATTGCGGACGGTCAAGCTGGGAAACCAGCGGCCCGGCCGCGCCAAGGGCGGTGCGAAAGGAGGTTCGCGACAGGTTGAGTGGTTCAATGGATCAGGTTCAGTGAACTCGGGCCTCGCGGCCGGGTCGTGTCAACGGCCCTGCTGGGCCACAGGAGGTTTTGCGAAAGGTCAACAACGGCTTGGGTGGCTGCGCCGATAAGCAGCCACCAACCTTTGCTCTTTGTCATAAACTGAAGCAACCGGGCTTGGCGAGCGGATGCGAGGGCATGTATCGGTGCGTGGCAAGCTCGGTGGAGGGTTTCGTGCAACAGGTGGCCGTGTCCTACCTGGGGCATGGCTACTGGTTTTACGTCGCCGGCCATGTGCCGGAGCACAAAGACCCCCTGATCGTGGATGAGAAGCTGGTGGATCGCTACGGCATCGACCGCTCGAAATGGGACCGGGCGCGACGGAAGAAGGCCGGCCTGGCGAACCTGCAATACATCCGCTTCGACCGGACGTTCCTGATGATGGCGACCGCGGGGCAGCACACCTTCTTCGAAGAAGAAGTGGGCTGCATTCGCGATGCACGCCGGGTGCCCATCAAGTTCGCAGGCTACTCGATCAGCCATCGGGGCGGGCATCCGCACGTGCGTATCCAGCAGCCGGTGTACAACACGCTGAAGGCCTACTTCCTGGAGCAGGCGATTCGCACCCCGGCCGCAATCCTGGCCGAAGCGATGAGGGCTGTTCCCTTCGAGCCATATGCACCCGTGCGGCGGCAGATGTTCAACCTGCTGCGGGCGGTCAACCGGGTGAGGAAAACCGCCGGCATGAGCGAAGTGCCGCTGGATGCGGTGCGCATGCGCCGGGCGGCGATCCACGTGTTCGATGCGCCGGCCCCGTGAGGGTCAAGGGTTGGCGTCGAAGATGTGGACCTGGCCGTCGCACTCGAAGGTGATGATGTCGCCGGCATACTCCAGATCGCGGGCGATGCCTTCGTAGTCGATGTGATAGCGGAGGAATTCCGGCAGCTTGTTGATCAGGTCGCCGTAGCAGTCCTCGACGAATTCCGCGACGTAGTCCTCGATGCGGTCGAAGGCGCCACGGTATCCATCCTCCATGTACCGGGTGGCTTCCTCGATGCCGGAGAGGCCGCCGAAGTGGGTGAGCAGTTCCGCGAACACTGGGCCGTGTTCCACGATCAAGTTGGCGGCTTCGGCCACCTGGGCGATGTCGGAGTACTCGTGCAGGTGGAGCGTACCGAAGTTCTCGTAATCGTGAATAGCCCATTCTTCAGCGACCGGTTCCCTGGATTCGGCGAGCATGGCGGCAAGCTCGGCGTGGATGGCGTCGGCATCCTGGTCGGCGTCAATCCAGCACCCGTGCAGTTCGCCAGCGTTGTAGTCGGCCAGGGAGGCGACGTATATCCGAGGCGGGTATTTCGGGGTGGGCTTGGCCGGCGGCGGGATTGAATCCGCGGGGGTGGCGGCTTCGGTTGCGGCGGGAATCAGGTCATTGGATTGCTCGGCTTTCATGATGTCCTCCATCAGGTTCTGGGTTTCGGGTCTCTCACCAGATTTGGAGACCCGAAACCCGGAACTGGAGGACTCAAGAGCGCAGGGGCTGCAACGCGAGGCCGGGCGTATTGCACGGCGCCTGACGGGCGAAGCCTGGCAAAGCAGTGCATCGCCTTCGGCCGGAATAAGTGCAACATCCCAAAGCTCGTGCGGAAGGCAGAGCATCTATGGACACGGCCGTATGCCGCAGAGTCAATCCGTTCTGAGCCTCGGATGACTCGAATATCGTCCGGCTGGGCGAGTTGCAGAATTGCGCCAAGATGCATCTGAGCGGCGAAAGCTCGATGGAAACTTGCGCCAAGCTGGTAGGCGCACCGTGCCGAATGGGTATACTCGCCGCCCAGTTATGGCGCGATCCGACCTTCTTCAAGCTCTTGTCGTCTCGGGTGCCACAGGCGACGGCCAGCGATTCCGCCGCACTGTGGAGGCAATCATTGCCGAAGAGCGGTCAAAGCAACACCATGTCCTTGCCGATCAACTGGCCCAGGCAATTCAACAGGCTTCGCCCGTCGCCCTTGTTCCCTCGCCGACCAACGGTGCGACGCGGGTTGACGAGTGGATTCTCCAGGTCTCCCCTCACCGAAGGCTTGAGGATCTCCTTCTGGACGACGAGGTAGCGTCGGCATGCCGTGAACTTGTGGAAGAGCACCACAGGGCCGACATTCTCCGCAGCCACAATCTTGAGCCACGCCACCGGGTGCTGCTGACGGGTCCGCCGGGCAACGGAAAAACGTCGTTGGCAGAGGTCATCGCCGCGATGCTTGCTGTGCCGCTGTTCGTGCTTAGGTATGACGGGGTCATTGGCAGCTACTTGGGTGAAACCGCCAGTCGCCTTCGCCGCGTGTTCGATTTTGTTCGTACACGTCCCTGTGTCTTCTTCCTCGACGAATTCGATACGATCGGAAAAGAGCGCGGTGACGTTCACGAAACGGGGGAGATCAAGCGGGTCGTCAGTTCACTCCTGCTACAGGTGGATGCGATCCCCTCGTACGTGGTTCTGGTGACCGCCACCAACCACCCAGAACTGCTTGACCGTGCTGTCTGGCGAAGATTTCAAATCCGGCTCGATCTTCCGAAACCAACGCGCCGACAAGTTGAGCAGTGGGCCGATCTGACGCAGAAGCGGCTTGGATTCAGCTTCGAGTACAGCGGACGGCGTCTTGCTGATTCGCTGCATGGGGCCAGTTACGCCGAGTTGGAGGAGTTTTCGCTGCAGGTGGCCCGACGGCGAGTGCTGTCCATGCCGGCACCGGACATCCGCAGCATTGTTCAGTCGGCGCTGAAGCGGTGGCGCCTTCAACTATCGCAGAGCAAATCACAAGGTGCGGATTGATGCCGGAACGGCCACTTCTCATCCTCGGACAGGCCACGCAGGCGAATCGCGACGCTGGTCGACAAAATCCGGGCAGACCCATTCTTTTCCCCGGAGCGGGGCGACAAGGGGCTCGATTGACACCGCGATTGCAGGCCTTGCAGGACAGTCTCCACGCACGTTCCGCCCGATTGCAGGCGGGGGCTGGCGGGGCGAATGTCGAGCAGGTGGTGGTCTTCGAGACGGTGGGCACCGTCGAGAACTTCCTCAAGGCGGTCAGGCGAGTGGAGGGGCTGGAGTGGCTGGCGGAGCTCGACGAACCGGAGATCACGCCCGATGAAGATTTCCACTTCTCGCGTGCGGCAGAAGCGGCTAAGCCCCTGGCGGGCACGCTCTATCTGGTGATGGAAAACGCCCAGGGCATGCAGCAGTTGCTCAACCTCTGGCATCGGTATCAGGCGGACGAAAGCCAGAAGTTTGACCGTGGGCTGGCACCCATCAAGAACCTGTTCAAACAGCTTCGTGATGTGCGACGGTGGGACGCGACGGACCGGGTACGCGAGACCGGGATTGCCCAGAACTGGAGAGAGCAGATTCAGTTGGGCCGCCAAGCCATCCGATTCGAGGCGGACCTGTGGTTCCGGGAGAATCAAGCCGCGAGGTCTGCGGCGTACGCCGCGTTCAGCCAGGCGGTCACGCAGGCGGGCGGCCAGTGCATCACGCAGGCGGCCATCCCGGAGATCCGGTATCACGGCGTGCTGGTGGAGTTGCCGCACGCGCCGGTGCAGGAGGTGCTCGGCAGGCTGGAGAGCCTGCTGCAGTTGCCGGAAACGAATTTCATCCGTGCCGAAGAGGTCATGTTCTTCCGGCCAACGCCCCAGTGCTCCATTCCAGTCGCCGCGGACGCGACGGATTTGCCGGTGGGGCCGCCGACGCCGTCCGCGGCCTCGGTTCCTGCCGTCGAATCCCCGATCGTCGCTCTGCTGGATGGGTTGCCCCTTGCCAATCACACGTTGCTGGCCGGCCGACTCATTGTCGATGACCCTGACGACTGGGAACAGAGCTATCTGGCTGAGCATCGGCAGCACGGCACGGCAATGGCATCGCTGATCCTCCATGGTGACCTGAACGCAAACGGTCATCCGCTCTCCCGCCCGATCTACGTTCGGCCGGTGCTGAAATCGATCGCCCGCTACGGCGAGTGGCACGAAGAGACGCCGGATCGTGTGCTTCCGATCGATCTGACCTATCGCGTTTTCCGTCGCATGTTCGAGGGCGAAGCCGGGCTGCCGCCTGTTGCACCGACGGTGCGAATCATCAACTTCTCGATTGGCGACAGATCACGGCCCTTCGTCCACGAACTGAGCCCATGGGCGAGGCTCTTCGATTGGGCATCCTGGCGCTACAACGTCCTGATCAACATGAGTTGCGGGAATCAGCCCGAGTTGTCGGTGCCCTTCACGCTACAGCAGTTCACCGGCCAGACGCCGGCCGAGCGGTCGACACATGTGTTCCGGTGGATTCTGAACAACTCCCGGCACCGGCGGCTTCTGTCGCCCGGCGAGTCGATGAACAGCCTCTGCGTGGGCGCGACCCATGAAGACAGCACGCCGGCCTTTCCCATGGGCTACCGCTGTGATCCCTGCGACACTGGCCTTCCCAGCCCCTTGAATGCGCTGGGCGCGGGCTATCGTCGGGCGGTCAAACCGGACATCGTGCTGCCCGGCGGAAGACAACTCGTGAGCCCGTCCGTCCAGAGCAGCGAGCTCCGCTTGGATGTTCTGCCGTTCACGGTCGCTCCGGGGCAACTCGTGGCCATGCCGGGACCGGCGGGCACCGTGGACGGTCGCGGCAACGTGCGCGGCTCCAGCAACTCGACGGCCTTGGCCACACGGGCGGCCGCGCATCTCCATGATGTGCTGACGGAACTGCGATTGGAGAATGGGACGGCAGAACTTCCCGACGCATGCACGGCCGTGCTCCTCAAGACGCTGCTGGTGCATGGCGCAGTCTGGCCGCAGTCGTGGGAACGCCTCCGATCGCTGCTGTCTGCCGATGCGACCGAGGCGGAGTTTCGCAAGCTGAGGATGCAGCTTGGCGGTTATGGCCGGCTGGACGTTGAACGCGTGCTGCAATGCACGGAGCAGCGGGCCACCATGCTGGGCTGCGGCGTGCTGGAGCCCGAGCAAGGGCACATCTATCGGATTCCCCTGCCGCCCTGTTTTAACGCCAGCACCGAATGGCGCCGCCTGGCGGTCACGCTTGCGTGGCTGACGCCTCTGAACCATCGTCACCGGAAATACCGTGGCGTGGTGCTGTGGTTCGAACCACCGACCACGGCGTTACAGGTTTCCAGGTCCGCCGCCGACCACAATGCCGTGCGACGCGGGACGGTGCAGCACGAAATCCTTGAGGGGACACGCGCCGTGGTCGTCGGTGACGGGGATGCCTTGGAGATCAAGGTCAATTGCCGTGAGGATGCGGGCGGCGACGGACCGCTTGCGGTCCGATACGGCTTGGCAGTCACCCTGGAGGCGGCGGTCACGTCACGCTTGCCCGTGTATGAGCAGATCCGCCAGCGCATCCGGCCAGTTGTCCGTGTGCAGGCTGGTGTGTAGCCGGGCAGTTGCCGCGGCCCGAAAACGCAAGTGCCCCGTGCGCTTGCACGCACGAGGCACCTGCTTCGAGGAAGCTACTCTCGCTCATGCGGCCTTTTCCTGAGCCGTGTCAGTGGCTTCCGCCGGTTTCCGCAAATTCGCGGGAAGCCAGGCGTTGAGCTTGTCGGCCAGGGCCTTGTCATCCATGCGGCCCCCGGCGGCGTCGGCGAAGAGCTTGTCGAGCGACTCGACCAACTCGCTCTTCTTCTTCCGCTCGGCGGCGGAGCGGAAGACCGGGCCGCGAATCTCGCCAATCAGGTGGGCCAGTTGCACCTTCTGAAAGCCCTTGAGCCACGCCGCCTCCGGCCGCCAGCAGCGGCGGATGTCCACGGCCAGTTCCTTGGCCAGCCGGGCAATCAGCGGCGTGACACGGGACGGGTGGGCGGTGAGCAATTCCACCGTCAACACGCCAATCAGGGCGTCCAGCTTGTCCTCCGACAGGGCCAGCAGGCGCTCATACGCCTCATCATCCGACAAGGAATGATCGGCGGCGAAGGGATCCAGTTCCGCCCGCCGCTGCCGCAAGTCATCCAGAGCGGGCGAGTGGAACCCCTCGGAATTGCCGGCGTGCAACGTGGTGCCGTTGGCATCGCGGCGTATGGCCAGGGCCTCGGTTCGCACCTTGTCATGGAGGACAAGGACCAGCAACCGCTTGCGGACCAGCGTGTTGCCGAGTGCGGCCTGACGCACGGCCAGGGCCTGATGGGCAAAGGTGGCTGCTGTCTGACCGTCGCTGAGATTGTCGGATGTCGGGGCCGGGGGAACGGGGGCCGGCCCGACGCCATCCCCGCCGTCTGCGGGCATGCCGGCCTGCGGCCGGTGCCGGGGGATGCGGTATTCCCGCCGCACCCGGCCATCCGGGTCGATGATCAGGAACACCGTGCCCACGGCCTTGGTTTCCTCGGCATAGCTGACGGGGGCATTCTCGGTCAATTCCTTCTCACGGGAATCCAGTTCCTCCAGCTTCCGCTCAATCCGCTCGCGGAGGGCATCATCCTCCTCGCCCGCTTCCTCGAACATCCCCTCCAACTTCTGCCGCCGCTGAGCGAGTCTCGCCAGCTTCTTGGTCACCTGCTCATCGTAGACCGGCTCCGGCTCGGCCATGGTCCACAGCCGGTCCTGAATGTCCGCCTGCGGGCCAATGACCACTTCGGACCAGCCTTCCTCGATCAGGCCCTCCCGCTCGCGGATCAGGGCCTCCGCCTGGGCCTGCATGAAGGCCGACCGTTCCACCAGCACCCGCTGGCTGAACAAGTCACGGCTGACGGCAGGCTCCGTCAGTGCGTTCACGTCGAACAAGGCGTGGCTGGCGTCCATCCAGGCGTTGTTGACGATATTGCGGACCTGCTCGGCGTGGCGGGGCTTGCCGCCGGTTTCCCGCCAGATTTCCTCCTGGCGCTCGTCCGGGACGGCCGCGAACGCCTCGGCGGTGGCGGTATCGATCTCCCCCTGGCGGTAGGCCACTTTCACGATGTCCGTGAGAGTGGCAAGCTTCATCCGCTGGCGGACATACCGCTCATTGACGCCGAACTCGGCGGCGATGGCGGCGACACCCTTGGCATCCTCGCGGGCCAGCTTGGCGAAGGATTCGGCTTCGTCCAGGGGGTGCATGCCCTCGCGGGCGAAGTTCTCGGCCAGGCTCATGGCGTCGGCCGTCAGGTCGTCCACGGCCCGGACCTCACAGGGAATTTTGGGGTTGCCATCCCCCCGGTGGATCTCCCGCAGGGCCACCAGCCGCCGATTCCCGGCGATGATGGAATACGTCTTGTCGGCCGACTCGCCCACGGGCCGGACCACCAGAGGTTCCAGCAGGCCATGGGCACGGATGGACGCCACCAGCCGGCGATGGGCCTCCCGCTCGGGCTTCACCCGGCGGGGGTTTCGGCGGCTGGCCACCAACTGCGACAACGGAACGGTAACACGCATACAGACCTCCTCGAAAATAGAGGACTTGGCGGCTTCCGGGTCCAGACCACACCGGCCCAGCGTTTTTTTCCCGGCCGCCGCTCTCGCAAGAGAGCTGGCGGCGGCCGGGAAAGAACCCCCGGCGGCACCCCGTGGAGGCGCCGGGAGCGAGCGGGGAGTGACGGGCTGAAGCGGAGCGCCGCCTGCGCGGCGGCCGAAGGCATTTCATCGGCGGCGCGCAGCGCTCGGCACGACAAGAGCGAGCGACCAAGCCGGAGCGGGGTGTCGCCGGGCGGCTCGCACCGCGGCAAAGCCGCCGTTGGGCAGACAGAAGTGTCGGTACGAGAATGCGATGCGATAGCTGGAGGAGTTGAAGGCGGGTCCCTTGTTGCGATCATTCATTTTTTTTGTCGCCACTGTCCAGGTGTCGTCAGTGAGGCCTGCTACACGGATGTTGTTATCTGGCGCGGATGGCATGCCGTGGAGGTGGCAACACCGCACGGCTCGAAGCAGCCGCTGTCGGCGCGAGTAGGCGGCTGTAAGGCATGGCACGGTTGAGATGATGTGCCTGCGTTCGTGGTTTTTCGTTCTGGCGGTGCCCGGTTGTCTGGCTTCGTAGACCGCAGACGGTACACTCTTAGTGATTGTCCGGCCGTGGGTTGCGGCCTTCGCGACATCTGGGGAGTGCGGCACTTCCCCACGATGTGAGCTCGAAAGCAGAAATCATGGGTAAACAGGCAGCAGACAAACTGGCCACAGCGACGCCCTCGGCACCCGACGCGCGGATTCCGCGGGTGGGTATGCTGGCGGTGGTTCGCAATCGCCGGGCGATTATCAGCGAAGTGCGCCCCTTCGGCAGCCAGGACGGCATGCAGCAGAACCTGGTACGGCTGGAGTACAAGGATGACGCCCGTCCCGAAGTTGATGAGGTGATCTGGGAACTGGAACCTTCGCCGCAGCTCCTGCAGCCGGGCGAGTTGCCGTCCGCCCGGAACAACCCCATGCCAGCCGATGACTTTGACGCCCTGGTCCGGGCGGCTCGCTGGAGTGCGATTCGGCCATTTGTCGATCCCGACGGCGAAGGCCCCATCAGCCGTTTGCCCATCTCCGCTCCCTTTCATGGCGCTGTTGAAGTGGACGATTTTCAGCTTGTGCCGCTGCTCAAGGCTCTGCGTATGCCGCGGGTCAGTCTGCTGATTGCCGATGATGTCGGCCTGGGCAAGACCATTGAAACCGGGCTGATCGCCAGCGAATTGCTCATCCGCCGCCGGGTTAACCGCATTCTGATCCTCACGCCCGCTTCACTGCGGCTGCAATGGCGGGATGAAATGTGGTCGAAGTTCGCGATGCCGTTTGACATCATCGACCGTGACTCGACGTTGAAGCTCCGGCGCACCTTGGGCATTGATTCCAACCCCTGGCGCTGTTCATCTCGCGCGATCGCATCGTATCACTACCTCCGCCAACCGGATGTCCTGGAACAATTCCTGAGTGCGAGCCGCAGCCCCGAGGGCAGTCCGCACCTTCCCTGGGATCTGCTGATCGTGGATGAAATCCACAACCTCATGCCCGCTCCTATCGGTGAGGACAGCCAGCTTTGCCAAATGCTCCGCCAGATCGCGCCACTGTTCGAGCATCGGCTCTTTCTCACCGCCACGCCCCACAACGGCCACACGCGGTCATTCACCGGGCTGCTCGAAATGCTCGACCCGGTTCGGTTCAGCCAGACCGACGAATTGCGCCCCGCTGAGAAAGAGCGTGTGAAGCAGGTGGTGATCCGCAGGCTCAAACGCGAAATTAACGAACGCACATCGCCGCCGCGATTCTGCTCTCGCAAACCGCCACAGGCGTTGGTTCTGAACCTATCTGACGCTGAGGTGCGCCTGATCGACGCCTATGACGCTTTCCGGGCCAAGGTCAGGTCGGTGGTCGCCCGTTCTTCCAAGCAACGACGCCTGGCTGGCACGTTTGCCATCGAGATTCTCGGCAAGCGTATGCTCAGCGGGCCGATGACGTTCCTGGAGTCCTGGCGACGGTGCAAACAGGGGTTGGCCGAGCAGGAAGCTGCGCCCGATGCGGAAGTTCTCGCGGCCGAGCGGGCCGTCAACGAAGAGACCGCCGATGACCGCGAAACTCAGCAACGGGAAATCACGGCCGCTGGCGTGGTTGGCTCGTGGATGAAAGCCATCGCAACCGACATTGCCGGCGAGATTCAGGACATTGACTCGGCCGCAGCCGGCTTGGGCGTGAAACTCGAACAGGGCATCATCACTCAAGACCCCAAGACCGACACGCGATTCAAGGCATTGTGCGGGCTGATCGAGTGGCTCATCCGGGACGGTGACAAATGGCGCGAGGACGAACGTCTGGTCATTTTCACCGAGTACAAGACGACTCTCGACTACCTGCTACGCCGGCTGCGGGACATCTATGCCGACGCCGACCGTTTCCTCTGCCTCTTTGGCGGAATGGATGACCTCCAGCGTGAGCAGATCAAGCAGGATTTCAACGACCCGGCCGCGAAAGTTCGCATCCTGCTCGCCACCGACGCCGCCTCCGAAGGCCTCAACCTCCAGAGCACGGCTCGCCACCTGCTGCACTACGACTGCCCCTGGAATCCATCTCGCCTGGAACAGCGCAATGGCCGACTTGATCGCCACGGCCAGGCCCGCGATGTTCAGACATTCCATTTCGCCAGCGAACAGCACGCCGACCTTCAGTTCATGTCGTATCTGATCGGCAAGGTGGACCAGATTCGCGAAGACCTCGGTGCCACCGGCGACCTGTTCGACGAGGCCACGCACCGGCGGCTCATTCAAGGCGAGGATGTGAAGGTCGTTCAGCAAAGCCTGGACCTGGGCTTGCAGAAGGTTCAGAAGACAGTCGGCGTCCCGGCCGACAACACCGTGCGCGTCACCACGTCGGCTACCACAGGTGAAGACGAAGCCCTCAAGGGCCTCAAAGCGCTCGCTGGCGAACTCGACCTCGACGCCGATGCACAGCACGCGACGCTCGACACCGCTCTGTCTGAACGGGTTGGCCGGCCGCAGCTCACTCCGCCCGAAGCCGACGGCCGTTTTGAGCTGAAACGCCCCGATCTGCCCAACTGGAAAGACCTGGTGGACGAAACCATCCGCCGCCAGTCGCTCAGCGGCACTCTTGGGCCAATCCCTCGGCTCACGTTCAGCCCCGAGCCCTTCCTCTTTCAGGTCGGGCTGCGGCGCGTCTTCCGCCCGCGTGCTGATACGTTGATGCTGCATCTGTCCCACCCCATCATGCGCAAGGCCACCGGCAACCTCACCCGGCTTCGGTTCCCTGGCCCGATGGCCGTATCACGATGGACGATCCGTCAAGGGTCCATTCCCCGCGGTGTTCAGGCGATGCTCATCGTGCATCTGGAAGAACTCGCGGTGAATGAACTCCGCGAAACCTTCCACCACTGGATTCGCACCATCCAGGTTCCGGTTGCCGCCGGTGCGCTGGGCAAGCCTCTGCCGCACGTCGCGGCGCTGCTCTTGCGTGGAGCCGCTGCGTGTCACGATCCAGCGATGCAGGACAAGGCCCGCGAGTTGCTCGATGACCTGACGCCCGAATTACAGTCGCTCGTCCATGCCCATCGCAAGCGACTGACCGATGACCTGCGTGAGCAGCTTCAAACCGACGGCAAGACCGCCCGCAAGGAAGAAGAAGAGCGATATCAAAGCCGTCAGGGCGAGGTATCGACCCTCATCGCGGAAAATACCCTGGCCAAAATCGAACGCGAGATCGCCTCGCTCAAGGCCCAGCGATCGCAGGGCATGCTCTTCTCCTCTCAGTCCGATCTCGATGACCTCGATCGCTCGATTGACATGCGACAGGAAGAGCTTGGCCGGCGGCGGGCGCATTACGAAGAAGTCCGCGAGCAGCTCACCCGCGAGCGCGAGCGAATCATCAAAATGCTCCTTCCCCGTCGCTATGCCCTGTACGGCGAGGCACAAGTCTTCCCCGTGGCCATTGAAATCCGCTTCCCTGCTGGAGGTACACGATGAGCAGCGAAGCGTACCACTGGTGGGCCAATCTTCTTCATGGCGGGATGCTTCTGGACCTGCCGCGTCTGGCCAAGCTCATTCCCGAACTTCCCGCACCGTTGCCCGGCTACCAAGGCGAGCAGTTGCGCCGTGAAATCACCAGCTTCACCGGCGACCTTGGCGGCAAACGCACGGCTTTCGTTGCGTTCGTGCTGGAGAAGACGTGCGGATTCTCGCCGCCACTGGGGCATTGGCACCGCGGCTCGAAGATCGACGCCTTGTGGACCCGCCGGGGCTTCGGCGGTGAAACCATCCGGCCTGATCACCTCTGGATCGCCGGTACGGGCGGTCTGATGCCCGTCTTCATCGACGATCAGAAACGCCTTGGACTCGGCCGCGGCAAACGTGTCTACTCGCATGTGCTCCAGTGGCTCCGTGCCACCGGCCAAGCATTGGCCGTGCTCACCAATGGCCAGCAGTGGCGTATCGTCTTCGCCGGTTCTGATTTCGATGCCTTTGTCGAGTGGGATATTCAGCAGTGGTTCGCCGAAGGCGAGTTCTCGGCTGAATTCTCCGGGCTTCGCGGCCTGCTTGCCCCGTCACGCTGGACCGGCGAGCAGGTTGACCAGCCTTGCCCGCTGCTGCTCTCCATTCGCGACAGCCGAAAGGGACAATCCGACCTGTCGCAGGTGCTCGGCGAACGAGTCCGCCAGGCCGCCGAACATCTCATTCAGGCCCACGCCGCCGCCTTTGTCGGCCAGAACCTTCCGCCAGCCGACATCTATCGCGCTGCCGTCCGCATGATCATGCGCATGGTCGTGGTTCTCTTCGCCGAAAGCCGCGATGGGCTGCTGCCGCGCGACAATCCGACCTATTACAGCGGCTATAGCCTCCACGGCTTGCGCGAATTGCTGGAGCGCATCAGCCCACACCGGCTTGCCGAAGCCTACAGCGCCTGGCCCCGCGTGCTGGCTCTGTTCAGGCTCATCTACAGCGGCTGCGGCCATGAGGCCATGCCGGTTCCCGCATACGGTGGCGAATTGTTCGCTCCCGGCAACGCCGCTGGCGATGACCCGATGGGCCGGACCCTGGCCATCTTTGAAACCGCCTGTTTCGGCCAGAGCCTCACGAGCGACCTGGAGGTCCGCCGCATTCTCGATCTTCTCACCCGCACCCGGATTCGCATTCGCCAGGGCCGATCCAGCACGCTGGTCCCGGCGCCGGTGGATTTCTCCAACCTCGACAACGAATACATCGGTATCCTCTACGCGGGCCTGCTCGACTTTGAACTGCGCTGCGCCCGCCCTGAAGAGCCCATTGTCTTTCTTGCCCTGGGCAACCAGCCATCGCTGCCCCTGGCCTCGCTTGAGGCCATGGATGATGCGGCCATCAAGAACCTATTGGAGAAATTCAGCAAGACGGGTGACGATGATGACGCAGAGGAGCCGGAAGAAGCCCCGGCAGAGCCTGAACCCACTGACGATGCAGAGCCGGCAGCCGAAGATGAATCGTCGGCCGACATTGCCGCCGAGCCGCTGGCCGATTCCCGCCTCAGCCTCCAGGGGCGCGCTGAAGCCTGGGCACGTCGGGCCTGCGAGATCGGCAAGCTCGTTTCCCGGCCGCGTGGCGCCATGACTCCCGAAAAGCGGATGCGGTACGAAGCCGATGTCGCCTCTGCCGCCCGCAAGCTCATCACCAAGACCGTATTGCCGGGCGAATGGTATCTCGCCCGCTGGGGCGGCACGCGAAAAGGCGCTGGCACGTTCTATACCGTGCGTCAGCTCGCCGTGCCCACAGTCCAGCGCACTCTCCGCCCACTGGCCTACGACCCACCGGCCGGCGCCGACGGCAAACCGAACATTGATGCCCCGCCGGGACAATGGAAAGTCAAACCGCCCGAAGCCATCCTGGCACTCAAAGTCTGCGACCTCGCCTGCGGCTCCGGCTCTTTTCCCCTGGCCTCGCTGCGCTTCCTCACCGATGCCCTCTATCAGTCGATGGTGGTGCATGGCCGCTTTCGCCAGCATAACGGCCGTGACATCATGGAACTGATCCGCGATGCCTCCGGCCGCGAATCGCTTACCAGCGAGTTACTTCCGTGCCGACCGGATGATGATGACTTTGAAGTCCGCGTCAAAGCCATCCTGCGCCGGTATGTCGTCGAACGCTGCATCTATGGCGTCGATCTCGATCCGCTGGCCGTTGAACTCTGCCGCCTGTCGCTCTGGATCGAAACGCTCGACCGCAGTCTGCCCATGACCTTCCTTTCCCACAAGATCAAGTGGGGCAACGCGCTGGTCGGGGCGTGGTTCGATCAGTTTCTGCATTACCCGGTTATGGCCTGGCAGCGCGTTGGCGGCGATGAGAAGCACGCCAACGGCGTGCATGTTGAGGAAGGGCAACAAACCAAGGCAATCGCCGCGTTCGCAAAGCAGGTCAAGGCCGACCTTGTCAGCTACATCGACGGCGCCACGCTGTTCTATCCGGTGGATCTGACCACCGTGCGCACCGGACACGACACCGCCGAAAACGCCCTGCGTGAGATTCACTCCCTGGGCATCACCGAGGTTAGCCAACGCCAGCAGCGATACGAAGCGCTCCGCTCCAGCCCCGAGTTTCGCCGGCTTCAGGATGCGTTTGACCTCTGGTGTGCCCTCTGGTTCTGGCCCGCCACCGACCTGCATGCCGCGCCAGTCCCGAGCCAATTCGCCAAGGGCAATCTCAGCGCGGAAACCTGGGCCATTGCGCGAAAGGTCGCCGGCGAACGCCATTTCTTCCATTGGGAGCTAGAGTTTCCCGATGTCTTTGGGCACTCATCCGCAGGCTTTGACGCCGTCAACGGCAACCCGCCCTGGGAAATCTCCAAGCCGAACAGCAAGGAGTTCTTCTCGGCCGTCGATCCGCTCTATCGTGGCTATGGCAAACAGGACGCCATCTCTCGCCAAAAGGACTACTTCCGCAACGACGAGCAGACGGAAAGCCGCTGGATCGACTACCAAGCGTTCTACAAGGCCATGTCCAACTGGGTCAGCAGCGCTGGCTTTCCATACGGCGATCGCGTTACGGTGGACAAAGACGGCAAGAAATCCCATGACCTGAACTTGGCCGAGCCGCGCAGCCGCGACAGCTTCGTCGGTTCCCAGCATCGGCACAACACTTGGAAAGCTGCTCGCGAAGAATCGTCGGGCTACGCCGACCGGGATCATGCCTTCCGCCACCAGGGTTCGGGCGATATCAACCTGTACAAGATGTTTCTGGAGCAGGCCCACGCAATTCTCGGTGATGGCGGCCGACTGGGTCTGATCGTTCCCTCCGGCCTCTATTCGGACAGCGGCTCGCGCCCCCTCCGCCAGCTCTTCACCGAGAAGTGCCGCTGGGAATGGCTCTTCGGCTTTGAGAACAGGGAAGGCATCTTCGACATCCATCGTTCTTTCAAGTTCAATCCCGTTATCATCCAAAAGCACGGGAAGACCGATGCCATCCGCACAGCATTCATGCGCCGACAGCTTACCGACTGGGAAGAGGCCACGCAGCACGTGACCCTGTATCCGGCCGACCGGATCACGCGATTTTCGCCCAACAGCTTGGCGTTGCTGGAGATTCAATCCCAGCGAGACTTGGAGGTATTGACGAAGGTGTACAGTAATTCGATCCTCTTGGGTGATGAATCACCAGACGGATGGGGTATCAGGTACGCCCGCGAGTTTGATATGACCAATGACTCCCGCCTCTTCCCGCCACGGCCAAAGTGGGAGGAGTGGGGTTATCAGGCGGACGAATACAACCGTTGGATTAAGGGGGACTGGCAGGCTGTTGAGCTTCTCTACGCCGAATTGCGTGTCAAGCCCCTTCCCACCGGCCAGCGTCGATGTGCTCAGCCGCCGTATGACACGCTTCCCATCCCCCGCGTGGATTTTCCCGCGGGCATCATCTTCTCTCGTGAAGCAACGCACTTCATTCGGGAGACAGATATTCCCATTGTCGAGTTCACGGACGCTGCCGGTAAGCCACTAACGATTAAGGATGGACGGGGAAGTAGTGCGCGAGAGAGGAAGATCACTGGGCCGGCCATCGCGCTGCCGCTCTATGAAGGGCGTATGATTGGGCAGTTTGATTTCAGCGAAAAGGGATGGGTATCCGGCAAGGGGCGTTCTGCCGAATGGCGTGACATCCCCTGGGAGCACAAGCAGATTGAACCACAGTACGTTATGGGGGCCGCAAGCTACACGATGGTTCGTGACCGTGAAGGGCAGCCGAAGGCGTTACGAGGCCTGAAGTTAGGTTTTATGGCTGTTGGCTCTGCTACCAACTCACGTTCTATGATCGCGGGATTTGTTCGAGACTGCCCATGTGGAAATGCTGTGCCGCCACTTCTACCTCGCCGCACAACCCTCGGACCTGCGATGGGAGCCGTGTTGGACAGCTTTGCTTTTGATTTCGTTATGCGGTGTCGACTCGGCGGATTGAACCTTAACTACTTCGTGATCGCTGAGTCGCCGTTGCCTAATCCTTCAAGGGTGGCTCAGCAGGTCGTTACGCTTGCTTCGGGCGCGATGATCTGCGATGTCATGTTTGCCGACACTTGGGCAGCAAGTAGAGTGGCAACCCGTATTCCGTGGAGAAAAGCATGGGCCATTACGCGGCATGAGCGATCACGATGCATTGCTGCATGCAACGCAATCGCGCTGTCGCTCCTGGGGTACGACCATAATGCCGCCAGCCACATCCTCGATCAATGTGATATTCCACGTTTCCAACTGACAGACGCGGTGACGTACCGCCTGAAGCCCAAAGGTTTTTGGAGGATCGACAAGGACAAAGACCCCGAGCACCGCCTCACGGTGTTGTCCCTTGTCGCCTTCCATGACCTCCAGGCGAAGATTGCCGCGTGTAACGGGGACGTTTCGAATGGGATTGAGGTGTTCTGCAATCAGAATGATGGCGAAGGATGGATGCTGCCGGAAACGCTCCGCCTGGCCGACTACGGTTTGGGCCACGACGATCGCGCCCGGAACCACCAGCCCGTCCGCGAGTGTTTCGGCCCGCGTTTCTACGACTGGCAACTCGCCCAGACCACCGAGGAAAGCTGGAAGGAATGCCATCTTCACGCCCGAAATCTCCTGGGTGCGGACGACTACCAACGGTTACTCGACAAACTTGAAGGCCGCACAACCCCCACGCCGACAGTCGGACCCAGCACGATTGATACGCGTACGGGGACGCTGTTCGATATCGACGATGCGCCGCTTTTCCAAAAGAGACAGGAGCCGTAGCCATGGGATTCGAGGAGAGCCCAAAATATCAGGCAGCCGGGAAACGGCTCCCCGACGAACTCCGACCCGCGTACAAGGAATTGGTGAAGCACTATTCCTTTCTGACGGAGATTCGTTACGGGAGAAGCTATATCGCGTATGAGTTGCTCGCGGATTTAGTGCTAGCGGGATGGCGGCTGAGTGCAACAGCTCATCCGGACAGCAAGATATAGAGGCAACACGGCCCTGCGCTCGATCACGTACAGCGAGACGATCTTTGACATCGGCAATGGGCCGCTGTTACAGGGAGCCACGAAGAAGGAGAATTGAACATGCCAGCCGACATTGGCGAAATGTTCTACACCGGTGAGACGCCGTGGCATGGGCTGGGGATCGCACTGGCGAAGCCGGCAACCCTGGATGAGGCGATCAAGGTCGGCGGCTTGGACTGGCAGGTCGGCCAGGTGGACCTCATGACGGCAGACGATCCGCCGTCGCCTGTGGGAAAGCGGCGGGCGATTGTGCGGCTGGATCGCCCCCCTGGGCACGAAGGCCGGGTTCTGGGGGTCGCTCACTTGGGATTTCAGCCGGTGCAGAACCGTGACGGGGCGCTGTTGTTTGACGCGATCTTCGGGCATGGCAAGGCCGTGTATCACACCGGCGGCTACTTGGGCGACGGCGAGGTGGTCTGGCTTCTCGCGAAAATTGACAGGCCGCTGGAGATCGCCCCCGGCGATATCGTGCAGCCATATGCCCTCTTCGCCAACAGCCACGATGGTTCGATGGCGTTCAATATCCGCCTGACAACCGTGCGAGTGGTCTGCCGCAATACACTGGCGCTTTCAATGCGCGAGAAGCGGTTTGGCCAGCAGTTCCGCCGTGCCCACCAGGGAACGCTCCGCGAGCACGCGGAGGCGGCGCAGGCGTTCTTTGCCGCCACCTTGAAGGAATTGGACTTTGTAGCGGGTGGCTTCACCGACCTAACCAAACGAGCATGCACCGACGCGAAGTTTGGCCAGATCGTCGAGGCACTCCTGCCTGAGCCAACCAAGCCTCGCAATGCTGAGCGCAGTCCCGGGCTGCGGAAGGCCTGGGAAAATCGCGTGGCGGAGGTCCGAACGGCACGCAAGAAGATCGGCGAGCTACGCACCAGTGGCAAGGGCATGGATCTGGCCGGTTCGCGTGGGACGTTCTGGGGCGTGCTCAACGCAGTGCTGGAGTTCATTGACCACCATCGGGAGGTCAAGGGCTCTCGCCTGTCATACGCGCTGATGGGCGATGGGATGGAACTGAAAGTGCGTGCGTTCAACATGATTCGTGACGAGGCAGCGAAGGCCGCATGAGGGGATTATTCCTATGGCGATCAACCCGATTATCTACACCGAGAAGGTCGTCCGCAGCTTCCTGCGGTATCAGTTGACGGCGTATCCGTTCACCGACCCCCGTCTGCATCGGCAGATGCGTGAGCTTCTGAATCTGGACCTGGTTCGTCATACCCCGCTGCTGCAAGGGCCGTACATCAGCCTCTCGCGTAGCTTCAAGCAAGGGGCGGCCGTTACCGGAATGGTCAGCGAAGGTCTATTACATCCGCACATGCCGGCGATTATCGGCGGCCGGGTGAGCCACTTGTATGGCCACCAGGAGAAGGCCATTCGCTCCATCCTGCAAGGTAAGACCACCCTGGTTTCAACCGGGACGGGCTCGGGCAAGACCGAGTGTTTCCTCTATCCGATCATCAGCCAGTGCCTGAAACTCAAGGATGCCGGCGAGCCGGCCGGGATTTCGGCCGTAATCGTCTATCCGATGAATGCCCTGGCGGAAGATCAGCTCGACCGCTTGCGCGGCCTGCTGGCCGGCAGCGGCGTCTCCTTCGGCATGTACATCGGCAAGACGCCGGAGTACGAACGCGAAGTGGCCGGGCATCGCCTGCAAACCGGGGCAAGCCGGGCGGACTATGAGGCGGTGCTGTCACAATACCGCGAACAGGGCCGGCCGGACGCTGTCCATCCGGCGGAAGAGGTTTGCTCGCGCGAGGTGATGCGGACGGCGGGAAGTCAGCCGCGAATTCTCCTGACCAACGTGAAGCAGCTTGAACTACTGTTGACGCGACAGGTGGATGTGGAGCTATTCAGCCACGCCCGGCTGGATTATCTGGTGTTTGATGAAGCTCACACCTTTACCGGCATCAGCGGGGCGGAGACGGCCTGCCTGATCCGTCGCCTGCGCCGGTTCTGCGGCAAGACAAGCCAGCAGACGACTTGCGTGGCAACCTCGGCAACCATCGTGGATGCCAAAGACCCGGATGCCGGCCGGAGTTTCGCTTCGCGCTTCTTCGGGATTGAGGCCGCGGGCGTGGAGTGCGTGCATGAGGAGTACGAGAAGGACGTATGGAAGCTGGGAAGGCTGAACCCCAAGGCGCCGGTCGAACCGGTGGTCGAATTGCTGAAGCGAACGCTAGTGGCCGTCGATCTGCCCAACCCCGAAGCGGAGATCCGCGACATTTATGCAAAACTCACCGGGGCGCAGTTGCCCGCCGGGGAGTGGAAATCAGCGTTGCACGAGGCACTGACGGGCAATGAGGTGGCGGCGCAAATTCGGGTTTCGCTGACCGGCGTGCGGCAGCTCGATCTGTTGGTGAATGAATTGGAAACGGCGGTGAAACGGCCGGTTTCGGAAGAGGAGTTGCTTACCTACCTGGCGCTGGGGGCGGCGGCGTTCAAGGATGGGCGGCCGATCTACAGGCCGGTGGTGCATGCGTTTGTTCGCGGGATTCCCGGTGCCGTGGTGACTTTTCCGCAGGACAGCGAGCTGAAATTGTGGCTCAGCAGCGAAGATGAAATCGCGACGTGCGGCGAGAAAGGTACCTGGCGCGTGCCCGCACTGACCTGCACGACGTGCGGCCAGCATTATTTTGAGACGTGGCTGAAGGATTTCACCTTCACCGGCAAGGAGCCCGAGGGGGGCCAACTGGATGACAACGGCAATGTCTGGTGGCAGGCGATGGCCAAGGCTACCGGCGGCAAGCGGGCCGTGTTGGTGGATCGGGTCATCTGTCTCGATGACGATGATGACTTGGAGCACCATGACCGGCTGGAGGGGATGTATTTCTGCCGGCATTGCGGATCGGCATTCCGCGAGGAAGTGTCCAAGTGCCCGGGATGCGGGAGCATGGATAAGCCGGTGAAGCTGTACGCGGCACGGTCATCCAAGGACCATGCCGGCTACCTGAGCAGTTGTCTGTCCTGCACGGCCAAGGGCCGGCCGATGGGCCGGCGCTATCGCGAGCCGATGCGTCCGGTGCGGGCGGTGAACGTGGCGGATGTGCATGTTCTGGCGCAGGATATGGTGCATCATGCCGAGCGAAAGCGGCTGCTGCTGTTCGCGGACAACCGCCAGGATGCGGCATTTCAGGCAGGCTGGATGAAGGACCATGCCCGGCGTTTTCGCCTGCGCCGGCTGATGGCCGACGCGATGAAGGGCGGGGCCGTGTCGGTGGGCGACATGGTCAAGAAGATCGACGACATGCTGGATGCCGACGATTCGCTCTCGCGGGCGCTGATCCCGGAAGTCTGGCGGGTGGTGGCGAAGGAAGGTTCGGGCGGAACCCACGCCGATGAACGCCGCCATTACCTTCGCATCCAGGTGCTACGGGAAATCGCCACGCCGGCCAATGAACAGAGAGGCTTGGAGCCCTGGGGCCGCATGCGCGCCACCTACACCGGCCTTGATGCGGCGTCGGAGTTCATCCAGAAATGGGCCAACAAGCTGCGCCTTCCGCCGGAAGACCTCAAGGGAGGCGTTGAGACGCTGCTGGACCAGCTTCGTCGCCAGCGGATGTTGCACGATCCGCACCGGGAGATATTCACGCGGTACTGGAACGATGGCGACCGCGAAATACAACGTGGCTACCTGCCGGTGATGCCCGGCGGTCCGCAGGGGATGAAGCTCAAGGTGGATGCAGGCGATGACCGCAACCTGGTCCGGCCCTGGCTGGGCGAGCGAAGCACGGTCGTGCGACAGATCGCCAAGAAATGGGGCGTTGTCGATGCGGATATTCCTGGCTTCCTGGATGCTCTCTGGAACTACCTCCGCAGCGATATTCCGGGAATCCTCGTGCCGGTGACGCTCAAGAGCAGCAAGGACAAGCCGCTGGCCAAGTGCAGCGGGGTCTACCAGATTGATGCGGGTGTCGTGCGGTTGAGCGAGAACCACGGCTATTATCGCTGCAAGACATGTCGGCGAAAGGTATCGCGGCGGGCGCCGCACAACCTGTGCATGGCCTGGCAGTGCGATGGGGAAATGGAGTTCATCGCGGAAGATCCGGACAACTATGACCTGCAACTGCTCGATCAAGGGTATTCGATGTTGCGGCCGGAAGAGCATACGGCGATGGTGCCGCAGGAGCAGCGTGAGCGAATAGAGAACTTCTTCAAGGGCGCATCCGAAGTGGTAAACACGCTCGTATGCACGCCAACACTGGAACTGGGCGTGGATATCGGCTCGTTGGATTCGGTGCTGATGCGCAACGTCCCACCGCTGCCGGCCAATTACTGGCAACGTGCCGGCCGGGCCGGGCGGCGCCATCGCATGGCGGTGGACCTGTGCTATTGCCGGACGGCCTCGCATGACCGGGCGTACTACAGCCAGCCGCTGAAGATGCTGGAAGGCCGGGTGGACCCGCCAGCCTTCAATCTTCGCAACGACTTGATGGTCGCCAAGCATGTGCATGCGGCGGTGTTCACGCGGCTGTTTCAGCTTGCCCGCAAGGGTTCGGGCCTGCCGGATGTGGAGGCAGAGGCCATAAGCGGCGTGTTGAAGGAAATGCTCCCCCGGCGGATATCGTCTTACCTGTTCGAGGATTCGGGCCATCTTCGCAGTGGCCCGTTCGACGTGAGCGCCTTCGTGCAACTGATCGGCAAGTACCGCGCCGACCTGGTCAAGTATGTACAGGAAGTGTTTCAGCCGGGCTGGCCGGCCGGCGATCAGGAAGCGACGGCCACGGCGAGCCTGGAGCGGCACGTCGATGGGATGGCGACTGAACTGGATGCCGTTCTCAAGCGGCTCCGCAAGCGTTTGCAGTGGGCGCATAGTGAAATCACCCGGCTCAACACGGTTCGAGCCAAGTTCGGCACCCTGGAGGCTGAGGATGAGGCGCACTATCGGCGGTGCGACAGGCTCATCAAGAAGCTCAAGGGTGTGCAGACCAAGAAGCGGATGGAAGCGGAAGGCGTGGACGACATTAACACGTACGGTGTCCTAGCCGTGGAAGGGTTCCTCCCCGGCTATGGTCTGGATACCGGCAGTGTGACGGGGATGGCCGAAGTTCCGTACTGGCAACTGGGGAGCATGGATTTTCAGTTGCCACGGCCCACCAGCCTGGCGTTGCGCGAGTATGTGCCTGGAAACCTGATCTATGCCAACGGGCATCGCTTTGTCGCCCGGCGATTTCATCGCGAAGCAGAGGAGGACCGCGCCGAAACACCGCTCTTTGAAGTCAGCATTGATCGGCAGGCCGTTTCAGAAACCAGTGCCGGGAATGCGGCCGGGGCCGTGGGTTCGCTGTCGCTCCGCACGATATCCGTCTGCGACGTGGACCTGGTGCATCAATCCCAGATTTCCGATGAGGAGGAAACGCGATTCCAGATGCCCGTTTCGATTTTCGGCAAGGAAAAGGGTCGACACAACGGCGGCGTGGCACTGAAATGGGGCACGCGGAAACTCCTGCTTCGCCGTGGCGTGCATCTGCGGCTGGTGAACGTGGGCGCGACGCCGGTTATCGAGCAGAGCCAGGAACTCGGCTATCCGATCTGTTCCGTCTGCGGCCAGAGCGTCTCGCCGTTGGCATCGCTGGCGCAACTGACGAATTTCGGGGAGAACCACGAGGAACGCTGCGGCCGCAAGCCCGACCGCCTCGGGTTCTTCGCGGATATCGTGGCCGATTGCATCATGCTCCAGGGCTGCACCAGCCGTGAAGATGCCTATAGCCTGATGGAAGCGCTCCGCATGGGAGCAACCCATGTGCTGGATATGCACCTTGAGGACTTGCAGGTGCTGGTGATCGGCCACGTTGACCGCGATGAAGTGGATGCTGTGCTGTGGGATCCGATGCCAGGTGGATCGGGCCTGCTGGACCAGATACGCAGTCGCTTCGCAGAGGTGACAGCGGCAGCCGGCGATCTGGTGAAAGGCTGTCCGGCGGCCTGCGAGCGATCGTGCATTGACTGCTTGCAGACCTTCAGGAATGGCTACTACCACCAGTATCTGGATCGTCACGCGGCCGCGGCCATCCTGGACGAGTGCGGTGCCGCGATTTCGGAGCTGCATGCGATTCCCGCACAACAGCCGAGCGCGCATAGCCATGACCTGAACGCACAACCGGTGAACGACGGCGAGACTAAGCTCAAGCACCTGCTGGAAGCCGCCGGCTTTACGAGCGGCCAGTTCCAGCAACAGATCCGCTTCAAGGAGAAGATTGACCTCGGCCACCAAATTGGCAGCACAACCCCGGACGTTCGTTTTGCCGGCGATGAGGATGACCCGGAAGACAAAGGAGTCTGCATCTACCTGGACGGAATGAGCGCGGCCCTGCACGGCAATCCAGCGACTGCGGCCAGAGATCAGGAGATACGGTCCTGGCTGCGCAGCCACGGTTATGAAGTGATCGAGATTACTTACGTCGAGTTGGACGACCAGCAGGCGATGGTGCGGCATTTCCGCAAGTTGGCGAAGTACCTATCGGGCAAAGATCTCGCCGACAAGGTGGCCGCGGACACGAAATGGTTCCGTAGCGGTGAGGCACCGTGAGCCACATTGCGGCGGCACGGGATGCCTCGGCTAATTGTGTTGACGCAGCCGGTTTGCGTTGTTAGGGTTTTGGTATGGCTCAAGCTTCAACGATCGAGTGGACGGACGCGACATGGAATCCGGTCGTTGGATGTCGCAAGGTTAGTTCAGGTTGCGCGCACTGCTACGCGGAACGTATGGCAAAACGGCTAGCCGCGATGGCGTCTGCCGATATCGAAGCCGGTAGAAATGCCGGCAAGAAAGCGGCGTACCTCCAGGTAATCAACCGTTACGGCCGATGGAACGGTGACGTGTTTCTTGATTACATGGCGGTGGACGAGCCGCTCCGCTGGCTCTCGCCCCGTGTGATCTTTGTTAATTCAATGAGCGACCTGTTCCATGACGATGTCCCGGACGAGTTCGTCGTGCGCGTGTTCGAGACGATGAACCGTTGTCCGCAACATACATTTCAGATTCTGACCAAGCGCCCTGAGCGAGCCGCGCGGCTCTCCCCAAAGCTGCCGTGGAACAAGCACATTTGGATGGGCACCAGCGTCGAGAATCAGACGGTTGTTGACCGGGTGCAGCAACTCCGAAGGACCAGTGCGTTCGTTCGTTTCCTCTCCGTGGAGCCGCTGATCGGTCCGATTCCCCGCCTGCCACTGAAGGGAATCCATTGGGTGATCGTGGGCGGCGAGTCAGGGCCTGGAGCCCGGCCGATGAAGATCGAATGGGTACGTCAAGTGCGTGATCGTTGCGCCGCCGCCGGCGTACCGTTCTTTTTCAAACAATGGGGCGGTGCCGTTAAGAGCAAGACCGGACGCATACTGGACGATCGTACATGGGACGAGATGCCGTATTCACTCGCGGGGGGAACACCTCATGGCTGATCCGAAGCCAACAGTATACGCCGCTGATCCACATACGAAGGCGAAGCATCGAATTCTTGAGGGCTACCTCAAGCGATGGTTCACCATCCTTTCGCGACAGGCCAGCAATGTCGGATCGTCACGGCGCCTGCTGTACGTGGACGGGTTTGCGGGTGCCGGCGAGTACGAGGACAGTGTGCCTGGAAGTCCGCTGGTCGCCATCCGTACGGCCATGAGCACGGCGGTGCCTGGCGTTCCAATCCAGATTCGCCTAA
>CAZMXI010000045.1:0-29170 GCA_964570205.1 uncultured Tepidisphaeraceae bacterium
GTTGTCAAGCTATGGCTTAGTAGCGATCGCGCCGGCCACCGCCGCCGCCACCGTACCCGCCGCCGCCACCACCACCGCCGCCGCCGCGGCCGCCGAAGCCGCCACGACCACCACCGCCGCCGCTGCGTTCTTCACGCGGACGGGCCTCGTTCACGGTCAGCGCCCGGCCACCCTGGTCCTGGCCGTTCAGGGCCGCGATCGCCGCCTGGGCCTCATCATTGTTGCCCATCTCGACGAAACCGAAACCCTTGGATCGACCGGTGTCGCGATCGGCGATCACCTCCGCGCTCTGCACCTGCCCGTGGGCGGAAAAGAGCTTCTCCAAATCCGAACTGCTGATCGTGTAGGGCAGATTGCCCACATACAAACGCGTGCCCATGAACTGTCTCCTAGCAAGGGCATACGCCGACCCGCACTTTACTTTCCGGGTCGCATGTGAAAGCGGCCGACATCCGGCCAACAAGGTAGGAACCGAGTGAGATGGGTCGAACTGACGCAAACAGCTCTGCTGTCACTAACCGTACTCCTCCGACGTACCAACCCGGAGACATCTTAACCAATGCACTTACGGATATGCAACACTGGCAGGGTATAAATAGAACCAGACTGATACCATAGCAGTATCAGTCTGGTCAAAACAGCAAAGTTGAGGCGAGGCGCCACCGAGTGGTCGGGGGAAGCTCGCGGCGATTCCTTCGCCTCATGAAGACATCAAAGCAACCCCCGTACCAAGAACTTCAATGCCCATCCAACGCATCCAGCAGTATTCAAGCTCACCCTTGTGTGCAAAAAATGCATGGTTCCAATACACGAAGTGCATTACTGAATCTCGGGAATGGGACGTTGGTCCACGATGTCGCTCCCGCTGAGCTGGTCCAGAACGGCTGACTCGGCAAGGAAGGTTCCATCCACGCATGGGTACAGCCCATGTTCCACGAGCCAACGCCGAAGCTCTTCTTCCGTGATCTCGCGGCCCTCAATGGCCGACCGATGCATCCGCAGTTGATCGAAATTGAGGTTGACTTGAAACGTCTCAGACATGATGCACCCCGTGCCGCAAAAAGCCGCAGCCCCTGCGGGAATTGTGCGCGCACCGATGTTACAAGGTCAATGGAGAACTGACGATTTTGGCAGAAAGAGCCGGCCGTTCATCCGCCCCGCTGCCGCAGGACAGCGTCGCGGTATTCCCTGAACAGCGGATCCATCGGCCGATTGACGATGTTCAGTCCCGCATCGGCCTTAATTGTGATCGTGTAAACGTAGTCGGGGTAGAATGGCATCCAGATGCCGTCGCCCTGGGCGTAGCTTACGCCCTTTTCCTGGCGGTACTTAGGGTCTTCGGCGAGCTTCCAGAAATCGCGCCAGAGCTCAGCCTCGAACTCCTGAACCGCCGGCGGGACGGTTGGGTCCGGCCGGTAGATCTCGGGGCTCTTGCCCGGCTCATCGATGCGGAAACCCTCCGACGGCGCGAGGTAGTCGCCGTAGAGCCGATAAAACAGGGCGATGCTGTGCCCCCGGAAGGGATCATCCTTCTCGATGTAGCCCCGGTCGAAGGTGATCCTCATCGCATCGATGTGGGCGATGTGGCCCTTCAATGTGAAGAACTTGGGCGGCATTCGCTGTCCATCGCGGGTCAGTTCCACGAAAAGCAGCGTTGTGGACTCGATCTGGCCATCGTTCCGTTCCTGATCCAGAACGATGATCTCAGCCATTCGGCGCTCGCTGCCGAGGCGTGATATGAAGCTCTGAAGGTGCTTTTTCTGCTCTTCGAGTTGGCGGACCTGTTCCTCCAGCTTCGCCTGGATGGAATGGGACCGCTCGTAGCGGTAGAGCGCATAGGCGCCGCCGGTGATCAGCACGGCCAGGAAGATGATCTTGAGAACCTGGCGCAACATGGCCTGCTTTCCTTATCGGCCGTCGGGCATCGAGTCATTGACTGGGATTGGGAGACGACCGCCGGCTCTTCTGAATCTGCTCGAGGAGCCGAGGGCGGTCGATGGCGGCCTTGGGCCAGATCCGGGCCAGCGTGGCGCGATCCGCGGCAATCATCGCGACGCCGGTGCCGGCATTGACGTTGCCCAGGTACTCGCCATCAATCGAGATGTAGTGCAGGACCGGTTCGCCCTCGTAACCGATGCGGTCTCGGACAACCGTAACCGTCATGCGCTTGCCGTTGAAGGTGACTTCCTGCACGGGCTCAACATCGATGTATCGCAGGATAACCTCGCGTTCGGCCGGCACCCACGAGGCAAAGAGGTATCTGGCCTTCTCCTTGGGGTTGACGAGCCTGGGGATCATGGTGCCGACGGCCTGGGGCAGGTAATACCAGGGCAGTTCGCGGGTGATGGCTTTGCTGCCGGACCAGGCCACCTGGGTTACATCAAGGCGATGAATCTCGGCTTCGCGGAGGGGCTGGTTGCCGGCGGAACCGAGGGTGCTGCGCCGGCTGCTCTGGCCGACCTCGGTGATCTCGGTTTCGTGTCCGCTCTTCTGTATTCGGCTGATAGTCATCCACGCTTCGACGCCGAAGAGGCGAGGAATGGCGGTGAATGCCTCGGTGGCGATGTCAACCCGCATGGCCTCTTCGGGCAAACCCTGTGAGACGCTGGCCGCAATGATGCCGTGGCTGTTGAGATAGTCGCCCATCATCTCATTGACATACATCCAGCCCACGTCCTTGCCATCGCGGGTCACGCGATAGAACTGCTCGGGCACCAGCTTCTGTTCAACCCTGCGGGGCACGTTCAAAAGGAAAAGGCGGGTGTCGGCGAGGCGGAGGCGGTTCTCCTCCAGCAGATCGCGCCAGTCAAGCAGTTTCACGGTGTCGAGCATGGAGTTGAATATCTCGACAGCCATCTGCTCGGTGGGCTCGACGACTTCCGGTTTATCGCCTGCGGCACGGCTGGAGGGCGTGGTGAGGTCGAACATGAAATAGAGCTGATCGCTGGCTTCCACGATCGCCTGCTGCCGGAGCCAGAACTGGGTGCCCTGGACATAGCGGGAGATCACGACGCCCGTGTCCTGGGCGCCGAGGTTGATTTTATCCTTGCGGAGAATCTCCGCGGCGGCATTCTGGAGTTTGATCTGGTGGACCGTCTGTTCCAGCAAGCCGGGGCGGGTTTCCGCCTCGTTGACCTGCGGGGTGGCCGGATCATCGCGGCCAATCAGGCGCGTGGGCGAGTCGAAATAGAGCCGAGAGACCTTCAGGACCCAATTCTCTTCGACATTGGCGTATTGGACGATTTCAGTGCCGACGCCCATGCGCCGCGTCATGGTTCCGCCGGCGGGTGGACGAAAAGCAACCCCGGCGGCCTTGGAGGAGAAGAGCGGGCCGAGGCGGTTGGCCGGGTTGTCGGGATCGACGCTCGACGCGGCGGGCGCTTTGGCGGGCAGGGCCGAGGAAATGGTCAGCAAACCCATACAGCAAAGGAAGATGCATCTCAATGAGCACATAAGAGATACCAATTATAGTCCCCGTTCTCGAACGTCTCGTCCGCCCCGGAACCTCGGCATTGTCGCTGATCGGGCGAGCGTATGCAAACCACGCGGCGTTGTTGCTCTGTCGCAGGGCTGCGGTTATGATGCTGGGCTCTATCGAATTCGGTGGGGCCGGTTGAGGCCTGCGCCTGCTTGCTTGAGGTGAAACTTATGTCCATGGATCGAAGTTTTAAGGGCGCCAATGCCCTGGTTCGCCACCGCAACGTCCTGACCCGGGCCGAACGGCTCGACAAGCTCAAGGACGAGGAGAAGTGGAACGAAGACAAGAGCGTATTCGGGCTGCCGAAAGTTGGCCACCGCAAGGCGGCGGTGGTGAAGGGCCCGGCCAAGGAAGCTGCCGCGGAAGGCGCCGAGGGCGCTGCCGCAGGCACGGCCGCTCCGGCCGCCGCGGGTGCTGCCGCCCCAGCCGCCAAGGGCGCTGCCCCTGCCGGCAAGGCCGCCGCAGCCCCTGCCGCCGCGGCCAAGGCTCCGGCCGCCAAGGGTAAGAAGTAAGCGAATCGTACCAACGCACGGAGGCACGAAGGCAATCTGGGTCCGTCCCCGGTCGCCTCCGTGCCTTCGGCGTTTGGGTAACTCATTCGGGCTCAGCTCATATTCCACCCATGCGTTCCATCCACGACTTCATCTCGCAACGCGCCCTTGGCGTGGACGCTTCCGGCATCCGCAAAGTTTTCGACCTGGCAGCAAGGCTGAAGGACCCGATCAACTTTTCGATCGGCCAGCCGGACTTTGATGTGCCCGAGGTGATCAAGCAGGCCGCGATCGACGCGATTCACGCGGGCCAGAACCGGTACACGCAGACACAGGGCATCGGGCCCCTGCGGGAACGGCTGCGCAAGGACTTGTCGGCGGAGTTCGGGCGGGACGTAGGCGAGGTGCTGATCACGAGCGCTGTTTCCGGCGGGCTGCTGCTGGCGATCCTGGCGACGATCAACCCGGGGGACGAAGCGATCGTGCTGGATCCGTACTTCGTGATGTACAAGCACCTGTTGACGATGGTGGGCGGGAAGGCCGTGGCGGTGGACAGCTATCCGGATTTCCGGTTCCACGCCGAGCGTGTCGAGCGGGCGATTACACCGCGGACCAAGCTGCTGATCATCAACAATCCGAACAATCCGACGGGTTCGGTGATGAGCGAGGCGGACGTCAAGGCGGCGGTGGAGGTCGCGCGCAAGCATGACCTGCTGATCCTGTCGGACGAGATTTACGAGCCGTTTCTCTATGACAGCCAGGGGCCGCTGCTTTCGCCGGGCAAGCTGTACGAGAACACGATCGCGCTTCGGGGGTTCTCCAAGAGCCACGCGATGACAGGCTGGCGCGTGGGTTACGCGGCCGGGCCGGCCGAGATCATCGGCGAAATGACCAAGCTTCAGCAGTACACGTTCGTGTGCTCTCCGTCGCCATTCCAATTCGCGGCGGCCAACGCGGCGGTGAACGTGCCGGTGACCGGCTACCGTGACGCTTATCGCAGGAAGCGAGACCTGGTGCATGCCGAGCTGTCGAAGAAGTTCGAGGTGGTGAAGCCGGGGGGCGCGTTCTACATCTTTCCCAAGGCGCCGGCGGGCATGACGGGGACCGAATTCTGCGCCAAGGCGATCGAGAGCAACGTGTTGATCATTCCCGGCAATGTCTTCTCAAGCTGCGACACGCACTTCCGCATCAGCTACGCCACGAGCGACGAGAAGATCGTGGAAGGCTGCCGGATTCTGTGCTCACTGGCACAGTAGGGCCGCGACAGCTCCTCCAGGGTGATTCGTTGGCACTGCGGCTTCCCCGGTCAACCGAGGAGGACTGTGCTCGTGCATTCGCCGGCAACCGGTATAATCACCCCGGGGGCCAACGAGGAGGCACGATGCGACGAACGGGGCAACTGGCGATCCTTGCGTTCATCGGGCTGGCGATGTTGTGGGCGGCCATCGCCTGCGATGCGCGAGAGCCCAAGACGCTGTTTGAGAAGAAGAGCCAGTACAGCCTGGTGAGCGTCAGCGATGACGAATGGGGCATCCGGCGGCTGATCTTCGACGATGGGGCCACCCAAAGCGCCATCGACACTTCCGATCCCAAGCGGCTGGTGCTTTCGTATTCCCGGGCGGTGTTCTGCCCGCTGGCGGTCGTGCCCAAGCCACAGCGCATCCTGATCGTGGGACTGGGCGGCGGCACGATGCCGATGTTCCTCCGCCGCAACTACCCCGACGCTCAGATCGACATCGCCGAGCTTGATCCGGTGGTGGTCGAGGCTGCGACCGGCTTTTTCGGCTTCAAGGAAGATGCGCGGATGAAGGTGCATGTGGGCGATGGGCGAAGATTCATCGAGACGGCCGAGCGGCGGTACGACATCATCTTTCTGGACGCCTACGGCCCGGACAGCATTCCCTATTCACTGGCGACGAGGCAATTTGTGGCGGCGGTTCACAGCAGGCTGGCCGACGGGGGCATCGCCGTCAGCAACGTATGGAGCCATTTCAGCAACAAGCACTACTTCTCGATGATCAAGACATACCAGGCGGTCTTCGACGAAGTGCACGTGGTGCAGGCGCCGGCGTCGGAGAACCGGATCATCATCGCGATGTCCAGGAAACAGGGATTGACGAAGGAATCACTGGCAAAGGCCGCCGGCGAGGTACAATCGAAACTGACGCCGACACTGGACCTGTCGGACATGATCCGCCGCGGGTACGAAGACACGAACAGGCTTCCGGATTTCGCGCGCGTGCTGCTGGATTCGGATGAACAGCAATAGGAGGCAAGATGCGCCATCGTCTTCGGGCTGTCGTGACCGTGGTTGGGTTGCTGGTGGCGTGCGGTGCGATTCTGGCGGCCGGGCGCGAGCCGAGGGTTCTGTTTGAGAAGAAGTCCGAATACGCCCTGATCAGCGTGATCGACGATGGGCAGGGCATGCGGCGGCTGATCTTCGACGAGGGGATGACGACGCAGAGCGTGATGGACATCGCCGATCCGGAGCGGCTGGTCATGCCCTATGCGCGGGCGATGATGTGCCCGCTGGCGGTCGCGCCCAAGCCACAGCGCATGCTCATGGTGGGTCTGGGCGGGGCGACGATGCCGACGTTCCTTCGCCGCAACTTCCCCAAGGCGCAAATCGATATCGCCGAGCTGGATCCCGTTGTGCTGGAGGCCGCCCGGGCGCACTTCGGGTTCAAGGAGGACGAGCGGATGAAGGTGCATATCGGCGACGGGCGCAAGTTCATCGAAACAGCGCCGAGCCGGTACGACATCATCTTTCTCGATGCCTATGGGCCTCACAGCATCCCCCATTCTCTGGCGACGAAGGAGTTCCTGGAGGCGGTGCGGGCAAAACTGGCCGACGGGGGCGTCGTCGTAAGCAACATCTGGAGCTTCGACAGCAACAAGCTCTACTACTCGATGCTCAAGACCTATCAGGCGGTCTTCCCGGAAGTACACGTCATCGCGGCGCCGTATTCGGACAACCGCATTGTGATCGGGATGCCGGCGAAGAAGAACCTGACGATGCAGACGATGGCGCGCCTGGCAAGGGACATCGGGCCAGCGCTGACGCCGAAGCTGGATCTGTCCGGGATGATCTGGGACGGCTACGAAGACGCCCAGCGTCTGCCGGCGATGGCGAAGGTGCTGGTGGACGCGGACAGGACGAAATAGGGTCATTTGCCGTCGGAACCGGGGGACCGCTCGGGCCAGTCCTTGGCGTCGCGCAACATCTCGATTCGCTCCCGGGTATATCGGTTGCCCCGGTTGATGCCGGGGCAGCGCTGGGCGGCGCGGTTCCAGTTGTCCTGGCTGGCGAGGTTGCCATCCCAGAACGGCCAGGTGCGGCACTGAAGAGGGCGAACGGGGTAGATTGTGCAAACGCGCCGGGTATGGAGCACCTGACTGCCGTCGGCCGACTTGACGGGGATCTCCTTCAAGAAGGTGCAGTCGTAATTGCCCTGACTGTTGCGGTGCTCGTTAAGACTGTAGCGGGCGCCGAGGCGGCGGCAATGAAGTTCGATGACCTCGCGCCGGGTGAGTTCGAGGAATTCGGCCAGGCGGTCAATCTCGACGGAGCTGATCCAGACATAACCTGGACCGCCGGTACAGCAGTTTCCGCACTGCGTACAGGTGAAGCTGAGGCCTTCGGCGTACCAGGCGCGCTCGCTCTGAACGACATGAAGATGCATAGGGGGCATCATAGGGCATGGGACAGCGCACGGCCAATGGCCACGTGGCGTTGATGCCGTCGCGGGTCAGCGCAGGGCGAGGATCGCGGTATATAGAGATGCCCGCCGGGCGACCGCATTGGACAAGCGGCGTCGTGTGGCGACAATACTGACGTTCCGGTCAGGGCGTTGTCTGTATGACAGAGGACGTTTTCAACCATAACAGGAGCGAAAGATGGAGAGCAAGAAGAATCAGTGGACACGCCGGCAAGTGCTGGGCACAGCGGCAGTTGGCGCGATGGTGTGGGCGGTCCCGGGACGGCTGTTCGCGGCCGCGGGCAGGCAGATCCCGATTGCGGTGCAGCTTTACTCGGTGCGGAACGACTGCGCAAAGGACCTTGACGCGGCATTGGCGGCCGTGGCCAAGATGGGCTTCGAGGGCGTCGAGTTCGCCGGCTATCACAAGTACAACGGTAAGGCCAAGGAACTGAGGGCGAAGCTGGACGACCTGAATCTGAAGGTGGCCGGCACACACATTGGCGCGGGCACCCTGCGGGGCGATGCACTGAAGGGCACGATTGAGTTTCACCAGATCATCGGCTGCAAATTCCTCATCTGTCCCGGCGATGGCGCTTTCACCCACCCGGAGCGGAGCAAGGAATTGGCGGAGACGTTCAACAAGGCCGCGGAAATCCTCAAGCCCGTGGGCATGGCCTGCGGGTATCACAACCACACCGGTGAGTTCAAGAAGGGCGAGGGCGACAAGACGTACTGGGAGTTGTTCGCGGAGCGAACCAGCAAGGATGTAGTGCTTCAGCAGGACTGCGGCTGGACTGCCGCCGCCGGGTACGATCCGGTTGAGATGATGAAGAAGTATCCCGGGCGATACAGGACCACGCACTTCAAGCCCACCGTCGTGAAAAACGAGCCGGGCAAGAAGGCATATCTTGGCGAGGATTCGGTGGACTGGAAAGCGGTGATCCAGGCCTGCCGTGAGATCGGCGGAACCGAATGGATCATTATCGAGCAGGAGACTTATCCCGACGGCAAGTCGCCGATGGAATGCACGGCACTATCGATGGCCGGGCTGAAGAAGGTCTTGGCCGGGATGTAAGCCACGCTGCCCATCATATGTGACCGCAAACGAGCCGCGGCGGGCTGATCGCTGCGGCTCGCTTTTTGGGCGATGCGGCGAGCCCGTTTCGGGCACGGTCTGAGGAAGGACAATGCGCCCCATGTCGGCAAAATATCTCATAGCGGACTTAACGAAGCTGGATGCAGTGCCGTGCCCGTGCGGGCATGCGCGACGCGCGTTTGCAGTGCCCGATAACGTCGCGGCGACGGTGCATCTGGTGGACATCAGCGCCGATGCCCGCCCGCATTACCACAAGCGACTGACCGAGATATATTTGGTCCTGGAGGGGGAGGGGCACCTGGAGCTCGACGACAAGGTCGTGCCCGTCGCGCCGATGACGGTGGTTATGATCCGCCCCGGGTGCCGTCACCGCGCTGTCGGCAAGCTGCGGATTGTCAACCTCGTAACGCCGCCATTCGACCCGGCCGACGAGTGGTTTGACTGAAGGTCCGAGAACGCCGCCCCGCATGATCGCCCAACGCATCGAACAATATGGATATGTGCCCAAAGTGCCCGCCCGGCATGGTCGATGAGGGGAGTAGATCGATCAATCCTGCGTAGGGAGGTGCTCATGGCGTTGGCACAGAAACTTCTGCGGCAAGTCGTCCCGATGGTCGAGGGCGATCCCCTTCAACCCGAGACCGCCGGGCGTCGCGCGGCGACTCGGGCGGAATGCCCACTGATGGCGATTCTCCTTCAAGAAGGGAACGGCGAGCCGGCGGCGGTGTCGCTGATCGACGTCTCGTCGGGCGGCGTGGGCTTCACGCACAGCAAACCGCTTCAAGTCGGAGAGGACTTCCTGATCGGCCTGCCGCGGCAATCGGCGCCGCTATTGTGGCTGAAATGCACTGCCTCACGCTGCGATCCATGCTTTGGAGATCTACATACCATTGGGGCAAGGTTCGTCGGAGTAGCAGACGCCCCTCCGCAATTCAGCGGCCGCGCTACAGCGGCACAATCACAGGCCGATTGCAGCCCGGCGCTCATCCGCCAGGCCATCCTCCGTTGAGTGTGCGCGCCGGCGGCAATCGCCCGTTCATCGCCCGTCTCGCCTTGAATCCGAGGCGCCGACTTCGATGCGCTGCTCGACTCCCGCACGAAGGCTGACGGGCACGCCCTCGCGAAGCGATCGGCCGGCCTTTGTTTCGCGGACCGATCCGGCTTCGTCCACCCATTCATACCGCTGGTCGGATTGGACGGTGAACCACTCTGGGAATTGATTGATGCGCGGATAATCGATCGGCAGGCGCATGTTCTCGCGGTGCCGCGGGCCATCAAAGAGTATCTGGCCGGTCCAATCCTTGCCGGCCCGGATGCTGAGGTAGAGCGTTCCATCCCGTTGCACAGCGCCGAAGACGACATCCTCCCGCCACGGGCGGATGGTGATGCCCTGCGTCTTCCACAGGCAGTACATGATCGTCGTGCGGGCGAAGTTGCCGTCGCCGTGCCATCCCTCGATCACTCCGTCGGGCTGCTGTTTGGCCCACATGACCTGCATATCGTGATCGACCCAGCGCGCTGCCGACTCGACAGGCTCGCGGTTGTAGAGGTTCAGCGCACTTTCGATCGAATCGGCGTGGCCATCGGCCGAATCGCGATCGTCGCCTTCCCATTTGTAGTTGCGGTAGTGCTCATTGAGGCAGGACAGCGCCTTGAGAACCGCATCGCGATAGGCCGGCCGATTGTCCAGTAGATGCACGGCGTAATGGGCGTTGAGGTTATAACCCCAGGTATCCGCTATGGCCTTGCCGATCGGCTTGCCCGCCTTCGGATCGATGGCGTCGTACAACAGGCCATGCTCGTTGCGGCCGACTTCGAGAATGCGGTCGAGCATCTCGTGGATGGGCTTCTGATACTGCTTCTTCTTCTCCGGCATGGCGAAGTGAACGGCCACATACAACTCGACAAGGCCGGACACGATTTCGCATCCATGGTCACGCAGGCGGAGGCTGGCCAGATCGCGGGTGGGGTGGCGGTTGCCCAGCAGGTAATAGTCGCCGAGACGAATGGCGTAGTCGAGATACTTCCGGTCGCCTGTGATCCAGTAGATGCGCGACAGCGCCTGGAGCTGGTCGCCCTGCACCTCGATATTGCTGGAGGTGATCTTCCCGAAGGGCGTATCAATCCCGGCGTGCCGCCACATGTCATCCATGATCTCGATCATGCGGTCGCGCCACGGGCTTGGCCCCAGCCACTCGGTCAGCGGCAACAGGCCATCCTTGATGTACTCGGCCGCGCCGAACATGATCCGGTCCATATTCGGCTCGGGATACTCGAACGCCTGCTTCTTAAAGGACCATGCATCCGGGAGGTTGCCGATGCGATTCGTCAACCTGTGCTCCGTGCGCAGAATGTCGAGCATCCGGCCATCGAACGTGGGGCGATCCACGATGGCGGCCGTCAGGACCATGAACGGATAATTGTCTGCTGCGCTGTCCTGGATGACCCAGATGGGCGTCGAGGTGTTGCGCGGAATCAAACCCGTTTTCGGGTCGGCCAGCTTCGCCCAGCCAGCGACAAATCGCTGGCAGCGATCGAAGCCCTCATTGGCAAGCCTGCCGTTGGCGGCGGCCTGCTGGAAGAGCGCCTCCGGATCGGCCGCCAGGCAAAGTGGTGAGATAACCAAGAACGCGAAAAGGGAGATATTCGCGATGCGATGTGGCATATCCGCACTGTACCAAGCCGGCAACAGTCGCGGCAAATCCGGCAGGCATCATCAGAAGCTGATCTCCACGCCAGCGCGCAGATACGGGGCATCGTCGAGCTCGACAAGCTGGTGATCATCACGCGAGTCGAAGCCGGAGGAAAATTCCTGGCTGAACGCATACCCGCCGGCGAAAACCACGCGAAGGCCATCGCCAGCCATCCAGCGCAAACCCGCCTCGACGCGCCGCTGTTGAAACAGAAGTCGGTCGTTGTTCTCTTCCAGTTCATCCAGATGGAAGGCGTCGGTTCGGCGGTCCAGTTCGGCGAAGACCGCCCAGTGGCGGTCGATCTTGTAGGTCAGTCGAGCGGTGATGTCATACCATAGCAGTGCACGCGCCTCGATCGTCCACCGGTCATCAGGCCGCCACACCACGCTATTGATCGGAAACCCGAGCGTCAGGCTGACTGTTTCCGCGGGCTTGAAGGTGTACGCAATGCCGGGCAACGGAATGTCAGGAAAGACCGGCCGGTTGCCATCATAATCGAGCAGGAGCACCAATTGGCGGTTCTCGTCCATGCGCTTCGTGAAGCTGAGCGAACCCCGGGCATACCAGCCCTGGCCATCTGAGAAAGATGTGTCGCCCGCATAACCCAGGCCGAGCGTGAAAGCGGTTGTCCAACCATTGGATTCCTCGAAGATCATTCCAGCGCCGATGGATTGATCGGTTAAACGGTCAGGAATGGCAGCCGTCTCGCTCGAGAAATCCAAATACTTCAATTCGTAGCCCAGCCGTAGTTCCGGTTTGCTCTTGGGCATCAGGCTGAACCGTCCACGAGACTCGTAGATGCTCAGATCGACGTCGGCGTCATCCTCGGTCTCAGTCTGGCCGAAAACACGGGCGTCGGCGGACATCTCGAAGGCCCTGTCCTTTGGCAGGTTCCGAAGAACCAGCGCCGGGCCAGTCTGCGCAACCACGGCCCGTGCAAGAACCACGACCAGGGCAGCCACGACAGCCACAAGGCGACCGGCCCGCATCTGTATCCGCATCGAATTCTCCTTCCCCGGCCAACGACGGCGACTTCGTGAAAGTGGCAACACTGTAGGCGGCATCCGGCCAAACGGCAATTATCCCTGCGGAGTCACCAGCTCGCCAAGGCGCCGGGCGCGATGCTCGACGACGCCCCGCGAGGTGTATGCCATCGCGGCGTACCACTCTCCGGTCGCCGCGGCCTGCCCGCAACCAAGAGCCGCATCGAGCGGTATAAGGGACATGAACACCGCCCCGACCTGCCATTCGCGCAAATCCAATGACGCGCGCAGCGGTGGTTATCATGGTGCTCTCCGCCGTCTTTCGGGCAGGCAGAACCCGAGCGTCAACGCCGGCAGCCCGTCGTACATGTATGTGGACCATGTGCGCGCCTATGCCAGGCAGCGCTGAACCCAATCGCACAGGAGCCGTCTCATGAGAAGCGCACCCATCGCCTGGATCACGATGCTGGCGTGGCCCCTCGCGTGCCAGGCCGCCGCTCCCGACTTCGGGCCCAATGTGCTGATCTTCGATCCCGCCACGCCCAACCTCCAGGCGCGGGTCGACGCCATCTTCAAGCAGCAGGAACGCAGCCAGTTCGGCGCCCAGCGATACGCGTGCCTCTTCAAACCCGGCAAGTACAACCTCGATGTGCAGGTGGGCTTCTACATGCAGGTGCTGGGCCTGGGCCGGTCGCCCGATGATGTCGCCATCACTGGCGCGGTCCGCTCCAAGGCGCGCTGGATGCGGAACAACAACGCCACCTGTAACTTCTGGCGGACCGCCGAGAACCTCTCCGTAACCCCCACGCTGGAGAACAACGTCAACATCTGGGCCGTCTCGCAGGGCGCGGCCATGCGCCGGGTTCACATCATGGGAGACATCAACCTCTGGGATGGCGGCTGGTCCAGCGGCGGGTTCCTCGCCGACTGCAAGATCGACGGCCAGATCAACTCCGGCTCGCAGCAGCAGTGGTTCTCACGCAACGACCAGTGGGGCAAATGGGTCGGCGGAAACTGGAACATGGTCTTCGTCGGCACGGCCAACCCGCCCCAGGGCCGCTGGCCCGCCCCGCCCTACACCGTGATCGACAAGACGCCGGTGATTCGCGAGAAACCGTATCTCTTCGTCGACGAGGCCGGGCGATACTTCGTCATGGTCCCCGATCTCAGAACCAGCGCACAGGGCATCACCTGGTCCGCCGGCCCCACCCCGGGAAAAGCCCTTCCCATCGAGCAGTTCCACGTGGCCCGGTCCGACCGCGACAGCGCCGCCAGCCTCAACGCCGCCCTCGCCTCGGGCAAGCACCTGCTCCTCACGCCGGGCGTCTATCGCCTGGACGCCGGCCTTCGCGTCACCCGGCCGGGCACGGTGATGCTGGGTTTGGGTTATGCGACCCTGGCCCCGGACAAGGGAACCGCCGCCCTGGAAATCGCCGATGTGGATGGCGTGAAGGTGGGAGGAATTCTGCTCGATGCCGCTCCAACCGCTTCGCCCGTGCTGCTGAAGGTGGGCGAACCCGGCAAGTCCGCCTCCCACGCCGCCGATCCCATCTTCCTCCACGACATCTACTGCCGCGTCGGCGGCGCGGGCGTCGGCGTCGCCGATTGCATGGTCATCATCCACAGCAACGATGTCGTCGGCGACAACTTCTGGCTCTGGCGCGCGGACCACGGCCAGGGCGTCGGCTGGAATGTGAATCGAAACAGGCACGGCCTTATCGTCAACGGCAACAACGTCACCGTCTACGGCCTGTTCGTCGAGCACTGCCAGGAATACCAGACCCTGTGGAACGGCAATGGCGGGCGTGTCTATATGTACCAGTCCGAAATGCCCTACGATCCGCCCGGCCAGGATGCGTGGCGGCATGGCTCGGTGAACGGCTATGCCTCCTACAAGGTCGCCGACACGGTCACCACGCACGAGGCCTGGGGCCTGGGCGTCTACTGCGTCTTTCAACGCGCTCCGGTCATCGCCGATAATGGAATTGAAACACCGACCGGCCCCGGCATCCGGATGCATCATATGATCACGGTCCGCCTCGGCGGCGGGCAACCCGGCAGCGGCATCCGCAACGTCATCAACAATACCGGCGGCCCCGTCATCACCACCATGAAGGCCATCGTTGACTGACGCCGGCCTCTCCCCGCCTTTCCCGCCACCGCATCCCTCAAAGCCGTTGCGGCCTACCGCCAAGTACTCCACCATCCCGCACGATTCTCCTCCCAATTAAAGCATAAAAAAGAAAAAAAGTTTGCATAAGTGTGAACATTTATCCGCCCCGAGCGTATATCTACCAGAGAACATCGCTCGCCCGCCATCCCGCACCGCGTCGGTGCGACTTGGCCGGCGGCCAACGAAAAGGGCGGCCCCATGCTCCCGGCCTCTGACGAATGCCCCTCATTTCCCCCAATCCACTTCCCCTCAAACACTTACACCTCATCCATGTCCCATTTTGTCCCAAAATGTCCCACAGTACCGATCCCACTTCACCCTATCTGGGTGCACCTGTGGGCCCATCTCCTTCCCACACCCTCGTGTCGTCGATCACTCGCATCATCATTCCGGACGCCCTTCCGCACTCGCTTCCGGCTGTTGCTGCTGTGGCCGGCGATCCCTCGGCTGCACCGTCGTGTCATACCGCACCCCATCGGGCACCGGCACCGGCTGAAACACCGTCACGCCGTGGTCGCCCGCCGTCCGCTGCGATGCATCCACCGCAATGAACGCCGTGTAGGGCGAAACCAGCCCATACTCCAGCGCCAGAGACTGGATCTGCCCTGGCAGTTCGCGGTTCTCCTGCCACACCGCGTCTTCGCACAGGTCGGCAATCTTCGATCGCGCCCAGATCACCGGCAGCGCCTTGTGCGCCGCCGTGGGCAAATCCGCCTTCATCGCCACCGCCATCTCCACGGGCCGACCGCCCAGCATCCCTCTCAGCTTCACCTGGCCGGGGTCACCATCAAACCGCCCGGTGATGATCACGGGCCGACCGACGTACAGGTCGGGAATGCGCTCTGGATAGACCTCGCTGACACGCATCGGGCCGAAATCCAATGTCACATTCGCCATGGCCGGCCGACTCACGCGGGTGAAGAACCCCTCCATCGCCTCCTCGGCCGGATCTTTCAGCCCCACGAACGCCGCGCACCCGCTGCCCATCCTCGCCATCTGCTCCATCAAAAACCGGTTCGGCGACGAACCGACTCCAAAGCTGAAGATGCGCGCAGGCCCCAGCGCGCCATGCACCTCCCGCAGCACATCCCTCTCGTTGCCGATGAACCCATCCGTCAGGAACGCCACCACCCGCAGCCTCTCTTCATCATGCGGAAACCGCAGGCTCGCGCGCATCCCCTCCGTCATCTCCGTTCCGCCGCCGCCGCGCAGGCTGTTGATGAACGACATTCCCCGCTTCACGTTCGCCGCGGTCGCCGGTTGCGGCACGTCGAACAGCTTGCGCGAGGTGTTGTCGAATTGGATGATCTGGAACGTGTCGCTGGCGTTCATCTGGCGCAGCGCGTGCCGCATCGCCGCCCTCGATTGCTCGATAGGCCGGCCCGACATGCTTCCCGATGTATCCAGCGTGAAGACGAACTCCAGCGGCTGCCGCGGCAGGTTGCTGTCCGTCGCCGGCGGCACCAGCATGATCGAGAAATACCCCCCGCGCTGGTCCCGATGCACGATCAGGCCGGACTTGGCCGCCTGTCCCGCCACCTGGTATCGCAGCACGAAATCCTTGTTGGGAATCCGGTCTCCCTGGGCAAGGGAGACCGCCGCCCGTTGCCCCTCGACGTTCTTCACATCGATGGCATGGCTGCGGCACTGGATGTTCTCGATCTTCACCGCCGCGTCGATTTCCACCGCCAGGGCGATGTCATGCCCCGATCGCTCCGTCGGCGCCAGGTATTGCACCTCGGTCTTCTGGCCGCTGATGCCATGGCCACCGCGCTCGACCGCCCCCACGCCATCAGCGCTGCCTGCCGGGTTGTATCTCGGCCCAACCACCATCGGAAAGACAAATTCATACCATCCATCGACGTACCCCAGCGTGTGGTAATACCGGATCGACACATCAATCTGCTTGCCCGGCTCGATGTTCGCCACCTTCTGGGTGAATATATTCGGCCGGTCCTGGGTCATCAGGCTCGCCACATACCCCTGCGCTCGCGCCTCCTTGTAGATCTGCTCGGCCTGCTGACGCTCGCGGATGATTCCCCGGATCTTCCTCTCGCCGATCGTCATGACGAACTCGTTGATCGCCGCATTGTGCGGAAGCGGGAACACGTAAACCGCCTCGATCTTGACGTCGAACGGGTTGTGGTACTGCTGGATCACATCCACCGCCGCCATATATCCGGCGATGGATGCCTTGACGTCCGTATGCTTCAGCGGCACGGGGACCATTCTCTGCTCGGCCGGAAGCTGGGCCATCAGCGCCCCGCTGCCCGGTGCTTCCTCTTTGCCGGCGCGCTGCACGGCATCGGGCCGCGGCCGCTCGATGATCCACAATTCCTCCGAAGCGCCGGGCACAATCTCGCCTGGTGCCATACGCGAATGCAGTCCTTCTGCCGATGCCGGAGCCAGCGCCGTCTTGCCCTGGCTGTGGGATGTATACGAGGCGCATCCAACGATGCTTCCCGTGATAATCAGCCCGATCAGCGCCAACCCCAACGTCATGCGCGCCAAATGTCTCATTGTGCTGCTCCTTCAACAAAGCTCGCCGTCGCCGGAATCGCCACCCCGTCCCGGTTGCCGGCGGCCATAACCGTCACTGCGTATGCCGGCCTCTGCTGCCCCTCGATGCGTACACTCAGCCGCGCCACGCGCGTCCGCCCGGCCGGCAGGTTCACCGCCGTGCTGAACGACCCCACGACCACCCGATCCAGCGCGAGGGCGGCCGGGTCGTAATACGGCGGCTCATGAAAGCCCTTGGCATCCCCCCCCTCGATGCCAACGAGTTGTACGTTTCCCGCCAGCGTCTTGAATTCGAACTGCCACACGGCCAGGAGGTGATCCCCGGAGTCGATGTACACATCCACATAACCGAAGCGCACAGTTGCTTCGGCCGCCACACCTTGTGCAGGCCGCGTCTCCTGCCCCACGACCACCATCGCCAGTGCCATGCCCAGGATCACTACACCCGCGCCCCATCCGCCGCCCCATAATCTGGCTTGGTGCCTGTGGTACGGGCTAGTTTGCATCTCGGCCTCCCGTCAGAGCCACCGCGCGCAGCGCCACCGCATCCACATCCGACTGGTCAATCCGGCCGTCAACCTTGAAGTCGAATCTGGGCTCGGTCGTCCCGGCCTGAACGCGCCGGGCCAGCAGGTAGGCATCCACCATGTCCACCCGCCCGTCGGCATTAACATCCTCAGCGCGGATAACCATCTGCGGCATCATCGGTTGCGGCGCATCTGGCCACGTCAGCCGAATGCCCAGCACAATCATCGCGGCCGCCGCCACCGCCGCCCCGGTCCATCGCAGCGCCACGCGGAACGTGCGCCAGTTCCCAAGGCGCCGGCGGGCCAGTCCCACAATCGCCTCATCCACTCCGCGCGGCACCGCCGGCCCCCGGGCATAGAGGTCCCCCAGCGCCTTGCGAAGTCGATCCTGAGGTTGTTCCGGAAACTCCGCCATCGCAGTGTTCAGTGCGCCAAGGACCGGATAGGTTCATTCCCGTCGCTGGATTTTCGCCCCGGCGCCTCAGGAATGGCGATGTGCTTCTGCGATTGAGGCAACGGCACATCTTCTCAGCCATTCCCCCTCGACACCCCGCCCAGCCCCGATTACCCTGCCAACGATGATCGAGAAATCGTTCCTGGTTCAGCGCTTCGCCAAACTCAAGGTCGGCGCTCTGCACATTATCGGGTATAGCGTGGCCGGCGAAGAAACCGTCATCCAGATTCCTGAACTTGACGTCTGTTTCGACATGGGCCGAGCCCCCTACTTTGCCCTCACCAGCAACACCGTCTGCGTAAGCCACGGCCATATGGACCACCTCGCCGGGATCGCTTACTACTTGTCCCAAAGGCACTTCCAGGGAATGAAGCCCGGCACGGTGATTGTCCCGCGCGATCTGGCAGATCCCATTGACCGGATGCTGCGCTGCTGGCGCGACATCGAGCGGCAGGTCACCCCGTACAAGATCATCGCAATGGATGCCGGTACAGCGCATCAGGTCCGCAAGGACTTCCTGATCCGCGCCGTCGAAACCCACCACGGCGGGACCAGTCTGGGTTATGCCTTGGTTAGCGTCCGTGAGAAGCTCAAGTCTGAATTCATGGGCAGGCCCGGCCCGGAATTGGCCGCTCTGCGCAGGCAGGGCGTCGAGATTCAGTACCGCATCGAAGTGCCCCTGGTCGCGTATCTCGGCGACACCACAGCCGGCCGCGTCTTCGACAATCCGGATATCCAGAATGCAGAGGTCCTTCTGACCGAAATCACCTTTTTTGATCCCACGCACAAGCAGCGAGCGAAGGTCGGCAAGCACCTGCACATCGATCACTTCGTCGAGCTGCTGCCCAAACTCAACAACCAGCACATCGTCATCATGCACGTCAGCCGGAGGACCAGCATCCGACGGGCACGCTCCATGCTTCGCAAGCGCATCGGTGCTGAGCAGATGGAACGCATTCACTTCCTGATGGACTTCGAAGGCGCCACTGAAGCGGGGGAAATGGAACAGGCCGGACCGCCCCCCGTGGACACCGCCGAATAGACTGCTCTTCACGGCATTGGAGATGGTGGTTTGGGATGGCGCAAAGTCATTCCTGGCTCAGCGGATCCTCGGGGTATTTCTGCTTCAGCATATCGAGAAGCGTCTTGCTCCTGGCCGGGTCGCGCGCGGCCAGCAGCTTGCTCGCCTCGTATAAGAGCCGGGGCGCGTACGAACTGCGCGGCACGGCCAACGCAAAGGCCTCGGCGACCGTGGCCGCCGCCTGTGGATACTTCGCGGTTGCCATCAGTCGCACCCGCAGCAACACGCTGTAGCCGGCGAGGAAGTCGTCCGGGTACTGCTGTTGCCACCGCTCCCATGTCTTCTCACCGGATTCCCAGTCGCCTTCGACGATATGGAACTCGATTGTGCGAGCAAGCGCCCCGGACATCGCCGCCTGCCGATCAACCGGACCTTCGGGCTTCAATTCCGCGAGCACCTTTCTGCCCCTCGCGGCCTGCTGGTTGAGGATCAGCGCCTGGCCATGCTGCCGCTTGAGAGCGGCATCATTAGGGCTGACGGCAAGCTGCTTTTCAATCACCTTCACAGCGTCGGAGAAATCCGCCTTGCGCCACATCAGAAGACTGGCGTGGCATCGGGCAGCAAAAGGCTGGAGTGGCGACTGGGCTGGCACTGCGGCCCAGACGCGATCGGCGGCGGCCATTCTGCCGGCCCCGAGGAGTTCTTCGGTCGCCTCGGCCAGCACTACGAAGCACGCATTGGCATCGACGCCACGGGCCACGACGGCAAGCCGCAAGGCGGCCCTTTCGAGCGACTCGTGGGTGCCACCGCGCGTCAGGAGACCCACCGCCCAGGGAATCGCCTTATCGGGAATCCTGGCCATGTCGTATTGGCACACGATGCGGGCGTGGGCCGGCGGGTTGTCCTGCGGCGGATTCGTGATCTGCTCCCAGGGACGGCTGACGCCGATGCGGTTCGTGCCGGCGTCACTCTGGCGTCCGGCCGTCACTGTGAGCTTCACGGCGTACAGTCCATCCTCCAGGAAGACGTGTTCGACGGACGGGCCGGTCGCTGTTTGACCGTCGCCGAAATCCCAGACGAAGGCCGGTTGACCGGCGAGGCCTCGGATGCCCTGCGCGGTGAAGCGATACCGGTGCGTGTAATGGCCGCCGGCATAGCACTCACCGACGTACTGTATCTTCATGTCAGCGATCCACGGCTTGCCAAGCCGCTCCATGGCGCCGGCTGCCGCCTTCAGAACCCCTCCAAAAGCCACCGGTGGAATCAGCTCATACTTGTCGTCGCCGGGCTTCATCCACGCCACGCTAAGCCGCTGCTCGCCGCCCACGTTCAGAAGGTAGAAGACGATGTCGTGCAGGCCGCGACGTAGCTGTATCTTCACGTTGAATCGGGTGTCGTGAGCCGCGCCGGGCACCAGCAGCACCGGTTTGCCGTCGATGTACAGCGCGCCACGATCGCTCGCGGCGGCAGCGAAAGTGTATTCGCCTTCGGCCGGAGCGAAGACCGTCCCCTTGAACTGGGAGATGACCACCGGCTCGTCGCCGAGCGGGTTATGGCCGAGAAACAGTTGCGGGACGAGGGTGCGACCGATGAGCTGAGTGCTGCGTTCCCAGGCGGCTTCGATCTGTCTGAAGTTATTGGCCAGACCGCCCTGGAGCCTCTTGCTGGTCATCAGCAAACCGCCCCTGGAAGGGACATTGTCTGTGCCGCGTGGCGCCGGCGGCGGCTTGGGATGGCCAAAATAGATGTAGTAGCGGCGCACACTCCGGGCCGGCTGAAACACCACGCGCAGGCGGTCGCCCGGGCCGATCATCACGCATTTCGACGGCATCCATTTGCCGTCTTCACCGGCAACCCGGATGCTCTCGCCGCTGGGCTCGTGAAGGCCGGCGGTGCAGATGTCGGCCACCACCATTTCATCGCCCAGAGCCGTCTCGGGAGGCGGCCAGTCAATATCGACCGCCCGCCGGCAGGGCCAGGCCGGATCCGCCCAACCCGCCGCCCACGCCGGCAGCGGCAGCAACACGACCAGCCCGAAAGCGATCCGCAAATACTCAGCTATTCTCATTGCCGCCTCATCCCGTACTATAGCGAGTGGCTGGCACTGTTTAAGCCTCGATGATGCCCCAACTTCGCGCCATTCTTTTCGATATGGACGGCACGCTCACGGAGCCCGTATTGGATTTTGCGCAGATCAAGCAGGAGGTGGGCATCGGCGAAGGGCCGATTCTCGAGGCGATGGCGGAAATGGCACCCGACGAGCGTCGTCGAGCCGAGACGATTCTACATCGCCATGAGGACCGGGCAGCGGCGGATTCGGTGCTGAATCCCGGCTGCCGCCAACTGGTCGATGTTCTGCAACGCCGCGGAATTCGGATGGCCCTGATCACCCGTAATCGGCGAGCCAGCGTGCAAACCGTTCTGGCTCGCCACGGGCTGAATTTCGAAGTGCTGATCACACGGGAGGATGGCCGATTCAAGCCCGACCCTGCTGGGTTGCTGGAGGCCTGCCGGCGGCTGGTCGTGAGGCCGGCCGAAGCCTGGATGGTGGGCGATGGGCAACAGGACATCGAAGCCGGCCACGCCGCCGGATTGAGGACGGTCTGGCTCAGCCACGGGCGGGTTCGCGCGTTCGCCGCCGAGCCCTGGGAAACCATACCTGACCTGTTTCGACTAACAGAGCTGGTGGAGAGCTGTCTAACCAGGGGAGAGGATCGACTATGAAGAATCTCGTCTTCTGCGTGTTATCGGGCCTTTTGGCCGGGGCCTGCGCTTCGGCGCAGGACGCAGCGCCGCGGTCAACTCCGGCCCTGGCAGCGCAGGTCGCGGCCGCGGCGGCCGGCCATCTCAGTCAGGACTCGACCGTGGATCAGATTCTGGACGCCCTTCACGCCCGCGGCACGGGTTTGAAGGACTTTGTCGCTGATGTGTCAATGGATGAGATCGATGCCCTGACGGGCATACCCGTTACCCACAAGGGAACAGTGCGTTACCAATCGCTGGGCGAAGGCAATGGCCGCATTCGCGTGAACTTCGACCAGCGCCTGGTGGATAAAGCGCCCGAGAAGTACAGGGTAGAGTACCTTCTGGACGGCGGCTGGCTGATCGACCGCGACTATCTCCGCAAGCAGCAGGTGAGGCATCAGGTGCTCCAGCCGGGGCAGAAGATGAACCTGCTGAAGCTTGGCGAGGGACCTTTCCCACTGCCGATCGGGCAGCCGAAGGAAGAAGTCGGGAAGCTGTTTGAAGTGAAGAAGGTCGCCTCCGCCAAGGATGACCCGAAAGGCACGGTCCACGGGCAGCTTATTCCCAAGCCCAAGACGCAGTTCGCCAACAAATTCCAGGTAATCGACGTGTGGGTGGATGTGGAGACGCATTTCCCGAAGCGCATCTCCACCACGGACCGTAACGGCACGATGGTCAAGGTGACGGATTTGTCCGACATCCGCATCAACACCGGGCTGGGCGATGAGGCGTTCAGGCTCGATCCCGTACAGGGTTGGGAAACCAAGGATGAGCCGCTGGAGTGACCCGCGGGGCCGGATATCGCTGAATAAAGAAGACGGGCCGGACCATTTGCCCGGTCCGGCCCGTTGGATTTCCTGATGGTGGACGTTCTATTCGCCTGCGGGGGCGGGCGATTCCGCAGCGGCAGCGGGCTCGGCCTCGCCTTTGTTCTGTTTCATCGCCTTGCCGGCAAACTGATGCTTGCGCTCAGCGCGTTTGCGGCGCAGGCCGGCGCTGCGACGGACGGTGCCCGTCGGGGCCGACTCTTCCAGCACCAGTTGGAGCAGGACCAGATCGCCGCCGTCGCCGATACGATGATCGGCCAGCTTGATGATGCGGGTATAGCCGCCGTTGCGGCCCTCGAACTTCGGCGCGATTTCGCTGAAGAGCTTCTGCACCACCGTCTGGCCGGTGAATTCCTGGTCCTTATCGACCAGTCGCCGGTCGTTCAGCACGGAGATCACGCGGCGGCGCGCCACCAAGGTATTGCGGCGCGCCAGGGTGATCAGCTTCTCGGCCATCGCCCGCACTTCTTTGGCCTTGGGCAGCGTGGTGCGAATCTTGCCGTGCTCGAACAGGCTCTGCACCAGGCTGCGGCGCAGGCTCTTGCGGTGTTCGGTATCACGGCTCAACTGCCGGCCGCGGCACATGTGACGCATGGGTCAACTCCTCGCGTGATGGCTTGCTCGAAGGCGGCGGATCGGGGTCAACATCGCCCGCAAGCGGTAAAACTTCAGGTTCAGACTATTCTTCGTGGCCGGCCGACTGAGTCGCCGTGGCAACGTCGGCGTTATCGCCCGCGGCCAACGCGGCCGCCGCATTTCGAGCCAGAGCATCCACGTCCATGCCCAGGCTCAGGCCCATGTCGGCCAGTTTCCGCTTGACCTCGCGGAGACTGGTCTTGCCGAAACTCCGGACCTGAAGCAGATCGGCATCGCTCTTCTTGACGAGATCGCGAACCGTCTGGATCTTGGCCGATTCCAGGCAGTTGTTGGCGCGGACCGACAGGTCCAGATCCTGCACGGACATGTTCAGTTTCGATTGAAGCTCGGGATCAACCGTTGGGGTCGCGGGCTGCCGAACCGATGCCAGCGCCTCCTCCGAAACCATCTCCGGGCCCAGTTCAAAATACTGCACGAACGGGTTGAGGTGCTTGCGAAGGATCTTGCCGGCCTCAACCAAGGCCAACTCCGGGGAGATCGTGCCGTTGGTCCAGATCTCCAGGATCAGCCGGTCGTAGTCGGTCTTCTGGCCCACGCGGGCATCTTCCGTTGCATAACGCACACGGGTCACCGGCGAGTAGATGCTGTCCACCGCAATGACGCCGATCTCCTGTTCTTCCTCGTCGGCCAGATGCTCTGCGGCAGTGACATAACCGCGGCCCTTGCCTACCGTGAGCGTCATCTCGAACGGCAGATCCTCGGTCAACGTCGCCAAGACCAGGTCCTTGTTGACCACGGTGATGGCAGGGTCAGCTTCGATCATCCCCGCCGTGATCGGCCCGGCCTTGTTGACGGAGATGCGCATCTGCTTGGGCTCGTCCGCATCGAGCTTCACGATCAAACTCTTGATGTTCAGGATGATATCGGTGACATCCTCCATCACGCCGTTCAGGCTGGAGAACTCATGCTCGGCGCCGCGGATTTTCACCTGCGTGACAGCCGCGCCCTCGAGGCTCGAAAGCAGGATGCGGCGAAGGCTGTTGCCCACCGTCGTACCAAAGCCGCGTTCGAACGGCTCAGCGCTGAACTTGCCATAGGTATCGGTGGAAACCTGTAGGTCGCGAACGATGCGAGACGGCAGTTCCAGACCACGCCAACGGATTCTCATGGGATTCTCCATTCGCCTCGTCCGAATTGCGGAAGGTTACCGCCCCCACCGTCGGGGGCCATCTGTCTTCCGCCTCGCCGGATAAGGCCGTCGAGGCCGTTGTCAACCGCCGGCGATGCCGCCGCGACCGACAACGAAAGTTACTCTGTTATACGCGGCGCTTCTTCGGCGGCCGGCAACCATTGTGCGGCAACGGCGTAACGTCTTCGATGCCCGTCACCTTCAGGCCAGCGTGCTGAAGCTGGATGATCGCCTGCTCGCGACCGGCGCCCGGGCCCTTCACCTTCACCTCGACCTCGATCACGCCGTGCTTGCGGGCGGCTTGGGCGGCATGTTCGGCGGCGCGGCCCGCAGCGAACGGGGTGCTCTTGCGGGCGCCTTTGAAACCCACCGTGCCCGCCGACGCCCATGCCAGGGTTTCGCCGTTGGTGTCGGTGATGGTCACCATCGTGTTGTTGAATGTCGCCTTGATGTAGGCGATTCCGCGGGTCACGCCTTTGCGAAGCTTCTTCTTGGCTCCGGCCTTGGCGCCTGATTTCTGTTCGGCCATGTTCCTTGTCACCTCGTGCAGATCAACCGGTCGTCACGGCCGTCCCTGCACATTAGGAGGAATGAACGCGCACGGATGGAAAACCGCTGTCCGATTCTCATCCTTCCGTCTTCATACCTCATCCGCTGATTTACTTGCCCAGTTCCTTCACGCCCTTCTTGCCGGCGACGGTCTTGCGCGGGCCCTTGCGGGTCCGGGCGTTGGAGCGGGTTCGCTGCCCGCGCACCGGCAGGCTGCGGCGATGCCGGGTGCCGCGATAGCAGCCGATGTCGCGAAGGCGGGCCACGTTCTGCTGAATCTGCCGCCGCAGCGCGCCTTCCACCAGGAGACTGCGATCGATGACGCCGGCGATTTTCGCCAGTTCTTCTTCGCTCAGCTCCTTGGCGCGGCGCTGGCCATCGATCCCCAGCCCCTTGAGGATCTGCTTGCTGTTGGTCCGACCGACCCCGACGATATATGTCAGGCTGATCCAGATCGGCTTGTCATTCGGAATGTCAACGCCTGCTACACGAGGCATATGGGCTCCAGTTGCCAGTGGTTGGTCGCCAGGAACCGCCGCCAGACCCTCGCGGGCGCCCGGCAACCGGCATCCGGCTGCTTTGTCTCGTTACCTCTGCCGCTGCTTGTGCTTAGGGTTTGTGCAGATGACCCGCACCGTGCCCCGGCGACGGACAATCTTGCAGTTCTCACAAATCCGCTTGACGCTCGTTCTTACCTTCATGGCTCTATCACCTTGTCCGCCCAGTGCTTGGCACAGAACTATCAGTATAGCACTTTCAGCCAGGGTGCTCAAGTTGGCTTGATCACACCAGCCGCGACATCTCATCAGGACCCCGACCGTCCGTCAGCACTTCCACTCCACTGTCCGTCACCGCCAACGTATGCTCAAAATGCGCGGCGAACGACGAATCCTTGGTTACGATCGTCCAGCCGTCATCCAGCATCCGCACCGCACGCTTGCCCATCACCACCATCGGTTCGACGGCGATCGTCGTTCCGGGCTTCAACTCGAAATCGCCCCGAAGCTGCTCGGGGGTCACGAAGTTCGGCACCTTCGGGTCTTCGTGCATGCTACGGCCAACGCCGTGCCCTACGAATTCGCGAACCACGTTGAAACCGTTATGCTCAACGTTCCACTGGATCAGCCGGGCAATATCCGACCACTTCCGGCCGGGCTTCACGTTCTCGATCGCCAAATCCAGGCTCTGCCGAGTCACATCCAGCAGTTTCTGCACCCGCGGGCCAACGGCACCCACCGCGACGGTCGTGGCATTGTCGGCCACATAGCCGTTCAACATCAGGGCCACGTCGATCTTGACGATGTCGCCATCCTTGAGCTTCCTTGGCCCGGGGATTCCGTGCACCACTTCCTCGTTGATACTGATGCACGTGTATCCCGGAAATCCCTCTCCGGGCTTGTATGTCGGGTAGTTCTTGGAAGGCGACGTCGCGCCGGCCTTCTCCAGTTCCACCCGGGCAATCTCATCCAGCTCGCCGGTCGTCACTCCCGCTTTGCAGGAATCCTTCATCAGACGGAGGATTCGCTGGGCAACCACCCCGGCCTGCCGCATCATGCCAATCTCGCGGCGGGATTTCAGAACGATCGGCATCGCGCAAGTCCTAGTACTGCCTTCCCTTGATCCGTTTACCCTTGCCGCTCGGCCCGCTCAGGAACCCGCCGTAGTTCCTCATAAGCAGGTTCGCTTCGATGCGCTGCACCATGTCCAGCGCCACGCTCACCACGATCAGCAGACCCGTTCCACCCAGAAACTGCGTGATCATGTACGGAATTCCCAGCCAGACGTTGACCGCGGTCGGAACCACCGCGATCACGCACAGGAAGGCCGCGCCCACGTAAGTGATGCGCATCATGACCCGCTCCAGGTAGTCGGCCGTCCGTTTACCCGGCCGCAGGCCGGGAATGAAGCTCCCGTAATCCCGAAGCTGGTTGGCCATCTCCTTGGGCTGAAACTGCACGGTCGTCCAGAAGTAGGCGAAGAAGTAGATCATCGCCAGCTCGGTCAGCACGTACATGAAGCCGGAGTAACCGAACTGGTTCGCCAGGAAACGGAACGAATCCGCGAAGAAACCGGTGTTGTTGCCGAAGAGCTTGGCAATCTCGGCGAACAGCCAGCCCGGGAAGATCATCAGCGAGTTGGCGAAGATGATCGGCATCACGCCGCCGTGGTTCACCCGCAGCGGCAGGTACTGCCGCTGGCCGCCATAGACCTTGCGCCCGCGGGTGTGTTTGGCCTGCTGGATGGGAATGCGCCGCTGCGCCTGGGTGACCAGAATCGACGTTGCGACGATAAAGACGAATGACGCCAGCAGGAACAGGAGCTTGCCCAGGCTGATGGCATTCGGATCGGTCCCGCCGACCTTGAGATCGCTCAGTTCATACAGGTTTTGAATCGCCGTCGGCATCCGGGCGACGATGCCCGCCAGGATGATCAGGCTGACGCCGTTGCCCAGACCGTATTCGTCAATCTGCTCGCCCAGCCACATCAGGAATATGCAGCCGGCCGTCAGCGCGGTGATTCCCATGACCCAGAACCACACGGTGTCGTGGCCGCGCAACACCAGGCTGGGCGAAGACGAAACCATGTACTTCAGCCAGAACGCCGCCTGAATAATGCACAGCGGCACCGTGGCATAGCGTGTCCACTCCTGGATCTTGCGACGTCCGGTCTCGCCTTCCTTTTGCAGCTTCTCCAGCGTCGGCACCACGGTGATCAGGAGCTGGAAAATAATCGATGCCGAGATATACGGCATGATGCCCAGCCCGAAGATCGTGCTCTGACTCAGCTCGCCGCCGGAAAACAGGGCCACATAACTGGCCAGCCGCCCGGCCGGAGTGTCGTCATTGCCTCGGCTGCGCTGCTTCGCCAGATCCTCGAACCGGTCCTGATCCACGCCCGGGAGAGGCACGTGATACCCGATCCGGTAGATGGCCAGCATGAACAGGGTGAACAGCACCTTGTTGCGAAGCTCGGGAATGCGGAAGATGTTGATCAGCGTCTTGAACATGGTGATCGTCGGCGCCTTAGAAGCGACCGGCCCAAAACGGGCCTCCTCTTTCCGCCGTCACGCGCTTGGCTAAGTGCTTACTTCTTCTCCTCCGGGGCAGCCTCGGCCGCCGGAGCAGCTTCTGCCTTCGCGCCCTTGCCGGCGACCTTCTTCGCACCCGGCACGAACTTCTTCTTGGGCTTGGGGAAAGCAAACGGCTCGCCCTTGGCATTCTGCGCAACGCCGCCCAGTGCGGTAATCTTCTCGTGGGCGAACTTGCTGTACCAGCCCGCGACGATCGTGAGCTTCTTGGTCAGCTTGCCGTCGCCGAGCACCTTGACCGGCAGTTTGCCGTCGCGAATCAGGCCGGCCTGCTGCAACGCGGCAGCATCCACAGTCGCGCCGTCATCGAATCGCTCAAGGTCGCCGAGGTTCACGATGTACCAGCTTCGCTCAAACTGCGCATTGCTGAACCCGCGTGCCGGCAACCGGCGATGAAGCGGGGTCTGCCCGCCTTCGTGCCCGGGCTTCCAGTGTGGCCCGCCTGCGCGTGCACCCGCGCCTTTCGTGCCGCGGCCCGCGGTCTTACCCTGGCCGCTGCCTTCGCCGCGGCCTTTGCGGTTCGGCCGCTTGTAGCGGGGCGACAAGGCCGTGATCTCGTGAATCATGCTCATGGTTGCGTTCCTGACTGCTGCGGTCCCGGCGCTTCCAGCAAAGACGCGCCAAGGCCCGCTCATGCCTGCATTCTCAATCCAACTCACCGGCCTTGGCCGCCAGCTCCACGCCGCGCGTCTTCTGCACCTGCTCCTTGCCCTGGAGCTGTCGCAGCGCCGCCACGGTTGCTTTGACCAGGTTCTTGGCGCTGGTGGAACCGTACGCCTTGGACAGCACGTCGGTGATGCCGGCCAGTTCAAGCACCGGGCGAACGCTCTTGCCGGCCGTCACGCCCGTTCCCGGGCGTGCAGGAACCAGCACCACCGTGCTGGCGCCGCTCGATCCTTTGACCAGGTGCGGGATGGTGCCGCCCTTCAGGTTGACGCGGAACATCTGCTTGCGGGCGTCTTTCGTGGCCTTTTCGACCGACGGCGGCACTTCGTTGGCCTTGCCATAGCCGATTCCCACATTACCCTTGCGGTCCCC
>CAZMXI010000046.1:0-28882 GCA_964570205.1 uncultured Tepidisphaeraceae bacterium
CCGAGTGCGTAAGGCACCCGCACTCGTTCTCCAGTTCAGGCTGAACCAGCACACCCAACATGCAGTGGCCCCGGCCGATCACGGCGCACCTGATGGCCGTGGCTCTTCGAGATGAGAAGTTGATTCGCCAGTGCTTTGAGTCGCGCGGCGGCTGGAGGTTCTACTTCGACGACTACCTCGCCGATGGCCGGTTCTACGGGGAGGAGTTCGGCAAGCAGTATTCGATGCTCGGGGAGATGTTCCTGTGGTGCCGGGGCGTACAGCGAGTGGGATTGGATGATCTGGGCTATGGCTATGTCGGCAAGGGGGGCGCGACGATGCGCCGATACGTCCAGAGTGTCATCGAGATCGGCTATCCGCGCGTCGATCTGCCCGGCGGCATGCCGCATTACCCGCAGATCACCATGGGGGATGCCCGCGGCTCAGGCTTCGATGGGGCGCCGCCGTATCTGTTTCAGAAGTCCATCGTCACGGGGCGGCTGGCCAATGGCGCGGGCGGAAACCCCCGATGGATAGCGGCCAACATGAACGGCCGGGATCACAGAAACGCCAAGGTTGAGAAGATGCTTGCGCCCCACTGGTTCGAGCTGGCGCATGCGAAGTGGCCGGAGGACCGATTCGACTATTTCCTGGCGCAGATGCGCCCGCCGGGGCAGACCGTCTACACTCCCTCGCTCTACTGGGGCCTCACGCCCATCGACCCGGCCAAGGTGCAGCCGCCGGCCGCGCCTTCGTACATCGCGCCCGAGCGAGGGTTCGCCATGCTGCGAGCTGAGAATCGCCCCCGCGAGTATTGGGAAGGCGAATCGCCGGCCATGGCATTTCAGCTCGCGACGTACTACGTGCATTACGCACACGATGCGTTCTCGCTGCTCGGCCTGTATGCGTACAACCGACCCATTTATTTGAACCGCCAGATCTCCAACGGCTATGGTGGCGGCTGCCCCTGGACCGACAGCGCTCGCGGCCAGTGCGGCGTGCTCGTGGACAACATGCAGTGGATGCTGGATGACGCCGATCCGAAGCGAGACCATCCCCACTGGCCCAACCCCATCGGCCAGGTGCCGACGCGCAGCGGCTTTGACCACCTGGTCCAGTTCGTCGCCGCCCGTGCTGTGCCCGTGGCCGGACAGGTCGCACTCGATAACCGCCAGCCGCTGGGCGTCAGCACGCTGAGCTTGGATCTGCGTAAAGATGAGCCGGAGGTCTGGCCGGGCATCGATATGACCCGTGCCCTGTTCCTCACGCGCGAGTATCTGTTCGACATCCACCAGCTCACGAGTCAGACGCCTCGCCTGTATGATTGGCACGTTCACGCTCTGGGCCGGGCTCAATTGGATGCCGGATGGAAACCGACCGATGAGCTGAAGGACAAGCTGTATGACTCGTCCAATCGCCAGGTTGCCAAGCGTCTGGAAGACCCGATCGAGCGAGACCGCTATCAGTTGAAGGATGTGCATCGACTCGATGCCGGCGATCAGCCTTGGTCGTTCACCGCTCTTCAGACCTGCGCCCTGCCCGATGTTGCGCAGAGCGTGCTGGGCCGAAACTGGTATGACCGGAAGATCGGCGTGCGTGTGTCGATGCTCGGCGAGGGCACCTCCCGCGCGTTTTCCGGAAAGTCACCCGAGAGCCGCACGGTTCCCGGCCGGGAGGCCAACAAGGGCGACCGCTCGACGCTACCTAACGAGGTCGGCGGCGTGACGCTCATCGTCGAGCGCAAGACGCCCGCAACCGTCTTTGTCGCACTTCACGAGCCCTTCAAGGATGGCCAGCCCCGCATTGCGAGCTTCCGCCGAATCCAGCAGACCGATCAGGGCATTGCCGTCGCCGTCGTTGGCAAACCCGGCAGCGGCATCAACGACCGTGTCCTTTTCCGCTTCTGGCCGGATCACGAGAAGCCGCTTACCCTGGCTGGCGATGGTGAGAGTTTCACGTTCACCGACCGTCTGTACATTCGGATCTCAGATGACCGGGTTGATGTCTCCGGCGGGCTTGGGGCCATGCGATTGAAGGTCGGCGGGAATCCCCAGCTTCTGTTGAATGGACAGAAACAGCTCGCGGGGGTTTCGGATGGCTATCTGATCTTCGGGAACTGACCATGCGAAAAAGCTTTCTCGTGCTGACCCTGGCCGTCGCCGTCTGGACAACCGTCGTTCCGGGCGCGGTGTTCCAGTACGCCGCGCCGGTGACAACCGACAAAGGCCGGAGCAGCGCCTTCCTCTGGGTTCCACATCAGGCCAAGCAGGTCCGAGGCGTGATCCTGGCCGGGATGACGCTCATGGAACGGGAGTTCGTGAAGGATGAGCGCATTCGCAAGGCATGCATGGAGCAGGGGCTCGCCATGATCTTTCTGAAGTGCGGCCTGGGCGCTGTGGACGTGCAGGAGGTTCTGGACGATCTGGCCAAGCTCTCCGGCTACGACGAGCTCTCCGTCGCGCCGGTGTTCTTCGTGGGCCATTCCGCCGGCGGCGCACAGGCCAAGGCCGCCGCCATCAAGATGGCCGGGCGCTGCTTCGGGCTGGTACAATATCGTGGCGGTGTGCCGGGCGGCGCCGAGAGCATCCCGGCCGGCGTCCCATGTCTCATGATGCTCGGCCAGTTCGACGAGTTTGGCGGGACTATGCGCAACGAGGCCGGTCGGGAAACCTGGGAAGGCGGCCGCGACGCCCTGGTGGCCTATCGCTCCGCCAACGAGCGCCATCTGGCCAGCATCGTCGTCGAACCCGGTGCCGGTCACTTCGCGTGGTCGGATCGCAATGCCGCTTATCTGGCGATGTTCATCCGCAAAGCCGCGCAGGCGCGAATTCCTGATTGGCCTGTGGACGCGAAGACGCCGGTGGAATGCAGGCCGGTCGATCCACGGAGCGGCTGGCTGACCGATCCGACCATCAAATCACCCGGCGAATTCGCGCCCGCGGCCTACGCGGACTACAAGGGCGACAAGCACAAAGCCGCCTGGCACTTCGACCGCGAGATGGCCGAGATGACCGCAGCCTACCACGCCGGCGGCTTCGGAAAGAAGGACCAGTTCATCTGCTGGACCGATCCCGTCTGGGTCGATGCCGGCGCAAGGTTCTTCTTTACGCAGCTCAAATGGGTAGGCGATGGCCAAACCTTCGAAGTGCATCCGGTCTATGCCGACACGTATCCGAAACAGACCAATGGCCAGGGGCCGCGCTGGGCTCTGGCCGGTCAGCCTGTCGGCCATTCAAATGCGCCGATTCAGATCAGACAAGTCAGCGGCGCGGTCGTCGCGACGGGCCCGAACACACTGCGCATGCAGTTCGACAACCTCGCCCCTGCGACCGAAGCCGGGCGGGTCACGTTTATGGCCTACAGCGCCGGCGATGCCGAATATCGCTACACGGAGCAGGTCGGCATGATGCCGCGCGGATTCGCCGGTCTGAAAGCCGGCCGCGAGCAGGTCATCACCTTCCCCCCATTCGGCAATTTGAAGGCCGACATCCGATCCGTTCAGCAGCTCGCGCAGCGGCCCGGTCGAGTTGAAAGCCACCAGCGATGCCGGCCTGTCGGTGGGATACTACGTTGCGTTCGGCCCCGCTTTCATCGATGGCGGCAAGCTCTGCATCGCCGAGATCCCTGCTCGCGCGACGTACCCGATCACGGTCAAGCTCGTCGCCTGGCAATTCGGCCGAGGCGTCGAACCGCTGGTCAAGACGGCCGTGCCGGTTGAGCAGACAGTCCTGATCGAGGCGCCGTGATTGTCCGATTTCCAGAGGAGGATTCATGTTCGCCAATAGCGATGTGACTCAGTGGAAACTGGCTGCTGTCGCCGCCTTGCTCACCGGACTCGTACTCGCAATGCCTCTGCGTGCGGCCGACTCCAACAACGCCCAATGGAGCGTGACGCTGGTCGGGTTCTTTCCCGGCGAGGCAACCAAAGGCGGAGGCGGACCCAAGCGGCTGAATTGTTATCTGGCGCGCCGTGGCGGCAAATGGGTTTCGGCCCTGGCGACGGCGACCAATCAGGGCCGGCCGATCTGGAATACGGCGATGATGTCCGTTGACCCGTCGGGTGTGAGGGCTGAAGGCAACAAGCTGATGGGCACGCTGGCGGTCACACTGGTTCCCGATCCGTGGGTGCCCAAGGACCAGAAGCCTCGGCAGGCGACGGTGACGCTGGATGCGACGGTCACGCCCAATGCGAACGCGGCCGACGGCAAGGGGTTTGCCTCGCTTGGCGGCACCTGGAAATCGCTGATCCCCGGCACCGAACAGGAACTCAACGCAGCGCTACTCCAGGGCCGGGGCCAGGGTGAGATCACCGGTTCGGTAGGCCCGGTGAAGACGAGCATGCTGGCGGATGATTCCTACGATTTGGCCCTGTACAACCTGATCCCCGGCACGACCAGTGAGAACTTCCAGCGCCGGCGGGCGATCTCGCTGGGCGTCAAGGGCGGCAAGGTCGTCTCAGCGCGCCTGGGCCAGATGGACATGCGCCACAATGCCTACGACTACGAAACGCTCGACACGCCCAGCGGCTTCGCAGTGACCGCCGACTCGTTCGCCGGGACGATAGCGTTCGTGGCCGATACGCTTGATGGAGGCAGGGCGGATTTCAGACTGTCGCTGCGGGGCCAGCGCGTCCACGACTTTGCCGTCGGCGTCTGGAAGGGAAGCTATACCGGTGAGGACGGCCAATCTCACGCGATCGAGGGTTTCCTCCGTGGCAACATCCGCATCGGAGCGTTTGAAAGCACGGCGACACGAGACGATCGGCCGTGGTTCATCCAGGTGCCGGGCTTCAAACCGCCGCAGGCGGATGAGCATCCTCGCCTGTTCTTCCGCAAGGCGGACGTGCCGGAACTGCGTCGCCGGGCCCAGACGCCAGAGGGAAAGCAGATCGTCGCGCGGCTGGCGAGTCGATGCCGATCGCGTACAACCCGGCGAAGCAGGCGTATGAGAAGAACGGCTTCAAGGACCGTCCCGGCGCGTATACGATCTCACACGCGGCGGGGTATGGATTCCTTTATCAACTGACGGGAGACCGCAAGTACGCCGATTTCGCCCGTCAATGCGTCGAGAAGGCATGGGAAGGTCAGCGCAGCAGCGATGACCGCTATGCATGGGTTGCCCCCGGCGGCGAGCTGCGCGCCGGCCCGAGCGTCGGCTGGTATGCCGTTGCCTACGATCTGTGCTACGACGCCTGGCCCGAGGATTTCCGCACCAAGAGCGCCCAGGCGATCCAGAACTACTCCGACACCAAAGGCGGCGAGTGGAACAATCCGGAGGGGATCACGCTGGCCAAGATGATTCTCCAGCCCAAACAGGGCCCGGGCTCCAACCACTTCGGCGCGGTTGTTGGCGGGTGTGGCTTGGCGGTCCTGGCGATCCAGAACGATCCGGGGACCGACAGCGCGAAGTTGCAGAAATACCTCTCGGTGCTGGAGCGCCAGGTGGTGCGGCATCTCTCGGCCGGATGGGGCGATGGCGGATACTACAAGGAAGGCTGGGGCGCCAGTCGCGTCGGAACCCAAGGCGGATTCCTGTGCTTCCTGCAAGCCCTGAAAGTCGCACAGGGGCATGACTATCTGAACGTCGATCGCCCCAACGCCTCGTATGTGACAATGGTGCCGCGATGCCTCATGGTGCTGCGCGGGGCCGACCGCGCTTTCTTTCCATATCGTTCGAACATGGGCGGGACGTACGGGAACCCCGAGATCGGGTCGGCCGGGGAGAACAGCGGCTTCTCACACGGCGGCTGCTTCTCCGAGGGCTTTGGCGCGATCGCCGACCGCTACAAACCCGGCCTGCTCTGGACGTATAATCATCTGTTCTGCCCCGCAAACGAGTTCCAGTTTGACACGCTTAGCCCTTATCCTCATCGCGCGATGCTGGCCCTGGTCAACTGGCCGGTCTTCAGCGGTGTGCAGGAGCGGAATCCGGCCGGCGCGATGCCCCTGGTCACGCGCGACCGGCTGTATGAGTATTTCGTCTTCCGCAACGGCATTACGGGCGGTGAGCGCGACATCGTCACGACGCTGCTGGTGAACTACCCCGACGGCACCAAGCCGCGCGACGTGATGGTGTGGGGACTGGGCGGACTTCGGCTGAACTTCGGAGAACCCAGACGCAACGCGCCGGTGACCCATTTCGCCGCCGCTGGCGATGGCTCGGCTACTGTGACGGCGGGTGATTTCGCGCTGGCCGTGGACTACGGCCGTGCCTCCGGCGCCGATGCGCTGATTGTGAGTGTTGGCGGCAATACGCGCAACGTCGATGCCAAGTCGAACAAGGCGAAGATGACCATCGTGAACACGGGCACGGTGGCGTACACCATCCTGACGCTCAGCGCCTCGGGCGTACATCCCGAGCCGCGTGTCGATGCAGGCCGAATCGTCCTGGGCAACCAGACGATCAGTTTCAACGGCGGCAGGCTGATGCTGGCCAAGTTCGCGGCGCAGAAATAGAGGTCGGCAACAGAGGTATTGCCCATGACACGTATACTGACTCTGATACTGCTGCTGCCTTGCATCGTTCGGGCGGACATGGTCCTGAAGACGCAGGTGGGCGACGTCGATACGCAGATTCTCATACCGGATTCCGGCAAGCCCCTGCGGGCGGTTATTGTCCATGCCGCCAACTACAAGCTATCGGACTCCGACCGCTGGGCCGAGCTGTGCCGGCAGATGAACCTGGCGCACGTGGCGATGAACATCCCCAACGTGCAGAAGGCCACCAACCGCGGGAACAAGCTGCACACAGCGCTGCACCAGGGCCTGAAGGAGTTCGCCGGCAAAAGCGGCCGGAAGGAACTGGTGAACCTGCCGTTTGCCGGCACGGGTCACTCGGCCGGAGGACTCGTAACCGGCGTGCTGCTGCGAAGCCCCGAGCGAACGATCACCAATTGTGTCGATTGCGGCTGGGTGATGGACAGCGCCAAGCTGGCGCCCGAGGCGCGGCAGGCGCCTGCGCTGTTCACGATGGGCGCGATTCCCGATGCGTTCAAGATGCTGCCGGCGATTGAGCAGCACTACGAGCCGGCGCGCAAGGCAGGCCTGCCGTGGGGACTGGGCGTGCAGTGGGGTTGCGCCCATGACTTTGGGAACAGCGCCGCGATGATGGTGCCGTGGATTGCCACGCTGATTGATGCCCGCGTACCGGCCGATGCTGATGCGACGCAGGGGCCGCCGGGACTCAAGCCCGTGAAGCTTGAGGACGGGTGGCTGGGCGATCGCGCGACCATCGACAGCACGTTTCCGGCCATCGCCGCTTGGAGCGAATACGCCGGGGACAGGGGCACCGCGGTTTGGCTTCCCGACCGTCGCTGCGCGCATGTCTGGCGCGCCTGGCAGGCGAAAGAGGCGGTGTCGCTGGCCGCACGCGCCGGCGAACTTCGACTGCCGCCGCGCGATTTGAAGAAGGCCAACGACCTGATGGTTGGACCTGGAACCGACATTGAGCTGTCATTGAATGTCGGCGCCACCCGCGTGTCGAACGTGCGCTATTTCGACGGCGACGTCGAGCTGGGAGGCGGCACGGCATTCACATGGAAACGGCCCTCGCGCGGCTGGCATGCCGTCTATGCCCAGTACATGGACGCCGCCGGCAGGCACGCGGTGACCAATCCGGCGCTGATCATCATTCGGCAGAAGTAGTTGGCCGCCATCGAGGAGATCTATCGTGACCCGCATGACGTTCGTTGCCTTATTGACTGGCCTGCTCGCACTGGCGGCTTCGGAGACTGGGGCGGCCGAAACCGGGGCCATCGACGCCCGAACGCCCTGGCGCGCCTACCTCGTCCAGGGCATGAACATCCTGCGCGAACGGGGGACGCTGAAGATCGCCGACTCCTCGCGGCCATCGGACTTTGATCCGGCGAATTTTGACCCGCTTCGTCACAAGTTTTCGCCCCTGCCTCCCGCGGGCTGGAACAATCCATCATTCGATGATGGCTGCTGGGCGCGATATCAGAACGACGACCTGGCCGACTTTCTGGGCGAGTACGGGGCGGTGGTTTCCGGGAAGAGCTGGGCGACCCTCCTATATCTGCGGACCAGCTTCGGCATCGACGACCCGGCTGCCGTGAAGGATCTCAAGCTCTCCGTCACGTGCCTGGGCGGGGCCGTGGTCTATGTCAATGGCCGGGAAGTCGGACGCGGGTTCATGCCTGCCGGTAAGGTCGAGCCGTTCACGCCGGCGGAGGACTACGACATCGAGGCGTACACGACGGAGGACGGCAGGACGGCTCTGCCGGTGGTGGACTGGGGCGCCAAGCGCGCCACGCCGCCGGAAGCGGCATTGCTGCGCCGATACGAGCGGCGCGTACGCTCGTTTGACGTCGAGGTGCCCGCGGGCGTCCTGGTCAAAGGTCGGAACGTGCTGGCCGTGGAGCTGCACCGCGCAGCGGCGGCGGGGCCCATGACCGGCAACAAGGGCTGGAGCCACCTGGGCTTTCATGCGATCAAGCTGACCAGCGAAACCGGTGGCGGCGTGGTCCCTTACGCCCAGGCGACCAAAGATCCGTACGTCTGGAGCGCCGCGAACGTCGATCAGATTACGGATAGCCCGCCCGCCCAGTCGCTGATCCGGCGGAGCTGGTTCTGGACCATGTATTGGGACCGCGGGATGCCGGTCAAGGGCGTGCAGTTCGGCAATCCGTTCGAGGCGCTGCGCCCGGTCCGTATGGCGGCGCCGCGCAATGGCGTGGCCAGCGGACAGGTCGTCATATCAGACGTGGACGGATTGCGCGAGGTCTCCGCTTCCATAGAGGACATGAAAGGCCCGGGTACGATTCCCTCGTCGGCCGTGCAGGTCCGCTATGCCCGGCAGCACGCCGGCCTGCACTACTGCGACGCCCTGGCGCCTGAGGCGCCGCGGAACGCCAGGACTGTCCCGGTGTGGCTGATCGTGCAAGTTCCCAGGAACGCCGCGCCCGGATGGTACACCTCCACGCTGAGCATCCGCGCCAACGGCAAGTCTTTCACGGTTCCCGTGCACGTCATGGTGAGCGGCTTTGTGCTGCCTGACGCCAGGGACCTTGATCCGCAGATCGGCATGACGCACTCCCCGGAAACGCTGGCCATGCACTATGGCGTCGAGCCATTTTCCGACGCGCATTGGAAACTCATGGCCCGGTCTTTCGAGCTGATGGGACAGATCGGCAACGATGTGGTTCACGTGCCGGTGATCCTCGGCGGCGGTCAGCCGGCCACCAAGGGCCTGCCCCGCCCGACCACCAACCCGGTCCTCATGCGGGCGCCTCTTGTGCGATGGGTGAAGGCGGGCGACTCGGTGAAACCCGAATTCAGCCTGCTCGAGAAATACCTCGACGAGTACCTCAAGCATTGCGCCCCGCCGCAGGCGCTGAGCCTGTACATCTGGGACGCGGCCTGCGCGAGCGAACTGGCCGACGCGTACGAAAACCGGCGGATTGCCAGCCGCGTCTTCACCCCCAAGGCGCCGCTCACCGTGGCGCTGTGGGACCCCGCAACCGGCCAGACCTCCGAGATCAAAGCACCGGCGATTACCGACGAAGGGGCCGAGAGTTTCTACAGGCCGCTCCTGGAGGGCGTGCGCCAGATCGTGACCAGGCGAGGCTGGTCGGAACGGATCATCATGCTCAGCCTCGGCGGTGATTTCCGCCCGGGGCAGAAATCCGGCGAGCTGATGCGCCAGTGGGCCCCCTACGCCCGCTGGAACATCCTCTCCCACTTCAGCGGCGACCCCGGCCCCAGGGACGGCAGAATGATTGCCACGGGTGAGCTGGAGGTTGGGCTGAAGGAATGGCCTGCCGGCGGCTGCCTGACCGCGGCGCGACTGGAGGAACGCATCCTCACGCCGGGCGATTCCCTGGAGCTTCCCACGATCCGCTGGCAGCACCAGGAGTACTCGCCGCCGATGCTCTTTCGCACGTTGCCCCTGCAATGGAACTGTATGACCCGCGTGGGACTGGATTTCTGGCTGGCCGACAATCGCGGGCCCAAGAGCACCTCGTTCTTCTCGCACATCAACGCCCTGACGGTTCCCGGCCCCGACGGTGCAACACCGACGGTGCGATTCCAGCTCTTCCGCGAAGGAGTGCAGGATGCGCACTTGCGGTCGGCCATCATCAAGGCCTACGCGAAGCTCCCCGAGGAGCAGCGCAAGCCATACCGGGCCTTGGTGGACGAATTCGCCATGCGCGCTGCGTGGAGCTCGGCGTACCTCAGTCAGCATGAATTGAGCTTCGATTGGCCGAGCTACGCGGCACGGCTCCAGCAGGCCGCCGCTGAACTGGCCGGCGCCAAGGACGCAGCTACATGGAGCGCACCGCCGCGATAGGTGGCGAATCGGCGGGACCCCTGACGTGATCCGTCGCACGTCATTAGCTCTGCCGCCGGAGCAATGTGCATTCCGACCGCAGCGCATGATGGCAGAGGGAACAGAAGATCATGATCACATGTGCATTCTCACAAGCGCGTACTGACGACACGGCCCGGCGTCACGCCTGGGCGGCCGCGGCCCGGCTCGGTGTCCTGTTGACGGTCCTGTTCGGCATCGCGACGCCGGTGAATGGCATCATCAATCCGCAGTTTACGCCGGTTGAACTCGTGCGCGCAGCGTCGCAGATCACGCTGCTGGAGCTGTCCCCGCCGGACAACGGGTCGATGGCCGGGCGGGTGGTGGAGACGCTCAAGGGAGCGCCGGCAGATCAGAAGAGCATTCGGTTGGAATGGGACGAGCCAGGTGGGCTGAGCAGGGAGGAGGTCGCGGCGGCGTTCGGCGGCGAGAAGAGCGCAACCGCCATTCTCTTTGCTCCGCATCGCGCCACCAAGGGCGCGATTCAGATCGGCACACAATGGTTCGCCGCAACGAGAAGGGGCGAAGCGTGGCAACTCGCTCCTAATGCCGAGGCCCGCTTCTCGGTATGGGCGGGCAGCGCAACCATGCTGGCGCGGGCCGTGCGCTACGTTCTGGCTGACTCGAAGGCCCGTTTTCCTGTTCGTTCCGAAATGGCATGGGGGTCGGACCTGAAACTCGGTAAAGTGGCCGGACGAGTCAACGGGTCTATCACCGCCGATTTTGGAGCTCCGCTGGGCCTGTGCGTGGTTGTGCTGAGCGATGCCGGTGATCGAGTCTTCTCCACCAGCGGGAGAGAGGTTGTCGATGTGGCGGCGAAGGCGCGGCTTCAGACCGCGTCGCTAGTGGCCGCCAGCGGGGATTTCGACGGCGATGGACGGATGGATCTGGCCTCCTGGGACGGCAAGACCCTCAAGCTGGCGTTGCAGACGGCCGCGGGCGCGTTTGATGTTCGCCCAGTGCCAATTGGTCTTCGCGAGTGCCTGTCTCTGGCCTGCATCGACGTCAGTGCTGCCACCTCGGGCCTCGTGATCACCACTGGACAGGGTCCGGCGTTGCTGACGCCCGACGAGAAAGGCGGATACGCCGTGCGCAACCTGGCCGAGGCCTCGCCCGCGGAGCTTGGCTCGGGCCTCTGCGTCGCCGCTGACATCGACAACGATGGCCAGTGCGATGTGGTCGAACTCTTCTCCGGCGCCATGGTGCTCCATGCTGCCGAGGCACCGGGCCGCTACAAAGACCCGGTCCGGGCAGCAGTCCGTCTGGTGAATCAGCCGAAGGCGGCGATCTGCGGCGACTACGACACCGATGGCCAGCTCGATCTCCTCGTCGCGGGAAGTGACGGTCTGGCGCTGCTCAGCCGCGATGGGCAGAACCGATGGCAGGTCATCACCCACGTCACCGGAGAACTGGCCTATCATGGCAACGCCAACCAGCCGCGGATCGTGGCCGGCTGGCCCTGCGACATCAACAACGATGGCCGCCAGGGCATGGCACTGTTTTACCCCAACCGCTACCCCATGCTCTTCTTCAACCGCGGCTTCGCCTGCTTCGGCCTAGCCCGCGAGTTGGAGCTTGCCAATTCGAGCACGGCGGCCGCTGACGCAGCCGACCCGTTTGCGCAGGCGACCGAGACGAAACTGAACGCAGCCGAGGCCCTTCAACACGGGCAGACCACCGGCGCGGTCCTCGATCTGAACGGCGACGGCGTCCAGGACCTGTTCAGCGTGGATCTTCAAGGCGAGACTTGGGCCCTGCTCGGCCAGCGGCAGGGAGCCGGGCCAACTCTCACCATTGCACTTGCCCCCAAGGCCCACGGCCCCGTCACGGTCACCGTCACGGCAAAGGACCGATGCGTCGGCATGCACGTGGTGCGGCCGGGCGTCCCGGTGTCGGTCGGGTGCGCCCAGCCCGGCCCACTCAAGCTTCTATGGCCAGGCCGCGACGGCACAACGCAAAGGCGGGATGGTGACGTGAGCAAATCCACGCGTATTGAACTGATACCGTGAGCCGCATCATGAGGATCAGGATGCAATTCATGACAAGAAGCCTGTGGAGGTGGATGGCGGCGGTAACATGCTTCGCCATCGTGCATTCATCGGCGGCTGCTGCCGTTGACGCTTTGCCGAAGGACAACCCGATCGCGGCCTTCTACGCTCAGAACCCGCAGGCCGCCCCCGGCTGGGTTGGCAAGCTGCCGTGGACACAAGTGCTGGCCGTCACGGCCTTCCCTGGCGCGGATGACGATGCCCGCCTGGCCGCCGCCCAGGCATTCTTAGGCGGCAAGGGCGGCGTGATCCACTTCCCGCCCGGCGTCTACCGGTTCAAGAATCACTTCGACCTCCAGAATGGCGTCATTCTCCGCGGCGCTGCGCCGGCCATTGCCAGCGCCAAGGACGAGAACTACACGCTGCCCACGCGGTTCGAATTTCCCAAGTATCAGCCCAGCATGCAGGGCGACGGCACGCCCATCGACACCGCGTTCAAGAGCATCCGCGTGGCCGATGCGGCGAAGGTGAGCAACTGCGGCGTCGCGAACATCGCCATCAACCGAGGCCACATCTACTTCGCCGAGGCCGAGGACCACAACACCGGCGTCAACCGTTTCGTTTTCGGTTGCCTGCTGACCAACACCGCCGCCGCCGATCCGACTGTCCCCAACAAGGCCTACAGCCATCAGCCCCACCAGCGCTGGACCCATCGCCACCGCGCCGCCATCGACATCCACTGCGGCGAGAACCTCTTCATCGCCAACAACCGCATCCCCAAATCCGGCGACGACAACTTCATCGTCAAGCCCTACACGCTGATCAAAGTCCGCGGCACCGGCCAGGACTTCAATATCGCCCAGCCGAAGAAGAAATACGATGTGTTCACGCTGGAAGAAGGCGTGGAGTTCGACTACGACAACCGCCCTGGCATCTACGCCAACCTCTTCGGCATCACCACCGGCGGCGCCCGGCTCGACGCCACCCCCGAAAAGGAGCAGCCCTGGTGCTTCCGCAAGGGGATCATCATCCGCGACAACTACATCTACTGCTCCGGCCGAAGCGCCATCACTTTCTGCGGCGATGGAGTCTACGCGGGGCGCAACGTCATCCGCTTCCCCGCCGGCCTCTGGCGACCGACCACGACAGGCCTGGTCATCTCCGATGGCTCAGCCACAAACGACAACCGCGCCATCACCATGCGCGGTTACCGCTGGACCGCAGAGGGCAACGACTACGAAGTCCACAGCAACATGGCCCACGAGAGAGCCATCAAGATCAACGACGGCGAAGGTATCATGCACGAGGCCTACCACAACAGCGCCGTGCGCGACTCGAAGATGCTCAACAACGTCGGCAACCGCTATCTGTGCCTCTGGACTACCGAGATCGACGGGCTGCTCGTGCAGGGCAACAAGGTGTGCGCCAAGGGCGCGGCCATCCACGTGCTGGGCAAAGGCAAAACGATTCGGAATGTGAAGATCATCGGCAATGAGCTGTCCGCTGGCGGAATCAACGTGTCGGCCGGCCAACCGGAGAACATCCACATCCGGAAGAACGGCTTCACCGGCCTGGGAAATGCCAGTATCACCGTCGATCAGCTCGACTGGGCCACTGACAACCGCGGCTTCGCAACCGAGCTTCCCAAAGCCAAGCCGCCAAAAGGCAACTGAGGACACATGCCATGATCCCGCACAAGACACTTCGCGTTTCATCGCTTGCGGCCGCCGCCGTCCTGCTCTTCTGCTCGACCGCCATTTGCGCCGGCCAGATCGTCTTTCCCCCCGACTCCCGCGCCATCCTCGACGCGAAGCGCGACTGCGCCGCCAAAGGTGACGGCATCACCGATGACACCAACGCCCTTCAGTCCGCCATCGAACGCTCCGCACGCACCGCCATCGTCTATCTCCCCAACGGCACCTACCGCATAACCAGACCGCTGGTTTTCAAACGCGCCGACGGCCGCGAAGGCTCGATGGTCGGCCCCTGGATCTATGGCCAAGACCGCGACAGAACCATCATCCGCCTCGCCGACAACGCCCCAGGCTTTGACGATCCGGCTAAGCCCCGCGAAGCGATCCGCGGCCAGGCTCGCCCCGACAGCTCACGCATGAACGCGGACTTCTTCGACCGAACTCTCGTCAACCTCACCATCGATACCGGCACAAACCCCGGCGCCGTTGGCATCAAGTTCTACTCCAACAACACCGGCCTCATGAAAGATATCCTCATCCCAGGCAATGGCGCCTGCGGCATCGACCTCGGCTTCAATGACCAGAATGGCCCCCTCCTCCTCCAGGATGTCGAAATCGATGGCTTCGCCATTGGCATCAAGACCGGCCACATCCTCAACGCCCAGACCCTTTCCCGCATCACCATTCGCGACGCTAACCAGGTTGGCCTCTTCCACCGCGGCCAGGTCATGGCCTGCGAAGCCCTCCACATCATCGGCTCACCCCTCGCCATCGACTCCGACGGCGTCCTCGCCCTCGTCGATTGCCGCCTGGAAGGCCCGCCGGACACCGCCGGACCAGCCATCAAGCTCGGCAAGGGCCACCTCTACGCCGCCCGGCTCCTGACCTCCGGCTACGCCTCCGCCGTGACCTCCGAAACACCTGGATGCGATGCCAAAGGCCCCAACCTCTCTGAGTACTCCTCCCATCAACCCATCTCGCTCGGAAATGCCTCCTCGGCGGCCGGCCTCCTCCTCAAACCCTCACCCGAACCCCAGATACCACTCCCCACAAAGCCCGAAGATTGGGTCTGCGCCAACGACTTCGGCGCCAAGATACGCGACCACGAAGACGACTCCCCGGCATTTCAGAAAGCCATCGACGAAGCAGCGAAAAAGGGCGCCTCCACCGTCTACATCCTCCCCAGCACCGGTGGCGATCCCAACTGGTACATCATGAAAAAGGACGTCCGCGTCCACGGCTCCGTCCAACGCATCATTGGGCTGGCCTTTGTCCGAATCCTCGGCGGCGACAGCGCTGAACCCAACTACCCCGAAAACCTCGCCAAATTCGTCGTCGATGACGACTCTGTCGGCCCCAAGCACGTGATCTTCCAGAATCTCCAGGTCTTCGCGCCCCGTCCATCCTTCGGCATCGAGGCCCGCTCCCCCAATCGCACCGTCGTCTGCCTTACCACCGGCGGCACCGTCATCGCTCGACCCAAAACCACCGTCTTCATGACCAATTGCGTGGGCCACGCCTACCAGGAGCCTGACTCCACGATCTGGGCACGACAATGGAACACCGAACGAGGCCCCGACAAGGTCGGCATCAATACCCGCAACGATGGCGGCCGACTCTGGATCCTTGGCATGAAGACCGAAGCCACCAGCACCAAGGTCGCCACTCTCAACGCCGGCCGCACTGAAATCCTTGGCGTCCACAACTACAACACCAACGGCGTCAAGGACGAAACCCCCTTCTTCCTCGTCCGCAATGCCTCGCTCTCCGTCGCCGGCTACCGTGAAGTCTGCTTCGGCGGCGCCTGGTGGAAAGTGCCGGTCCTCGCCACCTTCGATGCCAGCGAGCACCGCCAGCCCTCTCAACCCTGGCAGACCTGGTCCCTGCTCCGCGCCGGAAATTGACCCTGGTAGCCTGTGAATGCTCAGTTGGCCGGCATCGCGCCGCCGAACACCCCCAGCACGATCTTCTTCCCATCCGACGTCACGCTCTGCCCGCCGATCACCACTTTGCCGCCTTCGACTTTCGGCTGGGCAGCGCTGCCGCCGAGGAACAGGAAACCGAACTTGTTCCCGCCGGCCTCGACCACGCTGTTCGTCGGCGCGCCGGGGCCGGTCATCACCAACATCACATCCGCCCCGCTGGTCTTGGAGAAGTCGATGGCAAGGCACGAGCCATCGGCAACGTTCAGGATCGTCGAGCCATCCTTCGCCGGCTTGAAATCGCCAGTGAACCCGCCGGCGATCTTTCCCCACTTGCTCTTCTTGCCGCCGCCCTGAATCGTGAGCGTATTCTCCCCCTTCGCCTGCATGTTGCCCTTGGCGGTATGGGTCAGGATGGAGATGATCACGTCGTCGCGGTCCTGCCACCGGTTGCGCCAGGCATAGAACTTCCAATAGGTGTCGCGATAGGCATGCGGGATCACCTCGCCGGGATTGCGCTCGGCCGCACCGATCGGCCAGTTAGCGTAGGACAGCACGGAGTGATGAGGATACTCGCTTGGTGCATCCAGGCCGAAACCACTCTTCGCATCCGCTTCCTTCATGCCGCTGTGGTTGTAGAACCAGAGGATGGCCGGCTTCTGCTCCTCGGTCGCTACGCCAAAGCCGATGCTGAAATACCCCGCCCCGCTCAGCCCCGTGCGTGCCCAGATGTTGTGCGGATAGTCCCCGCGCTCGGGAAAGCTGGCCCGAAGGTTCGCCGGATCGCCGCCGAGAGCCGTCAGGAAAAACCACTTGAGGCTGGTCCACCGGGCATGGGGCTTGGGGCTGTAGAAATCCTTCCCCGCCGCGATCTTCCACGCTTGAAGTGCTGGCAGGAACACAATGTGGCTGGCCATTGACCCCGTCCCATCGCCCTCGGCAAAAAACCCGCCGTCGCCAAAGCCCTGGGTCAGATTGATCTTTATGGAGTTCTGACTGGCCTCCAGCAGCGGGCTGATCTTGCCCATGTCCACACTCGGATCATTCATGATCGCCAGCAGCGCCATCGCCGCTCCGCCGACCTGCATCCCCCAGTGGTTGGATCCTGGAAACTGCCGATCCCCGCGGGCCAGTTCCGCGAGGCTCATCCATTGCCCTTCGTTGTAGTTCTGAAGCTCGCCCGCGACCTTTTGCCTGAACTCCGCGTCCCAGCCATCGTAACACAGGTCATATCCCAAGGCCGTCCACCCCAGCACCGGCCCGGCCCGCAGCGCGCCGCTGGGCTTGCGGAAAGAATAGCGCGTATCGCGGTCCATCGCCCCCTCAAGCGCCTTCTCCATGCACTGCCGGCCCAGGTCCGCATACTTCTTGTCACCCGTGACCTGATACAGCAGCCCAAAGCCGGCGACGTGGGAGAACGTGTAGTATTCCAGCGACCCGTCGGGAGCATCCTTTTGACCGCGCTGGACGAACTTCGAGGGCATGCTCTCCCCATCGCCGCCGTTGAGCTGCTTGCGGAGACGAGCCAGAATCGCCTGACCTTCAGGCGTCCTGGCACGCGCACGAATCTTCTCAAGATCGACTTTGCGGAACAGCAGCCGCGGATGCTCGCCCGCCTGCACCGCCACATGACCGGCCGCGTCCACCGGCCACCCCGCCAATTCCTCCGCCGTCGGCTGTCGCTTGGGACCGGCCCACGCGCACATGCCTGCCGCCAGCATCACAATCCCTGCAACCGCCCGCATCACAAATGCCAAACCGTCCGTCCAGTGTCGCCTGCTGCTCTGTCGCACGACATCCTCCTCGTGTTTGACCGATTCAGCTCCAGCTCTGGCACACCTTACTATCGCCACCCGTGGAACTCGTTGGATCGGCCTGTAGAATCGCTGCCGCTTGACCAGGACGGAGTTCCGAATGAGACGACTCACCCCGGCCCAGATCACCCTTGCGCTGCTGATGCTCGCGTCATTCGCGCCGGCCGAGGAATTCCGGCTTCTCAACCCCACAAATCGCGCCTACCCTGACGCGCTGGTGCGCCTCAAGGCCTTCGCTCCCAGCGAACCCGGCACGTTCATCGTCACAGATGCCAACGGCGAGGTTCCGTATCAGGTTGAGCAAGTTGATGGGCGGCGATGGATCTGGATCTGCCGCGACTTCGCGCCGGGGCAGGCCCGGACTTTCAAGATCTCACCGGGCCAGTCGAAGCCTGCCCAGTCTCGCGTGAGCGTCAACAGGGTTGGGCCGCACTATGTCCTGAGCAACGACCGGATTGCCTTGAGAGTGCCGGCCGAGAGCGGCACCGATGCGCGCGGGCCGGTCGCCGGGGTGCGCCTCGGCAGGGATCGCTGGGTCGGCGACAGCGCCTGGAAAGCGCCCAGGCTGTCGCGATTCTCCGCGAGCATGGTGGCCGAGGGACCGCTCTTTGCGCGCGTCCGCTTGCGCTATGAGTTCGACGTCCGCGCCGGCCTGGATCACGACGTGCCGGCATTTTCGGAGATTGACGTGACGGTCGCCGCCGGGCGGGATCACGTTGAGATCGCCGAACGACACGAAATGGGCCGCGAGCATTACTGGGAACTGGAAATGTCCCGCGGCTGGAGGCCGACTGAGGGTCGTTCGGTTCCCTTCAGTGGAGGCGCAGGATCAGGCTCAGTCGCGTCAGTTCCGCCGCCGGACCGCCCGCTTGTGCCCGGGACGCTGCCGCTGTGCAATCCCGAGTTGTTCATCAACCTGTTCCCCCGGTGGAACCAGCACTACAAGGATGGTTGGTTCTTTGCGGCCGTGGATGAGCAATCCGCCGTCAGCGCAACCGTGGTGAGAGCCAGCCGCTGGATCTGGCCTCACGACAACAGCCTGCGGGCAATCGTGCGCGACAGCAGCGATTACGCAGGCCTTCGATGCCCCACCTGGCACGGCCGGCGGATGTGGTGGCTCCGGGCGGGCGATGTCGGCACAGCCGGAAAGGGCGACATCAACTCTGTCATGCAGCACGCCGTCGAAGACCTTGACAAGCTCAACCACGAGTTCGTCCTTGAGTGGCCCGGCAAACAGGGCTCCTTCCAAGGCATTAATCCCTACAACGGCGGCCAAGTAAACCCCAGCAGCGGCCCCATCCGCGGCGACGGCCGGCGCTCCGCCGACAATGTCGGAAGGCCCGGTGACCTCAGCACCCTCACCAAGACGCAGGTCCGCTTCCATGGCGACATCTACGGCTCCTACTGGAACTACTGGTCTCCGGAAAACCCCAACTTCTTCTCTGACTTCATGCGCATCCCCATCGCCTTGGCCACCAACCTCAAGGACCATCCCCAGTTCGATCGCTTCCGCCGGATGGCCATCGCGAAAATGCGAGAGGACCTGTACCACTCCGTCACCCTGCCCGGTGGCGCAGGCCAAGAATGCCCGGGCTATATGTTTGTGGGACACTGGGAATGGTATGCGAGAATTGCCAAGGAACACTTCGGCACCGACGACCCAATCATCAACGAACGGGTCGCCGCCGCCGAGCGATTCCTCCGCCGCATCTCCCAGCCCGATGGAGATATCCGCCGCATGCTCCCCATGGGCGACACCCACCCCGGTGCCGATGGCCCCAAACCTGTCGTCATCCCTCCCGAGGAACTCAAGACATTCGCCGCCGAAGAACTGCCTGGCTTTGGCGTCATCTTCAACCACCAACCCGGCACTCCGAAAGAGACGTACCTCGCCTTCAAGGCCGGCCCCAACCGCGGCCACTACCACGGCGACCAACTCGCCTTCCACTACTGCGCCAACGCCCGCCCCGCCGCCGTCGATCACCATTGCAGCTACTCTCCCCGCGCCGGCCAGGAGCACATGCACAACCGCCTGGCGTTCTTCACAGATGAAGAGCCATGCCTGAACATGGACGGCTACGAACGCCTCATCGCGTTCAAGACCTCCCCGCAGGTCGATATCGCCGTCGGCCAGGTCGAGTCCAACCGCCTGCGGCGGATGACAGCGCTTCCGCCCGAATTCTGGCACCAGGAATGGCCGCTGTACCCACTCCCGGAGCCTTTGGTCTACCGCCGCACCGTCGTCTTCCTCAAGAACGACGCCGGCGCAACCGTTGTTCTCCGCGACCAGTACCGCAGCCCCATACCCCTGCGCGCAGCGTGGTGCCTGCACGCCCGCGATGACCAGACCGTCGCCCTCTCCGTCCAGGAACCCGGCCACGGCGGCGACACCGACGGCGGCACGACATTCACGGATCAAGCTCAGGACTTCTCAAGACTCGGCGCCGCCCCCGGCTGGGTGCTCGATCTCGGCGCGATCCGCACAGGCCGCGGCAAGGCCGAACCCGTCGCCCAGCGCTACACGGTCCGATCCGCCAAGGGCAATCGACTCTTCCTCGATCGCCCCGTCCCCGCCGCCGCCAGACAGCCCTACATCCTCTTCCGCCCCACCTTCCTCCAGGACGGCCCGACCATCACGTTCCGGAACATGAGCGTATACGTCGCAAAGCCAACTCCCGACAAGCCCCGCTTCTTCCCCTGGCATCACCAGAACGGCGCGCCTGAATCGACTCAAGGTGTGCGATTGGAGGTGCAAGGCCGGGACGGAGAGTACATCACCGTCCTCGCCCCGCGCCAAGCGCCCCCCATCGCTGCAATTCCCGGCGGCGTGAAGGTGGGCGACGTCGAAGTCGCCTTCGCCGGCAGCATCGCCCAGGACCCCTCCATAGTTTACGTGAATGCCACACGGCAAGGTACAACGCTGCAAACTCTCACCGGCGCCGACATCAACCTCGACCACTCCCAAGGCGATGTGGGCCTGTTCGTTCCCGACGCCGGCTACCCGTTCGGTGAGATCCCCGGCTGGCTGCTTCGCCAGCGCGCCAAGCGCCCCGAGTGGGTGCCGTAATTTGACCAACGCCATGCCCTCGCTCCATCTTCACAAAGGGGATCATCTGGCATCGACAAGTCGCTTCATGACCTCATCATTCCACCCTTTTCAGCCGTGTGTCGGCGAGGTCGGCATCGCACCGCACGCAGAGAATGGCGTCGAAGTGGGATCTCACGGCAATCGCTCCGTCGTTTCGGGTAAACATCACTTGGCGTCAAGGAGACGCTTCATCGCTTCGCCCATGGCTTCGCCGATGAGGTAATAGGTCTCGGCGTTGGAGTTCCAGTGATAGCCCTGGCCGCTGGGGGACTGTTCCTTCGGGCGCCAGAAGACTCTGGTGCTCACAAACGCGACGTTGCCTTTGAATTCCCTGTGTTCCGCGACAGCGGCTTGCGCCTTCATCAGCGAGAGCGCGCGGGGATGTGTCTCCTCCGGACCGGTCATGCCCGTCTCGGCGATGACGAACGGCAGCGAGGGCACGCCGAGGTCTCTGCGAATATCGCGGATGAAATGGGCCAGGTTGCTTTCGTATTCAGCGTTGAACTTATCGCTGATGCGGTCGTTCCAGCCCTGATGCCAGCCGAAGCCGCCCAGCACATAGCGCCCGTCGCTGCCGGGCACGAGATCCTTGATTGAGGCAAGAGCAGCCTTCGTGAGCGACAGCGTCTGGCGGTAGTATCTGCCCACGATGGCCGGGTCCGCGGCAATCGCGGCGTCGCCCTTCTCGCCGAGCGAATACGGCAGCTTGCCTGCGCTGGGCGGGCGGAAATCCACCGCGAGGCTCTTGCCGCCCCAGGCGCACTTGATGAGCAAGACCGGTTCGTCGAGCGCGTCGCCCATGATCCGGCCAAAGCCCAGTTCGGGCCCGATGGTCTCTCCGGCTCGAGCGCCGAAGCCGACGGTGAGCGGCCCTTTGCGGTCGAGGTAGGAAATCCACACGTCGTCGCGCGGGCGCCACTGCCCGGTCGAATCCACGAGCGGCGCGAGATGTTTCGCCGTGGCGGTATCCTTTACGAGGAACTCCAGCGAGCCTTTGCCACCGTTGCGTTTCGGGTCGGCCTTGATCAGGCCCGCTCCCTCCATGTTCGACTGGCCAGCGAGGATGAACACCCGCACCGGCTTCGTGGTCGCAGCCGCACAGGGGACTGCGGACAGAACGGCCAGAAGGAATACGAGGATGAGTTGAATGGTCTGTGCCATGGTCCTGCTCCCGTTGGTTCTTGACGGCCAGAGGTCCCGGTTACCGATGTACAAGATAGCTGTGGGCAAGCAACTCGCCCAATCGGACAATGCCCGCCGTGGTGATGACCAGCTTCTCTTCCTGTGGGGGAAGATCGAAGGCCTTGATGTGGATGAAAGCCGGGTCGGCGGCGGCGATGGCAGCCAGATTCGCGGTGACATCGATGGAATTGAGGCCCTTCTCATCGGTGGGAGGTTGTTGGCTGGCATGCCATTTCAACGAAGGAAGCCCCAAGTCCTGGCGGCTCTTTTCGACCGTGGACTGAAGCCATTTGGCCGCGTCCCTGCGGTAAGGTCCAAAGGACATGTCGTTTTCCCCGACATGATAGAAGATGCCGGCCAGTTCCACCTGATGACCTTTGGCCTGAAGTTCCTTGATGGACTCCTGGATGAAGGCGATGAATTGCGGGTAGAGGTTCCGGTCTTTCGCGCTGGTCCCCGCGGGAGTCCAATCGTTCATCTGCGAACCGCTGTGCGTGAACTTGGCGATGGCGATGTTGCCGGGGATTTTGTCCTGCAGCGTATTTCCGAAGCTGAGTTCAGGACCAAACGTGTCATAGAATCCAGTAAAGCCCAAAGGCTCCCAGCCATTCGAGATTCGGTAGCCGCCTCCGAGGCTGTATTTGAATGCGATTCGGTGGTTGTCGTTGGCCAGTGCTTCCTGCCCCCGCAGTGCTTTGAGTTCCTGAGCAAAGGCACGCTCGCCTTCCATGTTGCGGTACCCGGCAAGGACGAACAGCTTGACCGTGCTTGCCTTCGCATAAGGCCAAACCCTCAATGGGCGGTCATGGGTTGGCTTTCTTCCGATCGTTCTGAGATAGGCGTCAGCGTAGTTCACGCCGTGCTCCAGTTGCCCCAGGGTTCCGTAGTGATAATGCAGGCCCGCGCCACCGCCGATTTCCACGGCGTCATGAGAGGTCGGGATGTACTCCGCCAGCGGGTCCGAGTCGGTGACGGCTTTCTGCCCCGCCCGGATGGCATACATGTTCTCGCGATTGTCCATGCCCCAGATCGTCTTGGTGCAAAGCTCGCCGATGTAGAACTTCAGGTTGGGCGTCTTGAGATCGCGCCGCCAGGCCGCCAGGAAGTTCCTCAGGTTCTTGCTGTAGTTTGGCTTAAACTCCCTGCTGAACATGTCGTTCTCCCCCTGATGCCACATGAAGCCTTCAATGCGGTAAGGCACGTTCTTCTGGTCCAGCTCAGCAAGGGATGATTGCACCAACTGCAACGCCAGCGGGTAAAGCTTGAAGCCGCTGGGTTCATCGGGGTTCCAGTCGCCGCCCAAAGTCGTGCCACCCGCCGCGCACTTGATGATGGCGATGGGGGCATCGACCTGTTGCGAAACTCGTCTGGCAAAGCTGAGTTCCGGCCCGACGACGTTGTTTACAGGCTGCAAAGCGACCCAACCGTTGGAGGCCAGCTTTTCCTCACGCCCGATGTTGTAGGAGAACAACACCTTGCCCTGAGGCATGTCCAATTCCGCAAAAGGTGGGAAACGCTTGATGTCCTTCGCTTTCGAATCAGATCCGACCATGTTCGACTGGCCTGCGAAGATGAAGATGCGCAAGACCCTGGCATCGGCATCGTGTTCTGCAGTTTTCGATGTCTCAGCACAGAAAGCCGCCTCCGGAGCCAGCAACAACGCGACAAGGAGTGCGAGCTTGGAGATGAAGTTCGTTCTTCTCATGTTCAGTTCGCTCTCTTTTCAGGGACTCGCATTTTTCCACCGGCAAGTTCCGGCCGAAAGGGGCCAATTCTGTCCAAGAGCTTCTGCAGGGCTGCCACGGTGGGACGATGGCGCGGGTCGGCGGACAAGTCGTGGGTCTCTTCAGGGTCAATCGCCTCATCGTAGAGTTCCGCCGTGCCGTCGCTCCAGCGCGTGTACCGCCAGCGGTCGGTGCGCACAGCCTGTCCGTATCTGTTCAGGCCGCGGGTAACGAGGGTGAACGCCGCGTCCTTGCCCGGACGGCTCGGGTCCCCCAACAGCGGACGCAGGCTCCGGCCGGCCAGCGCATGCGGCGCCTGGACGCCGCAGTAGTCCGAGACGGTCGGGTAGAAGTCCACCAGTTCGACCAGCCCCTGGCATATTTGCCCAGCCTTTGCCCCTGGCGCGGCCACGATGAGCGGCACACGGCAACTGCGATCGAAGAGCGTGTCCTTGTTCCACCAATTCCGTTCGTTGTGGTGATAGCCGTTGTCGCCGGCGAAGATGACCAGCGTATTGTCCCAGAGTTTGAGCCGGTCGAGCGTGTCCAGGAGCCGGCCCACCTGCGCGTCCATGAACGAGACGCCGGCGTAGTAGGCGCGCTGAAAATCCAGCCGGTCCTGGTCGGTGAACGCGTCGAAGGCTGTCTTGAATCCGCCGCCGGGCATGGAAAGCGGCGGCACCGGGGTGATGTCCGCCGGATCGCGATAGAGCTTCAGCGAGCCGGACGGATAGAGGTCGAAGTACTTCTTCGGCACCAGAAACGGGTCGTGCGGCCGATGAAAGCCCGCGCCGATAAACCACGGTTTGCCGGCGGCCGTCTGTTGCTCGATGGCCGCGATGGCGTGGATCGCGTTTTGTCCATCAGGCTGGTCGTCATCAGTGCCTTCCATTGCCCCGATGGAGCACCACTTGAGCTTGCCGCCGGTGAGATTGCGCACCTCACCTTTGCGGCCGGCGGGCGTGGCCTGGAAAGTCTGCGCTTGGTCCCACGACTTGCCCACATCCAACCAGTCTGCGCCACCGCCGAGGTGGTAGATCTTCCCATACGACGAGGCGTGCCAGCCGTGCTGCCGGAGCAGTTGTGGCATGGTGACGATGTCCGGCAGGCGGGAGCGAAACATCGTGTTGTTTCCCACCACCCCGCTCTGCTCGCAGCGCAGTCCCGTCATGAACGAGGTGCGGCTGGGATTGCAGACGGGATACTGCGCGTAGGCTCGTTGGAACAGCACGCCTCGCGCGGCCAGACGGTCGATGTTCGGCGTCTTGACGGCGGCGTTACCGTAGCAGCCGAGTGTGTCGCGCAGGTCGTCGGAGATGACAAGGAGAATGTTCAGCTGCCTGCCCATCGTTGCAAAGACCCCGCGGCCGAGGATGGCCGACCCGGCGAAGCCAGCCGCGGCACCGAGCAAATGTCGTCTGCTGAACGGCACCATTGGCGGGCTCCTTTCGCGCGAAACATGAAACGCGTGGTCAGGACGATGCCCTCAGCGGCTATTCCCTCGGCGCTTGTCGGGTGACAATGGGAACATAACCGACCTCCAGACCCGGCGGCGGAGTCACGATCAAGGCCGGGTCGAGTTCGGCCAATCTGCCAAACGCGGGCGGCACCAGGTATTTGCGGTCCTTCGTCCATGTCCGGTGGAGTTTTTCCACGCGTGCCTGCACGGCCTCCCGCTCCTGATCCGTCAAGTCGGCGTTGAGCATGGCCGGCTGATCGGCGAAACGATACCAGTAGTAAGTGACCACGCTCCCGTCGCCCGGGCGCGCCTGAAACGGTCCCGCTTTGGGACCGGGCGTCTTCCAGCAACTGGCCGGATCATCCGGTGTGACATACGTCTTGGGGACTCTCCCGGTGGGCCGCTCGAAGCTCGCCTTGGTCAAACCGGTTTCCGCCGGGACATCTTCCGCCCGCACCGGAACCCATTGGGGTTTCGCACCGCTCTTCTCCAGGCGGAAATACTCGGGAAGCTTCACCAGCAAACCAGGCTTGGAATCGGTCCGCTTGACGACTTTGAGATCCCAGCGATACCCGAACGTATTGGGATCCGCAGCCATCGGCGTCGCAAAGGAATTCCACGCCACGGGCGCCTTATCTTCCTTGGCAGTGCCGTCCGGATAGATCCTCCAGGTGGCACCGCCTTTCCCGGTGAACCGATGCAAGATGGCCCCTTCAGGACGAATCACGCCGCTGGCCTCGGGACCGCCGCCGAACCAGGTCTGCACCGCATCCCAGAGCGCCTGCTTGTTGTAGGAGGTAATGTGATGCACGAGGCGCGATTCGCCGTTTGTCTCGCAGGGGAAGAACGTCGGTGCGATGCGGGCGTAAGTCTCACCCTTGGCGTCCACAGCTTGAATGCTGGGAACGTGCTGGGTCTCCATCTGCAAGGCCCGGTTAGGTTCAGAGGGGCGGCTATCCAGGAGCATTCCGCTGAAGCGCGGCTCCGCGACCGCACCGGCGGACCAGAAGTATGGGGTGAAAAACGCTACCGGGCCTTTGAAGTTCCCCGTGTTGAGGAAGAGCGTCCAGGATTGGTTGCCGGTCGGGATGTCCTTGCCGGCGGTGGTGGTCTTGGCCGGCGTGAGCGGGAGCGGCAGGTAACCGTAGCCGAACAACTCGCCACACGTGCCCTGTTTGAGATTCAAGCCATCCGGCGGCCACAGCAGCCAGGGGCTGAGTTGCGCCACGCCATATTTGCCGTTCGGCTTGTCCCAGTCTCTTCCTTTCCCGGCCCCGGGCCCGTTGGCCCACTCGCTGAAATTCGGCGCAACACCGCCCATGATGAACTTTGGCGTCTCCGTGGCATACTCCGTGTCCCGCCACCACCCCAGGCCGCCCTCGATGTCGGAATAGAGTTTGATCGAAGGCGCAGGTTCTTTCCGGGCGAACATCCATGTGCCGAACAGTCCGGTCTGAAAGCGTTGCCCCGGATACCGGTCCAACAACGGCCAGGCGGCGACATACATCGAGAACCCGGCGTTGTAGGTTTCCGGCACTCTCTCATTGGGAACCAGGAGGTAGCCGGCCATCTCGCCTCTCTGAACCTGGTCGGCGGCGCCCATCGCCGGGGACACGAGCGTGACGTACAGGAGGGCCAGTCTGGATGCGAACCGGGTGGTGAACATTCGTTTGAACATGTAGGGATTGTAGTTGATTATTGTTCTTCATCTACGGGTCTTCTGTCGCGGAGTCTGAACTTGTGATTTGGCGCCATGCGTAGGGTCACCTCTGCGCACGTCAACGTCAATTTGCCAGATTGCGAAAGGAGCCGGCCTACTGCGGTCACGCTCTGGCTGAACGGTGGTATTGTCAGATGGAGCCCCGGGTTGAAACTTGTCGGCACATCGCATCGACAGGCTCACCGGACGACAGCGCGAAAGGTCCAAGACATGAGCGACACACCCGTCATCAACCGCCGTCAGTTCCTCTGCACTTCCGGCCAAGCGGCCGGTCTTGCCGCCGCTGTTACCTGTATGCCCGCCGTCCTCTCGGCGGCATCGCCCGCAAAGACGATCGGGCTGGGCTGCATCGGCCTGGGTACGCGTGGCGGCGACATTATCAATGCGGCCGCTCACATGCCCAATGTCAAGGTGGTCGCCGTGTGCGATGTGTACGGCCCGCATCGACAGAAGGGCGTCGATCGGAGCCGGAACGCCGATGTGAAGGCATATGTGGACTACCGCGACCTGCTGGCAGATCGCAATGTCGATGCGGTGATCATCGCCACGCCCGACCATTGGCATTGCCAGATGGTGCTCGATGCGGTGAAGGCAGGCAAGGACATCTACTGCGAGAAGGGTTTTTCGAGAACCCTGGCCGAGGCCAGGCTGATGCGCGATGCCTTGAAGAAGAGCGGCGTAATTTTCCAACTCGGGCATCAGGCCAGACAGGCCCCCTGCGCGCTGCAGGCAAGAGAACTGCTTGCCAGGGACATTCTTGGCCCGATCTCACTGGTGAGGACGGGGCGATTCAAGTCTACGGACCCCAAGCAGCCTAACTGGCGCTGGTACGGTTATTACGACCAATGGGAGCGGCCGGACCCGAACCAGGTGCGCAAGGAACTGAACTGGGAACTCTGGCTCGGTCCAGCGCCGAAGATACCCTGGAACGAGCGTCATTTCTGGCACTGGCGGTGCTACTGGGCCTACGGCACCGGCTACGCGGGCGACTTGCTTTCGCACGAGATGGACTTTGTGCAGTACCTGCTCGGCCACGGTATCCCCGACACCTGCTCCTGCCAGGGCCTGCTGGCGCTGTTGCGTGACGACCGCGAGGTGCCCGACACCTGGGTGGCCGCGTACCAGTTTGAGAAGCTCGGCCGGACGGTCACGTTCACCGGCAGCATGAATACCAGCGGTACGCGACAGCCCGTGGAACTGTGTGGGCGCGATGCGACGCTGCGGTTTGATGCCATCGCGCACGATGTGACGCGGTTCCAGATCATTCCCGAAGATCACAACCAGCGTCAGGACCTGCCCAAGGGCTACACACACGGCAAGACGCCTCCGCAGCCCAACCATCTGGAGGACTGGATCAACTGCATCCAGAGCCGCGGGATTCCGAAGTGTTCGACGGACGAGGCATTCATCGAGACCGCGACGTTTCTGATGTCGCTGGCATCCTACCAGCAGCGGCGGATGGTCCGCTGGGATGCGGCCCGTGAAGAAATCGTCTAATTCTCGCTTACGCACCTGCCTGGAGCAGCCATGAAGACAGGATTCCTGACCGCTTCCGTTGTGGCCCTGATGGCCAGCCTCTCCCCCGCCGCGGAGAGGCAGAACAACGAAGTTCCTCCGCCACCTGGCGAGGTGGTCTCGCGGTCCGACGGCCTGCACGGATACATTGGCTTCAGCCACGAGCCGCTCCCACCGGAGTCCGCCTTCACGACCGGGATGGGCTTCTATGCCGCAGTCTGGCCACTGGTGGATCGGCCGCTGGCCAACTTCCAGATCGGCCTGCCCAGCGCGTGGATTATGCCGGATAATTCCGACAACAAGGACAAACCGCTGGCGCCGGAGGGAACGCTGGCCCGGACGTGGACGTCGCGCGGGCCGACCTGGAGCAGCGTTTTCCAGACGATCGAGGGCGGACTGGGCTACTGGGCCCGCACTCACTTCCGCTACGGCCCGCCGAAGTTCAGCATGAACGCCACGCCGCAATGCTAC
>CAZMXI010000047.1:0-3666 GCA_964570205.1 uncultured Tepidisphaeraceae bacterium
TGCGGCTTCGGCGCCAGTAGATCGGTTCCTCGATCACCCGGTAGTCGCTCGGCGTGTTCTTCCTCGCGCCCTCGTCGCTGGTCTGCCGGTCGCTCACGCTGCCTCCTTCGCGCCCGCGGCGGCGCCGAAGTCGATCAGCTCGACCCGGCACGTGCCCTTGTCCTCGTCGACCACCACCTTGTCGATGAGCGCGCCACCGCGATATATCTCATAATGCGAGACCCAGTTGTCATCCATCCCTGGCTTCCACGCCAGCTCCACCCCCGGGTAGCCCATGTTCTCGGCCGGCTTGATCGCCGTCGGCGCTGGCGGACCGGGGGGCGTCTTATCCAGCTTGCTTCCCGGGTGCAGCGGCAGGTTCAGGTAGATCAACTCGCCCGGCGGCATCTTCGCCAGCACGATGCCATCCCGCATCAACTCCGCGCCAGTGCGTCTTTCCATGGCATCAGACTCGTGAAATGAGACTGTGTAAACCTCATCCGGCAGAAGACCCTTTGGCCGGACCTTCACCGCGCCGGCCGGCACGTGCTTGGGGATGATCAGCCCACGCTTGCCGTCGCGGCTTTGGCGCTGGAACCACAGGGTGGCATCGTCGCCCTCAACCCTGGGCCGATACACGCGCGCCCACCGCCCCACCACGCCCTGGGCATGCAGGTAGTGGTAAATGTCGTTCAATTCGCGGATGCCCTCCAGCCTGGCCAGGTCGATCGTGTCGCCGGTCGTGTCATAGTTGAAGCAGAGCAGCCCGCGCCAGCTCGCCTTGTCGAACTTGCTCACATCCCACTGGTCGGGGTTGTCGCAGTTCTTGTCGGGCGGGAAGAGCAGCGAGCTGTAGTAGTTGCGCAACGGGCCGATCACGCCATCGGAAAACTGGATGTTGCAGCCGTATCGGGCATAGTCATAGCCGGCGAAGTTGCCACCACCGTTGACGGCCTGGAAGCCGCAGTTGGGGTACTTGTCCAGGAACTCCCGCAGGATCCGGCGGAAGTTCTGGTCCTGCTCGAGCAGCGTGCTGGGGTCGGCATCGCGCTGGCCGGTGATCGTGCTGTCGTTGCGCCAGCCGAAATCGCCCCATCGCGTGACGAATTCATCGAGTTGGCCCTGGATGAACCGCACGACATCCGGCCGCGACAAGTCCAGCGTCATGCCATCATCATCCGCCCGCGCCAGCCAGTCGGGGTGCTCGGCCGCCACGCGCGACCGCTTGCTGACGGTGTAGAGAAAGGCGTAGATGAGTTGGCCCATGTCGTGCTTGCGGAGGTAGTCGCCCGTCGAGCGGAAGTCCGGGCCGTTCCAGTGCCCGGCCATATCCCACCAGCCCCAGTCGCGGTGATAGACATCTGCGCCGGTGTAGCGCATGTAGTCGGCGATGCGGAAGACCTTGCGGTAGAGGCTGGGCAGATCCGGATTACCGCCGGTCCAGCCGACGCCGGGCCTGCCCCAGCCGGTGCCCTTGGCCCAGTAGCCCAGGTGCCGCAAGGAGGCAAACCAGGGGTATGTGCCGTTTCGCCCATCCCGCGTGTAGTCCCAGAGATAGGCGTATTGCCAGTCGAGCAGCTCGTTGCCGGCGTTGTCCAGGTCGTCGCGATACAGGCCGACGAAGGCCCAGGGCGTCGTGATCGACTCGCCCGGCTTCAATTCCCTTGTAAACCCGGCCAGTTGGATGATGGCCGTCGTCAGATTGCCGTTGCGTGCTTCGAAGCTGGAAGCCCAGTGGCCGAAGTAGTCGAACCCGATGAACATCCCCTGCCCGGTCTGGCGGTTATACAGGGCGTACCACGGCGCATAGCTGGCCGAGCCCGGCTTGAAGGACTTGGCCTGGTTGGGCGGGCCATGGGGGTAAGGATCATACGAGTCGAGCCGCCGCGCCTGGTTAAGGGTGAGTTTCTCGGTTTTGAGCTGCCAGCAGCCGGGGATGTTGTGGGCACCGGTCATCCAGTTGAAATCCAGCGCATCGCTGGCGCCCAGGCCGGTGGTCAGGCAAAGAAAACTCGGGTCCGAGATGACGATCGGCGCAGCGGCCGCGTTTCGGATCGTCGAACACTCGCGCATGATGCTTGAACCCGGGTAGACGATGTAAGCACGGGTAACCCGCAGCCCCTCGCGCTCGATGATCAGGTCAAGCCGCAGTGCGCCATCGGCAAGCTTCGACTCGGCCGCATCCACCAGGTTCCACCCGTGTGTCGCCGTGGTGATGAGCGTGCGCTCCGGCCCGACCAGCACCGCGAAATCGGCCACCCCTGCGGCGCCAACCAGCAGTTCCCGGCCACTGGCGCGGTCCTTGTGGCTGACCACCAGCAGCCGGCCATTGCGGAACGTCAATGCGCGCTCGACCGATTGCGTGCCGAGTGTGAAATCCTGGCCGCGCCGACTGATGTAGGCATCATCAGCGCCCAACGCCACCGCAACCTGCCCGCACAACACGAGAAGCACCCACGCAAGGTTGATCCTAACCATGGCGGGGATTGTGCGCGCGAGGGCGGGACTGAGCAAATGGCCCAGCCGGCCAAATGGCCCAGGCCCTTGCACTTCGCCGGCAAGGGTTGAGGGTGGCGATCGGCGGGTGGTCGCTGGAGATTCAGCCGGCAGAGAATGGTGGGCGCAAAAGTCGCCTACCGGATGGACGGCGTCTGCGTCTTTCCCCCGGCCTGATCGAGACCGACGACCTGTCGGCCAGTGAGGCAGTGGAGTCCGGCCACCAGCCGAAAATCGAACACGTGTTCAAGGCACAGGACAAACACTGGACCAGTAAGATTCACAAAAAGTACTGGCTGCGAACCCGCTACGGCCTGGTGCAAGCAGCCATTTAACTGACGGTCGAGGCATCCGGAGCCGATGGCAAGGCCCACTGCACCATCACCTACCGAGCCAATCCGACCGCCTCGCGCGGACTGGTCGCGGCAGGAGACAAGCCATGAAGCCCATTGAGCGCCAGTCCCGGGATCCTGACATCATCGCGTCGATGGCCGCTCTCCGTCGAGCTGCAAGCCGGGCGCGGCAACTCTCGATTCAGACGGGCACGCCGTTTTACGTCATCAGGGGTGGCAAGATGGTCGACCTGAACCGCGGCCTGCGCAAGCGCCGTGGGCCGCGCCCGTAGGCTCCCGACTCAGGCAGGCGGCGTTTCGCATCACGCCCATTCCGATTGCATCCGCATTTTTCGCTTGAGATGCACCATCTCGCCTGTTATGTTTCTTTTTTGCTGGCGGGCGTGGTATTCTCGCTGGCATCTTGCGGATCAAATGGGGGCGAAACTCGAGCAGTGGGACTGGTGCCATCGTGCGCCGGAGGCTTTGAGTTCGCGAGTCACAGCGTCACCGCACCTGCTTCCACGGGAGGCGGGCATGTGGCGTTTGTTCTCGATCGGATTGACAACCACACTCGCGTGCGCGGCGGCGAGCCTGGCGGGCGAGCCAATCCGCTATGCCACCCTGGTCGTCGAGGGCCAGGCCGCGCCCGACTGCAGCGCGGGCGTAACCTTCACCGACAATTTCCATGTCCCGCGCATCAACGCCAATGGGCAGATCTGGTTCTATGCCGGGCTGTCAGGCGAGGGCGTGGATGACACCAACGACTACGGCGTTTTCATCTTCAATGGCCAAGGCCTGCGCCTGGGCGCTCGCAAGGGCGACCCAGCGCCGCTGATCGACGGCGGCTGGCTCTCGG
>CAZMXI010000047.1:3676-28665 GCA_964570205.1 uncultured Tepidisphaeraceae bacterium
CGCTGACCGCCGACAACCATCGCATCTTCCAGGCCTATCTGACGGGACCCGGGATCGACCAGACGAACAATCAAGCGATTTTTCATGAGACCAGCGAGGCGTCCAGGGTCATCGCGCGCAGCGGCGAGCCCGCACCCTCGACAGAAGCCGGCACGGTCTTTTCTTACCTGGACAGCCTCGCCGTCAGCCACACGGGCCAAATCGCCTTCCAGGCCGGGCTTGGCGGGCCTGCGATAACCGACCACAATTCCCAGGCGTTCTATGCCGGCCCCATTGCCAATCCCCAGCTCATCGCCCGCGGCGGCGATGTTGCGCCCGACACCGGCGGCAGGCTCTTCGGCTACATGCGCCCGCCGGTGATGGGATCGGCCGGGCATCTGGCGTTCTCGGCCGTGCTCGCCGGCGATGTTGCCGACCACACCTCCGCGCTGTTCTACGGCACGCCCGGCAACCTGCGTCTGGCTGTCGGCCCCGGCGCGGCCGCCCCCGGAACCGCGCCCGGTACGCAATTCACTCACCTGGAATGCACTCGCATCAATGCCCTCGGGCAGATGCTGCTGGTGATGGATGGCGCCCTGGCCGGCCCAGGCGTCGGCTTCCATAACGATGATGGCATCTGGGCCGGCACGCCCGATGCGCTCAAGCTTGTCGCCCGCTCCGGCGACATCGCCCCCGGCACCATCGGCAAGCGGTTCAACGGCACCTACGACATGGAGCTTGATGATGAACGGCCCATGTTCATGGATGTGACCATGAGCGACGCCGGCCACGTCGCCTTCGTCGCCCGGCTGACCGACGACCAGGGCGGGTTTCTGGATGAATGGGGCATCTGGGCCGGCATGCCCGGCGATCTTCGCCTGATCACGCTGCACGGCAGCCGGCCGCTCATCAACGCCGCCGGCCAGATCGTCTATTGCGGCGACCTCGACGGCGAACCCGCCCTGTTCGCGGCCGATCTTGAAGGCCACCTCGCCCCGCTGGTCTGGCCGGGACAGCAGTTCGACCTCGGCGATGGCCAGCTTCGCACGCTGCGGTACTGGGATCTTTATGCGCCTTACACGCCGGCTTTCGGTGATGATGGGCGGCTTGTCTTCGGAGCGATGTTCACCGACAGCACGCAGGCGCTGCTGACGGTCACCGTTCCCGAGCCGGGGGCGCTGTGGTGTGTCGCCCTGGCGGCCGGATGCCTGGGCCGAAGGGGCCGGTCATAACGTGAGCCAGGCATCAAAGAAAGGGCCTGGAGCGGAGTCCAGGCCCTTTCATGGATGACAGTGCGCCATACGCGGCCCGCGCCATCACTTGCCGCGATGCCGTCAGCCGGCTATCCGCAGCAACAGCCGCAACCGCCGCTCTTGGCTTTGGGGTTGTCGATCGCATCGCGCAGGGGCGTGAGCACCTTAATGATGTCGCCCAGCACGTGAATGGGCGTCTGCAGCGCGTCGATGTTGACGATCTTGTCCTGCGGATAGAAGTCCAGGATGGGCTTGGTTTCCTTGTTGTAGACATCCATCCGGTTGCGGATGACCTTCTCGTCGGCGTCATCCGCGCGGTTTTCCTTGATCGCCCGGGCCTTGAGCCGCTTGACCATCTCATCCATGTCGCTGACGGACAGGCAGACGACCTTCAGCACGTCGATCTTGTCGGCCAGAAGCTTCGCCTGGTTGACATTGCGCGGCACGCCATCCAGTACAAGGATGTCGCTCGCCGGGCTCAGCTTGCCGGCCTTAGCGCGGTTTGCCATCGACTCGATCAGGAGCTTGATGGTGAAGTCATCCGGCACAAGCTGGCCCTTGCTGGAATACTCGGCAAACAGCTTGCCCAGCTCGCTCTGCTTGTCCAGCGCCCGGAACAAGTCGCCCGTCGACACGTGGACGAACCCGAGAATGCTGCCCACAACCTTGCCCTGCGTGCCCTTGCCGCTGCCCGGAGGGCCGAACAGAAGAATGCTCTTGTAGCTCATCGATTCTCCGAAATCCCTTCGCCTGTGAAGTTTGGTACGAATACGGGCCGACATTATACAGATGGGGCACGCCGGCAAAAGGCCCTCGCGGACCAGACGACAATTCCCGCAACCACGGTCCGCAACACGTGGTATAAATGAGTAGCCGCGTGCGACTTGCCAGCGCATGCCACCTTGCGCATGCGGCCGGAGCCAACCTGGCGCCGGGATGGGTCTCACTGGAGCATGTCATGGCCAAACGCCTCCTGCCCGTCGTGCTCAGCCTGATGGTGTTGTGCGGCGATCTGCCGGCCGCCGATGAGTGGCAGAACCCCAAGGCCAACATCCCCCCCAAGGCAGTCCCCCAGCGACGCAACGCGGGCGAGGGTTTCCCTCCCCTGCCGCTGCCGGCCACACCGCTGCGCCGGTCGGAGCGAAAGCGCGAGCCCTCGCCGCCGGCGCTGGTGGGCAATGTCACCTTCTCGAGCATCGCCGCGAAGAAGGCCGGCCTGAACTGGCAGACCACGATCATCGATCTGGAACAATGGGTCAACTTCACCAACGACCGTCTCCAACAACGCTACCGCTTCGTCAACACCGACTTTGGCAAGTTCAGTTACGACCCGACCGAACTGCCGATTCTCTACTTCACGGGCTGGAAGAAACTCCCGGAATTCGACGCGGGCACCATCCACCGGTTGCGGCAATACCTGCTGGACGGCGGCACCTGGGTGGTTCACAGCAACTGCGGCCGCCCGGAATTCAACAGCAGTTTCCGGCAGGAAGTCCGCCGCATGTTCCCGGACCGCGAGCTGTCGCCCATTCCCACGGACCACCCGGTCTACTCATCGTATTACAAGATCACTCAGATGAAGGTGCGCAACGGCAAGGATGCCTGGAGGACGGTGCCGCCATACCTGGAGGTGATCAACATCGGCACGCGGGCGGCGGTCATCTTCTCGCCCATCGACCTTTCCTGCGGCTGGGATGCGAATGCCAACCCGATCGAGGGGGGCATCCTGTACGACCGGAATGATGCATTGCAGCTTGGCTCGAACATCATGACCTACTGCCTGGCTGAGTATCAGTATGGCCGGTTCTTCGCCCATCAGAAGATCTACCACCAGACCGACATCGCCACCCGCGACCAGCTCGTTCTCGGGCAGGTCGTCCACAACGGCGATTGGGACCCCACGCCGCATGGCCTGCCGAATCTGCTCAAGACCATCGACCAATCGACAACCCTGAACGTGCAGTTCAAGCGCATGCAGGTAGACCCCGAGAAGGGCGACATCTTCTCCTACCCGGTGCTGTACATGGCCGGCCTGCGCAAGTTCCAGTTCAATGATGTCATCCGCAGGCGACTGCGACAGTACCTGGACAACGGCGGCATCCTGTTCGTGGATTGCGCCGTCGGCAACAGCGAGTTCGACGCGGCGTTTCGCGAGGAGATCAAGCATATCTACAGGGACCGGGCCATGAAGGTCATGAAGGATGACCACCCGCTGCACCGGTTTGTCTTCGACACCACGCAGGTCCAGCTCGCGCCCATGGCGCGGCAGATGCTCGGCAGCGCGCTGCGACCTCAGCTTGAGTGCATCGAGGTGGACGGGATCATCACGGTGCTCTATTCGCGACTGAGCCTTTCGGCCGGCTGGGAACGGCTTCCGCGAGCCTACAACCTGGGTTACGCCGACGAAGATGCGCTGAGACTGGGAGTCAACGCCCTGATGTACCTGGTGTCACATTAGCCGATTGGCGGGCACTTTCCTTCAACGCCGTCCTCTGACGAGGATAGCACCGTTTGTCATATGCCATCTCGCCGCGTCATCGCGCAAGGAGGTTTCGTGAAGCGTGTTTCGCTCGTCGCCGCGATTCTGTGGATGTTGCCCACCCTTTGCCCGGCCTATATCGAGGCCCCTCACACAATCGGCCGGATCTGCAAGGAATCCACCACCATCACCCTCGTCGAAGTCTCCCGCGTCAACACCGACAAGAACCTCGTCATCTATCGCAAGATCAAGGACCTGAAGGGCAAGCATCCCCAGAACGAGATCAAGCACAACATCGGCCAGCGCGGCAACCACCCCCGCGAATGGCAGACCGTCATGGCCTGGGCCAAGCCCGGCCGCCGCGCCCTCTTCTTCCACAATGGCAACGCCAGCCTCACCGCAATAGACCAAGCCTGGTATCAGTGCTTCCTGGAAGGCGAATGGTGGGCCATGTCGCATGCCGAGCCCTTCCTGTTGCGCACCTATTACGGCTCGGCCGAGCGGCTCATCTCGGTGGTGCCCGACGTGCTCGCCGGCAAGCAGGTGGTCGTGCCCGCCATGGTCGATGGGCCCAAGGAGCAGTTTCAACTGCGCACCGGCAAGGTTCACCGGATCCGCGCCGGCCTCAAGCTGCTGGATTACGACGCCAAACGGGACTTCGTCGCCCTCGGCGCTGGTGAAGAACCCGAGCCGCAGGGCAATGCCGCCCAGGCTGCCGCCAATCAGCCCGCACGCTCGCCGGATGCCTCAGGCCCGACCTTCTATCGAGCCATTAATCTGAATGGCCCGGCGATCCGGATCGATCAGCGCCAATGGGAAGCATCCAACGCTGCAAACGTCGAGATCAAGGGCCAGAAATACGAGAACCAGAAGGTCAAGCTCGCGCCCGCCGCTGACGAGCCGCTGGCGCGCATGCTTCGCTCGTGCGTCTATGGCCAGGAATGCGGCGTCGCCGTCCGCAATGTGCCGGCCGGCCAATACCAGGTCTATCTCTACGTCTGGGAAGACAACAACCCGGAGGTCTTCGACGTCACCCTGAACGGCCGAAAGGTCGTCTCCAGGCACAACAGCGGCAAGGCAGGGCAATGGAACAAGCTTGGCCCGTTCCCGACTACAGTTGCCAACGGCATCATCGCCATCGCCAACCCCACCCCGGCCGCCGCCAACTTTTCGGGCGTCGAGATATGGCGCACGGGCGATGCTCCGGCAACCACGCCCCCGTCTATCCCCAGGCGGCCCACGGCCAACCTCGTCATCGACAAGGGCAGGCGCATGATCACCGTGCCCTGCCTGATCGCCCCGCGAAAGCTGCCGCATCTCGGCCAGGTCTATCCACTGGAAGTCGTCGCCACCTATCCTTCGCCGCAGGGACAGAAGTCGCACGAGACCATCATCACCTTCGATGGCATCGCCCCAAGCCAGGTTCACGCCGCGCTCGGGCAGCTCGGCCTCAAGCCCGGCAAGCCGGCGCATGGCCAGAACGCCAAGGCGTCCGGCCCGCTGCTGAAGCTCTCGCTGGAAATATCGGGCCCCGGCGGCCAGCCCCGACGAATTCCCATCGAACAGGCCATGATCGACCGCAAGTCCGGCAAGGCGCCAGCCCCCTTCCGCTGGCACTTCACCGGATCAGTCATGCGCCAGCCAGACCCCGAAAAGGATGACCGCGTCTACGGCGCCGACGTCACCGGCACCCTGGTCGCCCTGTTTCCCGTGACCGACGATGTCGTGATCCAGAGCCACCTCACCATGGAGCACGAATCGACCATGCGGCTGGAAACCAATCCCAGAGTGCTTCCCCCAGAGAAGACCGCCGTTAAACTCTTGATCGAGGTTGCCGGCAAGTGACCAGCGGCGACTGGCCGCCGACAAGCATCCCTTACTCCGGAGCACAGGTGTCTCAAGCCCCATCGCAACCGGCCGCCAACGAGAAGGAACAGCAGTTCATCGAGCGATTCGGGCAGGTCAAACAACTGCTACTGCACGAGCTGCATAAGGTCATCATCGGCCAGGAAAGCGTCGTCGAACTGCTCCTCGCCGCCCTCTTCGCGCGCGGGCACTGCCTGCTGGTGGGCGTGCCCGGACTGGCCAAGACCCTCATGATCGCCACGCTCGCCCGGGTCCTGAAGCTCCAGTTCAACCGCATCCAGTTCACGCCAGACCTCATGCCCTCCGACATCACCGGCACGGACATCCTCGAAGAGGATTCGGCCACCGGCAAGCGGGGCTTTCGATTCGTCAAGGGCCCAGTCTTTGCGAACATCGTCCTGGCCGACGAGATCAATCGAACGCCCCCCAAGACCCAGGCCGCCCTGCTGCAGGCGATGCAAGAGTATCACGTCACGGCGGGTGGAACCACGTATCCCCTGGAACTGCCCTTCTTCGTCCTGGCCACACAGAACCCCGTCGAGCAGGAAGGCACGTATCCGCTTCCCGAGGCGCAGCTCGACCGTTTTATGTTCATGGTCAATATCGACTACCCCAGCAAGAAGGAAGAACGCCAGATCGTCCGCCGCACGACGATGGAACTGGAATCGGAGCCGCAGGCCATGCTCTCGGCTGCCGACATTCTGCACGTACAGAAAATCCTGCGCAAACTCCCGGTCAGCGATCACATCGTCGATTACGCTGTGTCGTTGGCGCGAGCCACGCGCCCCCGTGAAGCTGGCGTTCCGCAATTCATTAATGACTGGCTCACCTGGGGCGCCGGACCGCGTGCCGCGCAATACCTCGTGCTGGGCGCCAAGGCCCATGCGCTGCTCCACGGCCGGCTCAATGTCAGTTGCGACGATGTGCGCGCTGTCGCCAAGCCGGTTCTGCGACATCGCCTGTTCACCAACTTCAACGCCGATGCCGAAGGCGTTGGTCCCGAGCAAGTCATCGAGAAACTGCTCCAGGCCGTTCCCGAAGCGGGCAGTCAGGAGCATGCCGGATGAGCCGGACCTCGCGGCCTTCGCAGCCTCGCTTTCCTCCTCCCCCATCAGCGCCATAGCATTAGCCATGCGGGTATCGCACGCGCGCCGGCGATTGACAGCCCGTGATGCAAGCCCACAATTGGGCCCACAAGATGGATCGCAGTTGTACCTCGGCAGAAAGGCGGCACGGACATGGCTGCTGGACAGTTTTCAACCTCGCGCCCCAGGCGCTCTTCACGCTCCCGGAAGTACTTCACAGTGGAGCAGGCCAATCGGTCGCTTCCGCTGGTGACGCGGATTGTTCGCGACATTGTCAACGCCCATGATTGCGCGGCGCAATTGCAGGCCAAACTTGAATCCGCGTCAGGCAAAGCCGCCGCCGAGCTTCATGCCCAGCTCAAGGCCATCCTTGACAGCCTCCAGGACTACATCGACGAACTGGCCAGCGTTGGCATCGAACTGAAGGACTTCGAGACCGGCCTGGTCGACTTCCCAGGCCGCCACCAAGACCGCGATATATGCCTGTGCTGGAGACTTGGCGAAGAGAAGGTCGCGTATTGGCATGAATTGCATACCGGCTTCGCCGGACGGCAACCGGTCTCGACGCTCGACACCGATCCACCCATCGATAAGTAACCGGATCGAGCAACCCGGCGGTTTGCCCCGCCCGGCTCGACACACCACCAGCCTTCCATCGGGCTGGGCGGCCATCGACGTGGCGTACGCCCGCCCCAGGCCCCAGTTCCCATCGCTCATCACCCCATCCGGAGCCAGGCTGGCCTCCCGCTCGCCGGCCGGGCCATAGCACGCCACGGCGAACTCGCTGTACCGCCCGCTCTCCCGCTGCCCGGCCACGCCGATCGTCCCATCCGCCAGCACCGCCACCGCCCGGCCGTTCATCGTCGGCCACGACGAGCGACGATCGCGATGCCGGCCACAACGCCGACGGCCAGCCCGATTCCGCCGCCGATCAGCGCATGTCCCTGCCGCGCCGCCATGTCGCCGGAGGCACGATTGAAGCGGCGCAGCGATTCATCCATGTCGCGGTCCCGGTCTCCGGTCATCGGCCGCTCCTGCCGCTCCGCGTCCGCGATCTGCATCCGCCGCGAGACCTCCATGGTCCCGAGGAATCCGACGATTCCCATCAACACCGCCAAGCCGATCACGATCAATACCCGCATCGCGTTCCTCCAGACTTAAACGTCAAAAAGACATCCCCCTTTTTGTTCCATGGCGCGACATTCACGCTTCCACTTCGCGAAGCAACGGATGCGGCGTCCCATCGGTCTCGTTCTTGGCACGGTTGGGCCACCGAATCTCGGCCGCACCTGTCTTGTTGCTCAGTGAGAGCGGGATCATGTTCCGCCTTCCGCACCGCCGGTTCCCGCGCCGCCTTCGGCAGCGCGCCGCTTGCGTTGTTCGGCGTAATACTCCTCGTCGCCATGCAAGTCGTAGGCGTAGCGGACCAGAGCGTAGAACGAGTCGAAGCGGAGGAGGATCTCACGCTTGATCTCGTCGCGTCCAATCCACGTGCCCGGCGCCTCGCCCGGCAGAAAGACGCAGGTATTGCCGGTGGCGTATGCCACCTCGTGGGGGTCGATGATCTCGGTCTTCCTGAGTTCGAGGTTGCGTTCCACGATGCCCAAGTCAATCAGGTCGCGGCCCAGTATATGCACTGGACGCGTGTGGGTGCGGAAGAAGCAAACGTCCCTGCCCCCGCCGTTGATAAGCCGAACCAGTTTCAGGTAGTCCGGATGCAGTGGTTGGCCCAACTCGTCGATCGCGCGCCGCGTCACCTCGTCCATTTCGGCTTCCGTCGCGGGGGGACGTGATTGCCGCCACTTCGGTTCGTTCTCAAGCAGGTAGTTGATGTAGGAGACGTAATCATGATGGGTCATAGAAGACAACTCCGTCAAACTTCGGAAAGGCTGAGGTTGGGCTGCCGCGTCTGGAAGACCTGATAGCCGACCACGGCCAAGCACCAGCAGGACCAACAGACCGAAGCGAGGAGCACCCTTCCAACTGCGCTGGCGTCCTTCAGGTCATGGCGAATTTGATGACCGCCGCCATGTCCGCGAGTTCATCGTAGTAGTCGCCGCCGATTTTACTGCGCAGGCGAAACTTGCCTGTATTGATGTCTTGAACGATGTAGTCGAGATCGGTGGTACCGTAAACCAAGAGGTCATTGAAGGGCGAGCTATCGCCCCGAAGGCGCTGGTTCTCCTCAACGAAGCCTTCCACATGAGCATCACCGCCCGGTGTATTGAGGTGGTACGTGCGCGTACCATACAAGCCGGCGTGCTCACCACCTCCATTTTGAATAGAAAGAAAAACGAGAAAGTCCCCGGGCAAGTGCACCCCGAAGGTCTGCTGGACCCTGGCCACAAATTGATCGAGTTCCTCCGGCTTGCATCCGGGAATTTGGCAATAACAGCCATAAGGCTCTTGCTCTTTGCGTATCTGCCCAATTCGCAACAAGAGCCAGCGGCGCAAATCGTCACTAGTTCCCATCATAGACTACTTTTCCATCAAAGAGCGGAAAATCAATGGTGCGGGATTTCCCGACGTCATTCACACCATCCATTAAGATCTCGTACTCGCCCGAGAGTGCCGTGTGGCAGGGATCTTTCTTCATGATGATCAAATTGGCGAAGCCATTTGTGCCGCCTCCTTCCAGCGGCTTACGGTGGTGAACCTCGAACCCCCATTCCTTCGGCATATGACCTGTATCCTTCATGTATTTGATTCTTCCGGGAGAGAAACCCGCCGCCCTCAGATCGGCGGCATGATTCTTAGCAACTCATTTGATGTAATTCCCGCGAGCGCCATCCCGCCACATGCCCTCCGGCGTTCCATTGAATGCTTCCCGCAACTCGGCGACTGTTTGCGCCGACTGCTTCGTGAACTTACACCTGGTGGCGGGCGCGTTCTTGAAAGCGACGGGCTTTTTGCCCTTCAGCCGCCCGAAGAACGTGCTCTTGGCGCAGTAGTTGTGCACCCACACCGCGTCGGTCGATCCGAAGCCGTCCTCGACGAAGTACGTGTGGTCGCCTTCAAGTTCCAGATTGTACACCGCGATGCCGCTGGCGAAAGCCTCTCGCGTGCTGCCGAGGACAGTCTGCCAGCTTCCATCCGTCTCCTGCACCAGATCCCCGACAGCCAGATCACCAGCCTCCGTCCACCCCCTGCCCTGCACGTAGAATGGGTGCTCGTCGGTCGTGCGGATGACCTCGACGTTGCCGTCGTCCCCCTCGATCGTGAGCGTCCGGATGTGGTCGCTGGTCCGGCGGAACACCCCCGTCACCCGGCGCGGCGAGAGGTCGTCCTCCGCGTCATACTGATCTCTCGACAGGATGTAGTCGTCCTCCTCGACCTCCTCGATCGGCTTGGTGACCAGCGTGCCATCCTCGTTCACGCCCACGATCACGTTCGTCCCCGCCGCGAAGCACGAGCCACTGTCCATCCGCATCTTCGCCTTCGCCGCCCGGTAGAACGCGAACATCTGGTAGGCGTCCATCCCGATCTGCAGCCAGTAGCGCTGCTGCTCGGCCACGCGCTGCCACCTTTCGCGACTCGCGTTCTTCAGATCAGGGCGTTGCTGACGCCCACTTCAAGACCCCGACTCGCATCAGCGACCATCGCCATCCGGCTAAGAGTTCCCCTCACCGAGGCCCCAAGAAGGATTGTCTCTCCATGTCTGCGCCCCATTTCTAAACATAATAAGAAACGCCGTCCGGCATTTCGGGCGGCGTCTTGATTCTTCTTCCCACTCAGTGCCCCCCGCGAACGGCCGATGGCGTTCAGGCCATCGTAATCGCACCGCTCGGGCACGCATCCGCGCATGCGTTGCAGTCGATGCAGTCGTCCACCTTCACCACGGCGTAAGCATCGGGCACTTCAATTGCCTGGGATGGGCAGACATCCACACACGACTTGCACGCGTTGCACTTATCCTTATCAACTTGGGCCGGCATGACAACTCCTCACAGAAAACCAATAGAGCGGGCCACACACGTGCCCGCCCACGCAAAAAGGATAGAAAACTCCCGTTGGCTGTCAAGTGCTTTTAGGACTGTTATAGTTCTAAAACCCACCTGTGGGGCCGGCCAGGCTCATGAATATCCATTAATCCAAATTTAACAAGTATTTAGATGGGAATATCAACCCCGAAACGGCGAACGCGCAGGCGACTGTATGGATGCGCCCCGCTGGTCCTTGCCCGTGTTCGATGAGGGCTCCGCGCGAGGTTCCCGCGATCGAAGAGCGGACGCCTCTTCGTACATCGTCAGCATCCGCGGCAGGACCGATTCAAGACTGTATTTGTCCGCAATCAGCCGCTCGGCGGCACGGCCCAATGGCCTGTGTCCCGCGGGGTCTTTCAGAACCGCCACCACCTTCTCCGCAAACTCTTCCGGACTGAAAAAGTCCGCTAACAGGCCATTGTGGCCATCCTGCACCATCTCCTGCACTGGCGGCGTCCGCGATCCCACCACCACCGCCCCGCAGCTCATCGCATCCATCAGACTCCATGACAGCACAAACGGCACGGTGAGGTACACATGTACATCCGTCATGGCCAGCAGTCGGCCAAGCTCCTCCGGCGGCAGTCGGCCGGTGAACACGAATTTCGACAGGTCGTATGCATCTCTCGACAGAACCCACTCCTTGAACGTCTTGTGCGGCCGGATGTAGTTCTCATCGCCGCCATACGCGATTCGTTCCGTGCCCACCACGAAGAAGACCACATCAGGGTACTGCTGCTGGACCATCTTCGCCGATCGCATGAAGATGTCGAAACCGCGCATCGATTCAAAACCCCTGCTCACATAGGTCACGATGCGCTTGTCCGGCGGCACCGTAACTCCGGCAATCGTCTGCGGGCCCCGCGCCTCAGCGGCTGGCCGAAACGCCTCTTCGTGTCCGTGGTAGATCGACCGATCGACGCCGTCGAACACCACCTGCATCTTCCCGATGTATTCCGCCGGAAACCTCGACTTCTGAAACTCGGTCGGGGTGTAACCCACATCGCAATTCTGGAGATCCAGCAGGATCATCGCGTTGCGGCAATAGGACCGCAGGTAGTTCATCTCCGGCACCTGCCACCCCAGGTCTGTCCGGAAATCCATGTCGCTCAGAGGATCGTGCGCCCGGTAGTAGTATTCGAAGAAGTTGATGATCGGCACATCGCGATAGAGGTCTCTCAGGAAGAGCGTCGAACCAAAGCCGCTATGCCCCACGATCAGGTCCGGCCGGATGTCCGGCCTGGCCTTCATCGCCCGGTACACCGCTTCGCAGTGCCAGACGGTGTTCTCGAACGTTCGGGAACAGTAGTGATTCTGCTTGGTCGCCCCGCCGCCGAGCCGGTAGGTCACCTTCTCGATGCCGTCGACCATCCCCGCCGCCGTCTGCGACACGAAGGTGCATTTCCAGCCCTGTTTAACCACAAGGTGCCGCGCGATGTGTCCGAACTGGGCCGGGAAGTTCTGATGAACATAAAGGACATGCATATCGTAGCCCTTCCCACTGTTCAGCGTCCGCGTATGGGACCCATTCTTATCGGACTTTCCTGCAACCGCACTTCGTTGTCAACGTCCGCACGCGCTCTTCCGGGCCTTTCGCCAACCGGAAAGGCGCATCCCGTGCCATCCGCTCGGGCGGCATAACTCGCAACCCTGATCTAAAGCTTTCATTCCGCATGACGATATAGAACAACAGACGTGCCCTGCCGGCCAAACCGACGGCAGGATGGGAGAAAAGCCATGGTCATGAAGATCAAAGATGTCCTGACAACCGGCGAAGTCGCCAAGATATGCAATGTCGCGCCCCGAACCGTCAGCAAATGGTTCGATTCCGGCGCCCTTCGCGGCTATCGCATCCCCGGCAGCAAGGACCGGCGCATTCCGCTCAACCAGCTCATCCGCTTCATGAAGCAGCACAACATGCCGCTCAACGGGCTCATGACGGGCGCAACCCGCGTGCTCATCGTCGATGACGAGCCGGATATCGTCGAGGTTCTCGAGAAGATCCTCGAGGACGAGGCCAAGTACGAAGTCGAGGTCGCCCGAGGCGGATTCGAAGCAGGGATCATCGCCGAGCGTTTTCGCCCGCATGTCATGCTGATCGACATGCATCTCTCCGACATCGACGGCCGCGAGGTCGCCCGGCATGTCAAAGCCAGTTCCGACCTCCAACTCACCAAGCTCGTCGCCATGAGCGGCCGGATGAGCGACGATGAGGCCGCCGGCGTCATCGCCAGCGGATTCGACGCCTTCCTGAAGAAGCCCTTCCACGTGCGTCAGGTCATTGAGACCGTCGAAGACGCGATGGCCATCGTGTACTGAGATACAGCACAAGCCGCAAGGACGCGCGGAGGCCGACCCGGAGGGGCGGCCTCTTTTCTTTTTCCGCGATTCACCCGCGCCCCTGCCGCTCCCGTCTCCAGGGCTCCCCAGGCGCCGATCGCCATGCCCGCCATCCCGCCGGCAAGTCCGCGAGTGTGCTGACGGTCGGGTCCAGCCTCACAATCGTCTCAAGGCTCACCATTGTCGCATCCGCCATGTCAGGCATGCCCCATCCCATGAACTGCCACGCACCGTCGTCCGCATCGTGATGCACGTTCAGGATCGCCTCGCGCCCTGAGAGGATCCGCCTCAGGGTGAACACCTGTTCATGCCGGCCCTCGGCAAAGGGCCAATCCCCGCTCGCCGCTTTGCGTTCGTCCATGTCGCCCATCATGTCGCCTCCGCAAAATACAGCGCGGCGTAGACCTTCAGGTCCACCACCACCCCCGCCTGCTCGCGCTCGGCCAGGAATGCCCTCACCTCGTTCAGCGGCACCTCGTGAACCTCGATGTCTTCGGTATGGTCGCCGCCGCCCTCGGCCACCTTCACCAGCTCGGCCGCCCTGTACAGCGAGATGAGCTCCCCGCACAAGCCCGCCGATGGCGCGCCGCTGCACAGCAGGTCCATCTTTCCCGCTCGATACCCCGTCTCCTCCTCCAACTCCCGACACGCCGCTGCCGCCAGGTCTTCGTGCTCCGACCCGGGCAGATCACCCGCCAGCCCCGCGGGCACCTCGATCACCCGCCTGCCCACCGGCGGCCGATACTGCTCGACCAGCAGCAACCTGCCCTCATCCGTCACCGCCACAATGCCGACGATCCCGCAGATGTTCTTGCGCTGCACGAACTCCCACCGGCCGCTGCGCACCATTCGCATCCACTTTCCGTCATAGAGGATATCAACCATTTCGCCATCATACTCTCCTCGCATCCAGCTTCGCAGGCCATGGCGGCGTCAAACCAAAGACGGGTCTGCGCCGCCGACACTTGCCCACGCTATCAACACGACTAAACTATCTGGCCTGGTTCGTTGGATAACGTTGAACTTGAAAGGCAGTTTTATGCGCATCGCAGTGATCGGCGGAGACGGCACGGGACCGGAAGTCGTGGCGGAAGGCCTCAAAGCCCTCGAATCCGTATCTAAAAAGGTCGGCTTTCAATACGCACTGAAGCATTTTGACATCAGCGGCGACCGCTACCTGGCCGCGGGCGGCGATCCCGCCCGCCAAACCATCCCCGTTATCCATGATGCCGAAGTTGCCGAGCTTCGCTCTTTTGACGCGATTTACCTCGGCGCTGTGGGCCATCCCAGAATCGCCCCCGGCATCCTTGAGAAAGGTGTCCTCCTTCGCCTGCGATTCGAGCTTGACCAGTACATTAATCTCCGCCCGGTCCGGCTCTATCCCGGCGTCGAGACCCCGCTGGCCCGCAAAAAGCCCGAGGATGTCGACTTCATCGTCGTTCGCGAGAACACCGAAGGCATTTACACCGGCATGGGCGGGTTCCAGTACAAGGGCATGCCGTCCGAAGTCAGCACACAGATCAACTGCACCACTCGCTTCGGCGCTGAACGCGCCATCCGCTATGCCTTCGACCTCTGCCGCCGCCGGAACAGCAAGAAGAAGATGCTCACGCTGGTCCACAAGACCAACGTGCTGACGTTCGTCGGCGACACCTGGTGGCGGGCCTTCAATGAAATCGGCGAGGCGGATTACCCCGACATCAAGCGCGACTACAACCACGTCGACGCCTGTTGCATGTGGTTTGTGAAGAACCCCGAATACTACGACGTCATCGTCACCGACAACATCTTCGGCGACATCATCACCGACCTCGCCGCCGTCATCCAGGGCGGTCTGGGCATCGCCGCCGGCGGCAACATCAATCCCCGGGGCGTCAGCATGTACGAGCCGATGGGCGGATCAGCTCCCAAGTACACCGGGCAGAACGTCATCAACCCCATCGCGGCCATCGGCGCCATGGGGATGCTCCTTCGCGAAACCGGAAACAACGAAGGCAACCGGAAACTCATCGATGCCGGCGATCGCGTAGAGGCGGCCATTGTCGCCGTTACCCCGAAGATGAAATCGCAGGCGGCCGGCAGGATGGGCTACTCCACCACCGAAGTCGGCGATCTGGTGGCCGAAGCCATCGCCAAGGCGTAATCCATGTAAGTCCGCCGGCGGACGGATTTTGCGTTCCCCTGCGAATTCGCCCGCGGCTTGGACCACCCTCATCCCACAGGTGTGTGCAAGCGTGAGAAGCCTCTTGGTCATACTGATGTTCGCCCTGGCCCTGCTGGCGGTCGCTGACGACGCGCCCAAGTCCGAGCCTGGATTGCTTTGTGACATCTATGACATGCAGGCGGCGATCGAGAAGTTCCCCGTACTACCCCCGGACCGCAAGCCCACACTCGCCAAGGTTGACGCCCAGATCGACTTCCCCTCCACCGGGGAGAAATGGCCGGGGACCGACCTCACTGAGCATTTCTACATTGTCTGGACCGGGCAGCTCCAGGTCGAAGTCGCAGGCAGATACCGCCTATTCCTCGAATCCGACGATGGGTCGCGCCTGCTCATCAACAGCAAGGAAACCGTAAGCAACCCGGGCCTGCACGGCATGACCGAGGTCGCCGCGGAGGTGGATTTGGCTGCGGGCCGCCATGAAATCAGAATCGAGTACTTTGAAAACGAGGGCGACGCCGGCTGCAAGCTCTCGTGGCTTCCCCCCGGCGGCGAAAAGAAGATCATCCCCGCTGCGGCCTTCTCCCATGCCGTCAAGCCTGGACAGGGCAAGTGATCCGCGAGCGCAGCACGTCCTGTTTCTCGTTAGTCCTGCGTTGACAGGAGTTTCTCGGACAGGGCCCGCTTGAGGACCTTGCCGGTTGGCGATCGCGGCAGTTCCGCGACGAAGTGCACTTCCCGCGGCACCTTGAACTGCGGGAGGTTCTGGTCGCGGCAGAAGCTGCGAAGTTCCTCGATCGTCGGGGTTGCGCCGGGCCGAGCAACCACGAAAGCGATCACCACCTCGCCCCGGGATGAATCCTGCTTGCCCAAGACCGCGCTTTCGGCGACGGCCGGATGGCGGCCCAATACATCTTCCACTTCACGAGGAACCACTTTCTCGCCGGCGACGATGATCAGGTCTTTCTTGCGCCCGGTGATGTAGAGATATCCATCGTGATCCATCCTGCCGAGGTCACCGGTCTTGAAGAAGCCATCGCCGGTCAAGGCGCGGGTGGTCTCATCCGGCAGGTTGTAATACCCCTTCATGATCATCGGGCCGCGCAGCCAGACCTCGCCAGATTCGCCGATGGGCAGCGCCTGGCCGTGATCATCGGCAATCCGTACCTCGGTGCCCGGCACCAGACGACCCACCGAGCCCGGCTTGTTGCCGGACGGGGTGTTGAGGCTGACCACAGGGCTGGTCTCCGTCAGTCCGTAGCCCTCGTAGATCGGCGTCTGGTACTTCTGGATGAACCCATCCCGCACGGCCGGCGGCAACGGTTCGCCCCCACTGATGATTGCGAAGAAGTCCTTGAAGTCGGCCGGCTCAGCCCCGGTGAGGCGAAGCATCGCCGCGAACATGCTCGGCACGCCGAACAAGATCGAGACTTTGTGCTTGCGGATGGCCTGCAGCGCCCCGGCTGGCGAAAACCGCGCCATGTACACGACGGGCGCTCCAAGCTGAATGGGCGCCAACATCATGGCCGTCATGCCAAACGAGTGAAACAAGGGAATGACGCCCAGGAACACGTGCCTTTTCTGAAGATTCGCGTGATCAATCGACGCATCGACATCGCTCTGCAGGTTCCCGTACGACAGCATCACGCCCTTGGGCAGGCCGCTGGTCCCGCTGGTGTACATCAGAACGGCCAGATCGTCCGTCCGCGGGGCGGGGAACTTCGGGACAATCGCCGCCGGAGGCGTCTGCGGAAGCTGCGTCAGGTCGATGATCTTCAGCGGCAGGTCCTTCAGCCGTGCGGCCAGCGGGGGCGCCGAGATCACCGTGCTGATGCCACTGTCCTGAATCACGTGCGCAATTTCCCGATCGCCTAGCAGGTAGTTGATGGGCACAACGCTCTTGCCAGCCAGGAGCGTTCCGTAGAAACTGGCTACGTACCCAGCGCTGGGCGGCAGGAGCACCCCAACGTGCGGGCGCGAGGTCTGGCTGGCCAGGTACATCCCCAGTCCCGCCGCCATCGCGGCGAGTTGCTGGTAGGTGTATTGTCCCTGGTCATCGCTGACGGCGATTTCCTGAGGCTGCTGGCGGGCATGAGCGAAAAGCGGTTCAAAGAGCATAGGTTCCGTTTCCCATTGTCCTGGACACACCCGATCGCCCCGCATCATCATGATGCGCAGGCAGCCATGCCGATTGATCAGTATGAAATATATCGAACCCGAGGCAAGGATGCGAATCAACCAACTGGCCGGATTGCTCATAGCGATGTCCCTCGGCCTTGCCGCAGGGGGCTGTCAATCCAGCGTCAAAGGGGAGCAGGATCTGCGCAGGGCGTCGGCCGAACTGGAACAGAAGCACTATGCCGAGGCCATGACCGCGGCCGACCGTTACCTCGCCCAGAATCCCGCCGGCCCGGGTTCGGCCCAGGCCACCTACCTGAGAGGCCGTTCGATTGAACAGCGAGTCAAGAGCACCGATGCTCAGGTCGGCAAGGATCTGGCCGAAGCCCGACAGCTCTATGAGCGTGCGCTGGGCATGCGGCCAGCGCCACAGCTCGCGGCATACATCCGGACGAGCCTGGCCAATGTCGTTTACTGGCTGGGCGACTACCCGACCGCTGAAAGGCACTGGCAGGATGCGGTGAACAAGCTGGACAATACCGGACTGCGCTCGTGGGTCCTGTACCGCATCGGGCAGGCTCAGCAGCGACAGGGCCGCTGGCAGCAGGCCGACCAGACGTTTGCGCTTCTCCAGAAGCAGTTCCCCGGCAGCCAGCCGGCGATGGCGTCGAAGAACCTCCAGGGGGTGCGGGCTTTCTATGTGCAGGTCGGGGCGTTTGCCAGCGTGGCATCCGCCGACAAGCTGGTCGCCACCCTGCGCAGCAAGGGGCTGGCGGCCATCCGCCACGCGAAGCCCGAGCGTAAGTTGCATGTCGTCCTGGTCGGCCCGATCCAGGACCACGCCGCAGCCGTCAGGGCCCGGGCCAGCTTATGGTCACTGGGCCACAAGGACGCCTTGATCGTTCCCTGATCGCCGCGCCAGTCCCACGGAGGGCCTCACTTCCGCTCGATCCGCCCCGTAACCACCCGGGTTGCCTTGTCATCCACCCGGTACCATCCGATCCGGCACACATAGTCATCTTCGGCGAAGATGTCGAGTTGGTTGTCTCGCGGGTTGCGGTTCACCGCCACCGAGGCATGGTTGTCCATCCACCCGGTTTCACCGTTCATGGCGATGCCCGGTTTCATCGCGCCGATCAGCAGGCCCTCACCCGCGTAGTGCAGGATGTCCGCGGCCTTGCCCTTGCCCACCATGCACCCGGCCGCGCCGGGGATCACATCCAGCCCGACGCACACATCCGGCAGCTTCACCGCCCACAGCCTTTCGCCGTTGGCGCTGAATCGCGCCAGCGTGGTGCCGCCCATCCAGAACGGATTGTCCTTCGGGCTCGGCCACCGCTTGCTCCAGCCAAAGGCGTAGACGGAGCCGTCGTGGCTCCGCTGCGCCATCGTCGGCTCAAATCCGAGGTTCGATTGATCCGCGGGCACCAGCGTTCGCAACCCGGCCCAGTCGTACACGGGATTGCCCCGCTCATTCAACCTTGTCAGCGGGATCATCACCACCTGGTGCGATGCCGTGTCGGCGAAGACAACGTTGCCATCCTCATCCACATCCATGCCGAAACATCCGTATCGTTCTTCCGCAGGCTTGTTCAGATATCGCACCTCCCGCTCATCGACGATCCCGTCGCCGTCTTCATCGGACCACGCCCATTTGCGCAGCGGCGCATTCCTCGGTTTTCCATCGGGGTCCGCGCCATCCGGCATCGGGTCCCTGCCCCCCACCATCGCCGCGAGCCGATGCACCCTGCCCTCGGCACGATACACCTGCACGCCGTCGCCCATGGGCATGAACACGAAGGCGCCCTCCCCCAGTTTTAGGACCCGCAGCACCCCGTGCGGATCAGATCGATAGCTCCTGCCCTCAGGATGGGCATTGGCTATGTACTCCCATTTGCCTTCATTGGGAACCGTCAGACGGTACTGCTTGTGGCTCATCGAATAGAACACATCCGGCTCATGCACACCATAGTTGCCCAAAGAGACGAATTCGGTCCCGAAATGCTCCCAGATCAGCCTCCCCTCGGGGTTCCACTTCGCCAGCCGCGCTCCGCCGGGCGGGTCCTTCTGAATCGTGACTATGTTGCCGTCCAGACCGACAGCCACCCCACAGAGTTCGAAGAATCGGTCGGCCGCGCGATCCCCCGGCTGGGCCTTCTGGCCCAGCGTGCGGAGCAGCCTCGGCTCACCTTCGCCGACATCGTAGACCTTCACGTGGCCGGCTTGGCCGTCAGCAATGTAAAGCTGTCCCGCCGCCGAGAATGCCATCGCCTGGATCTCACCGAGTTCGTTCAGAGCCTCCAGCGCCATGCCTCCGCCGGCATCAAAGACGGTCACTTTGTGATGCTCGTGTCCCACCCAGACCCGCCCCGTCGTATCGATCGCGATGGCGCTCGGCAGACTGACCGCAAACGATCCCTGCCCATCTCCGGATCGCTTGTCATACTTTCGGATCCGTCCTTCGAGCGCATCGGCGACGTACAGCGTCTCACCCGCCACCGCGATCGCCCTCAGCGGCGACCCCATGAGCCGCGTCTCGGCCGCGCCTATGTCCGCGGCAATGCGCTTCGAGGCCCATTCGTAAACGCTGATGTGCCCGTCCACCAGATACTCGCCCGTGAACGGCGCAGGCTTGCCGTCGGCCAGTTTGAACCGTTGGATGAGTTGGCGGTTGTTCCACGGCTCGCGATCCCAGCCACCCACCGCGCAGTAGAGGTATTCACCATCCACGGCAATGGCGTATGGAGCGCCGTTGGGCTTGCCGTTGCGAATGCTGAAATTGGCGTCGTAGGCACTCTGGCCGTCCGGAGTCCACTTCTTGAAATCCGCCCCTGCCTCATCCCAGCCATTGGCGGTGTAAATGGCGCCGGTCGCATCCACTGCCACCGACTCCATGTTCGTCGGGGTGTGTCCGGCCGCGCTCGCCGGCTTGCCGCTGTTGCCAATGGCCCCCACGTTCCGATACGTGCAGCCGTTGACGATAACCCGGAAGCTGTAATCACCGGCCGGGGCGGCTTCACCGGCATCCGTCAGCCCATCCCAGGGGATGATCTGCTCGCCCGCCGGCAGCAGTTTCATGGTCCACAGGACTCGAATCAGCCGGTTCTTGCCGTCAAATACCCCCGCGCTGGACAATACCGGCTGGTCAAAGCGGAAATGGAGCACTCCTTCGGCCGGACGGGTCGTCGGCTGGGTGGATGGGGGCTCGGCCGCGAAGAGCCACGCCCCCAGCCCGATCAATCCACCCGACAACAAGCGATTGAACTTCATCGGCCTGGCCTCGGCGCTCCGGTAGGGGTCTTGTCCCGCGCTCCCATCCGCCATGCGCGCGCCGACTCTCACCCTACACTGTCATCGTCACATTCCCGAATGCTCCGCCAATTTCCGCATGGCTTCGATCCACTCCAGAAGTCAACCGGCCACTCACCAACGGAGTATCCTATAAACCACCGCCCGGAAGCAAATGGCCCGCAATCTTGTTTTGGCGCAGGCGACGGCCGCCGCAACGCGCACCGCGTTCGCGCGTAACAATGCCGCCATGTCATCCAACCCCAGCCCCATCGTCGGCATCATCCTGGCCGCCCTGCTGAGTCCCGCCGCGCTCGCCGCCGAGGGCCCGGCGACCCTGGCGACAGACCGCTTGCGCTTCATGATCTGGCCCGATAACGGACGATGGCAGGTCCAAGACGCCCGCGGCGGCGTTGTTTGGCACTCCAACCCGATGCAGCAACGCTTCGGCCAGGCAACCGTCAGCATCAATGGCAAGCAAACAACGGCGGACCTGATCCGCTGCGAGATCGCCCGCGACGGTCAATCGGTCACCGCCGCATTCAGGCCCGTTGCCGATTCGCCCCATGTCCTCCGCGTGAAAACCACCGTTATCGCCGATGGCGCCGGCTTGGCGTTCTCCTATGACGCTTCCCCCGGACTCAAGGTTGAGAACCTTCGCCTCTTGGATGAGGCCATGTCGGTTACGGCCGACGAGAAGGGATTTGTGACTGTTCCGGTACGAATGGGACTGCTGATCCCTGCCGACAGCAACCTCAGCTTCAATCACACCTTCGACACTTATGCCTACGAAGGCTGCCACATGGCCATGCTCGGCGTGGTCAAGAACGGCGCGGCCGCCCTCGTGACCTGGACAGATCCCTACGTTGCCGCCCAGGTCCGCAGCACCCTCCCCGCCGCCGGCGGGTCCCCGGACCAGCAGACGCTTTCGGTCTCCCTGAGTCTGCGCAAGAGCGCCCGGTCCTGTGAAATCCACTTCCTGGGCAAGGGCGACCACGTTGCCATCGCCAACGCCTACCGCCGGATCGCCCAGGATCGCGGCTGGCTCGTCACCTGGGACCAGAAGCTCAAGCAGAACCCCGACCGCTCCAGGCTTTTCGGCGCCATCAACTTCAAGCTCTGGAGCGCCCTCGACCGCCGCATGAACGATGACAGCACCCGGGAACAGCGCATCACCATCAACTGGACCTTCAGCGAGGCCGCACAGGTCGCCGAGCACCTCAAGAATGATCTGAAACTGGATAAGGTCCATTTCCTGATGGGCGGTTGGATTCACCGCGGCTACGACAACCAGCACCCCGACATTCTCCCCGCGGCCCCCGAGTGCGGCGGCAACGAGAAGTTCGCCGAGTGCGCTGCCCGCGTGCGCAAGCTCGGCTACCTGTTCGGCCTGCACGACAACTACCAGGATATGTACCGCGATGCCCCCTCCTTCAGCCTCGACTACATCCAGAAGCACCCCGACGGTAAGCCCGTCGTCGGCGGCGCCTGGGCCGGTGGCAAGCCGTACATCACCTGCTCGCAAAAGGCCCTCGAACTGGCAAAGCGGCCACAGAATCTCGAAGCAGTCAGGAAACTCACACAGGCCGACACATATTTCATTGACACCACCTACGCCGCCGGGCTCCAGGAGTGCTTCGACCCCAACCACCCCCTCGCCCGCGCTGATGACATGAAGTGGAAGCAGGCCCTCTCCGACTACGCCCGCCAGGTTTTCGGCACTTTCGGCTCCGAGTGCGGCCGCGAATGGGCCATCCCCCACAGCGACTACTTCGAAGGCATGACCGGCGTCAGCGGCAGCTACTACCACGATGCCGGCCTGACGAAGAAGCTCGGCGCCACCGTCGTGCCTCTGTTCGAGGTCGTTTACCGCGACTGCATCGCCATGTACGGCAAGTACGGCTATGACATCAACAACTCCGCCGAGTATGTCCTGCACCACATCAGCATCGGCCGCACCCTGAATCACCACAACATCCCCCGGCATCTCTACTGGAAGGAAGCCAGCGCTGATGCCCTCCCCCTTCAGCCCTCGATCGCCGAACTGAAGCAGGCCGGCCCTCGCTCCATGCAGATCACCTATCTGTGGGATGTGCGTAAGACGCCGACGGATGACTACTCGGTCTTCATCCACTTCACCGATGCCGCAGGCAAGATCCTCTTCCAGGGCGACTACAGGCCCTCGACGCCCACCTCCCGCTGGGAAGTCGGCCAGGTCCGCCACGGCCCGTTCACCGTCAGCATCCCCGAAGGCCTCGCCGGCACGTTCGACATCCGCGTGGGCCTCTGGAAGCCCGGGGCAGATCGCATGAACCTCCTCGGCCGTTCCGACCGCGAACGCCGGATCATGGTCGGCAAGGTGAGGCTCGCAGGCGACAAGATCGAGTTCATTGGCCAACCCGCCCTGCCAGCGGGCGATGCAGCGGACTCGGCCATGTACGTCCGCGCTGACAACGGCTGGGCCGCCGGCATGCACCCGGTCGATCGCTTCGTGAAGAACACCTACGAAATCCTCTCGCCCCTGAACGAGATCACATCCAGCATGCGCATGACCGGCCACGAGTTTCTCACCCCCGACCGTCTGGTCCGCCGAACGACGTTCGGCCAGGGCCCATCCGCCGTAATCGTCACGGCCAACGGCGCAGCGCGCGATTTCGCCTGCCGCTCGGCCAGCGGGGGCGAAGTCGTCCTGCCGCCGTACGGTTTCATCGTCGAATCGCCCCAATTTACTGCGTTTTGCGCCAGGCGATGGAACGGAGTGGATTACGGCACCCCCACCCTCTTCGCCATCCGCGACACCGGCCAGCCAAACCAGGTCCGCATCTACCACGGCTTCGGCGACCCGCGCATCCGCTTGGGCAGTGCCGATTATCAGGTCGAGAAGGAGGCCGTCGTTGCCGTACGCGCCCAATGAAAGGGCAGCTTTGCCCGAGCCCGTCTGCCCGCGTCCAGCGGTCTGAGCCCTTTCCGACGGGTCCGGAAAGTCCTAGAATCGTCTCGACAATGCTCACGAAACTGCTGAAAGCCAAGATTCACCGTGCGACGGTGACGTTTACCGATGTCAACTACCACGGAAGCATCACCATCGATCGCAAACTTCTCGACGCCTCCGGCCTGCTCCCTAACGAGGCCGTCGTTGTCGCCGACTGCGAGAACGGAAACCGGTTTGAGACGTACATCATCCCAGCCGAAGCCGGCAGTGGCCGTATCGAGATCAATGGCGCTGCCGCCCGCCTGAGCGCGGTCGGCCATAAGGTGATTATCCTCAGCTACGTCCTGGCCACCCCGGCCGAGATTGCCGGCCACAAATCCCGCGTGGTTATCGTGGATGACCGCAATCGCCCCAGCGAGATCATCGAAGCCCCCACTACGGGTGGAAAACACTAGCTCCAGCTAACCAGAACCTCAGCATGCTTCAAGAGGTCTTTCGTCTTCAGATCGGCGGCCACGCGATTCCCATCTATGGCTATGGCCTCATGATGGTCGTCGGCTTCCTGGGTGCGGCCTACCTCGCCAGATACCTGGCCAATCGCAGCGGACTGGATGGCGAGGCCTTCATCAATGCCGCCCTCCTTGCGCTGTTCACGGGGATTATCGGTGCCCGTGCCTCTCACGTCCTGGAGAACCTTGGCGAATTCACCCGAGGCGACCGCTCCATACTGTATAACCTGGGAAACATGCTGAACTTGCGCAGTGGCGGTCTTACGTATTATGGCGGCTTCCTCTTGGCGTTTCCCACCTTGGTCTTCTACGCCATCCGTAAAAAGATCACACTTCGGATGGGCATGGACATCGTTGCGCCCTGCCTCCTGATCGGTCTTGGGTTCGGCCGGATCGGCTGCTTCCTCAATGGGTGCTGTTTCGGTGCGGAATGCGACCTGCCCTGGAAAGTCAGCTTCCCCTATCACAGCTATACCTATCTCGATCAGGTGGCCAGCGGCCGGCTGACACCCGGCCAGCAAGTGCCTTCGGTCCTCCTCGGCTATAAGGACGGCCAACCCATCCTCAGGCCGGCGGAGGAGTTGAGCCGCAGCCAGATCTGGCGCGAAACCGCCCTGCCCGTCCATCCAGCCCAGATATACAGCGCCATCACTGCCTTCATACTGGCCGGGCTCTGCCTTGCCTATTTCACGCTGCCTCACACAAGCGGGCGCGTGTTTGCCTTGATGATGATGCTCGAAGGTGGAACACGCTATTTGCTGGAGTTGCTGCGAGTTGAGCCCGTTCGTTTCTGGATAGGGCCTTACGGCCTGAGCCTGAGCATGGCCATCGGCCTGGGCCTCGTCGCGCTGGGTCTGGCGCTGTGGGTGGTGTTTGGGAGACTGTCGCGGCCCCGCCCCCTTGCCACGACTGTCTCCGCGGGCGCCAGCCAATTCGCGGCCGAGGGTGAACGACCGTCCCTGCGCCTCATTCCGCCGGCTGACGCACCTTGACACG
>CAZMXI010000048.1:0-15066 GCA_964570205.1 uncultured Tepidisphaeraceae bacterium
CCGCCAGGCTGGCCATTGCCACCGTTGCCATCGGGAACGGATCCGCCTCCACCTCCGGAGCCGCCCGTCCCCCCGGCCGTCGCAGCCCCGCCTGCGCCGCCGGCACCGCCCGAGCCGCCGGGCACAAAGGAGGAGTTCAGCCCGCTTCCACCTCCCTGGCCGGCCGTACCCGCGATTCCGTTGGCGCCCGCGTCCCCAACACCGCCAGCGCCACCCGGTAAACCGGCGCTGCCATACCTCCACCACCCGCCACCCGAACCGCCGGCGCCTCCTCCTCCTCCTTGGCCAGCAGCGCCGCCGAGCACCCAACCGCCGCCAACGCCACCCGCGCCGCCAGCGCCGCCGCCCGGGCCGGCGCTGGCGCCGACCGCCGAGACATCGAACGTGGCCGCGGGGTGAATCATGAGATTGTCTGCGACTGCGATCGACACCGCGTTGGAGCCCGTCACCCGGATGCTGTCCGGCCCGATGGTCAGATCGCCGGTGAACTGGAAGCGCGCTATCCCGCCAGAGATGCTTGCTGTGAAAGCGGTTCCGTAGAATGTGGCGGGGTCACCATCATCGCCGGTGATGGTCAGGTTATCCGTATTGATCAGCACGTTCAGGCCCAGGCGAGCCGGGAGAACCGGCTGCTCGACGACGAGTTCGTTGAACGGCGACGCGATCGAGATGATCGTCGAAGGCGAGGTGAACGTGTACTGCGCCGATGTCGTGCGAGTGTTGTGCTCGGGCCAGGTCGCCAGGACTTCATACTCGCCATCGGGCAGGTTGCGGAACTCATAGATCGCCGTGGCCCCCATTTCGCCGCCGGGAAGGATGCGATAATCGCCATCGTACGCGGCGCCATTGGCTCCGCCCCGCCAGGCAGTGCCAACCTCGTCGTAGCCGCTGCCCCAGTCATCCATGATCCGCTGCTCAAGCAACGGACCGACGTCGGTGATGCGATTGTTTCGCAGATCCAGCCAAAGCAAGCGACCGAGAGAATCCAGGCCCGTGACGTCGTTGATCTCGTTGTCACTGAGGTACAGATACTCCAGAAGAGCGAGCCCCGACAGCGGAGCTGTGCTGGCAAGGTGATGCCCGCGCGCGCTGAGGTAGACCAGTTCGGCCAACCCGGACAGGGGCTCCAGGCCGTTGATCTGGCTGGCTGGGGCATCGAGGCGATCCATGCTCAGGAAGCGCAGGCGAGGCAATCCTTCCAGCCCGGCCAACGATGACAGAGGATTGCCGTCGAGGTCCAGGTATCGCAGGGCGCGCAGGCCCAGTTCGCCCGCGGCTTCGTGGCCGAATTGCATGCCGGGGCGGAACATGAACACGTCCGTGGCGCTGTTGCCGGCAAGCGATGCGAATTCCAGATTGACGGCGTATTGGAGGCCAGTGAAGTCCGTGATGCCCGCAAAGCTCGCATCGAGTTCCACCAGTTGCCAGAGGTCGCTGGCCATAAGCGGGCGCAGCGACTGGATCGGCTGTCCCGCTTCATTGTTGATGGAGAGACCCAGCGCATGGGCCACAAGCAGTTGCAGCGCCGGGTCGTTGAACTCGACGACGGTATTCGACGGCCACGCGACGAAGATGCTTTCCTCGCCCGGGGCTGGGGCGGTGCGACTGTCGGCGCCGCTGACGAAATCGCGGACCTCATTCGCCTCGGCCTGGAACGCGTCGTTGCCAGCGCCGCCGAAGAGGCGATCGAAATAGCCGTTGCCCACGAGGATGTCGTTGTTGTCGCCGCCCCAGAGTTCATCATAGTCGCCGGAAGGATCGGCCTGGCCCATCTTGGGCGGCGCAATTTCCAGCACAAAGCCCAGGGGGGCCGCGCTGGGATAGGCCTGCGCCAGCGGGTTGTACACCCGCACGAGATAGTTGCCGGCCGGGAAGTCGCGCATGTCCACGATAGCCTGCCCCGCGGCCCAGAGCCGGCCGTCCTGGCTATAGACGTCGGCCACCACGCCTTCGCGAAGGCGGGTGCTGATACGCAGCCGCGTCGGGCTGCCTTGAACCGGCCGCTCGATGCGCACGACGCCGGGGGTTGTTGCATCGAGGCGCAGAGTGATGCGGGTCTTGCCCGCCGACAGGGCAGCGCGGACCATCGCCGTGATGTCCAGGTCGTTGATGAGCGTCCAGCCCGGCGTCGTTGGCGCCAGCGCGTGCTGCACCGACGGACACCGCGAGGCATCGGCCGTCGCATCACCCGGACGAAGCTGCCGGTCGCCTTCCTCGTCGAGCATAAGAACACTCAACACACCGGGGTTCTCCGTAGCCAGGAGATGCCTGTAGCTGATGTTGAGCAGGACCTGTTCGATTCCCGATGGATCATCCACATAGCTGAGAAAACGTGACAAGTCGAACTCGAGCACCGCCACGCGCGTGGCGTCACCCGGAAGCGCTCCCCCGGTGCTGAGGTACGTCGGATCCGTGACCAGCGTGACGACGCCCGAACTCGCCCGTTCATAGGAGGCATCCTGAACCGCCGGGAGGACTGTTGCCTCCGGCGGCGCGGGGCGGGAAACGCTTGTGCCGCCGGCCTGCTCGACGAGCAGGCGGATCTGGTTCCCGGCAGATCCGTCGCCAAGGGTCGTGAATCCGTACCATCGTTCCACCTCGCCGGCGGCGAGGCTGCGGTCGAATGCGACTGGTTGACCATCGGGCGCATCGACGAGATACAGGCCGCTGCCGGGCACATCTCGATTCGTAAGCACTTCAGCGCTGGCCAGAGGCAGGGCGACGTTGTTCGGCTGGCCGTAAACGACGTAGATGCGGCCGGCGTTCACGGTCGGATAATCCGGATCGGCAACGCCCGTGCCGACTTCAGCGCCCGGCGCTCCGAGCAGCAGGTCGCCGACGCGATCGCCATTGAGATCCAGTCCGGCCATCGGCGAAAGCCGCCCCAGGCCATCGCCCGGGGACTCGCCGCGGAGGATGACCGCGGCGTCCGCCAGGTTCAGGACCGTTCCGGGCGCATCGAACAACGGCGTGCCGGAATGGTTTCCCCAGAAGACATAGACGCTGCCGCGCTGGTGTTCCTCGGTCATGCCCGAAGGGTTCTCGCCGAAGCCGCCGGACAGCAGACGCACCGGCTCGCCGATCGCGACATCGGTCCGCCCATCGCCATCAAAGTCGCCGGCCGTCAGCGAAAGACGGCCATGCGCGTACTGCCCCGGGGATACGCCGCGATTGAACTGCGCCAGCACCGAGAACTGGAACGCCGAATCGCTCAGGTCGCGGGAAATACGGGTTGCGCCGGTGGTGAAACTGCGCGATCCGGCCACCACGAACAGGCTCCCGTGGTCGCTGGCGGATTCCATATCGCGGCCGAACGCCAGGTCGTCATGCCCATCCTGGTTGACGTCGCCTACGGCAAAGACGCCATAGCCCAGGCCGAAATCCTCCCAGATGTAGTCGGCCCGCGGGGCGCCGACGTCATTTCCTCCGAGGTCGATCCCGGTGGGACTGCTGGCCCGGCCAAGCAGCAGGTACACCCGGCCGTAGTTCGGCTGTTCGAGCTGGTCGGTTGACGTTCCGACCTGATTGATGTGAAGGAAACGGCGGTTGCCCACGATGAAATCCTCATATCCATCGTGATTCACGTCGCCGGCCACGGCAACGGTCAGGTCGCCGGGCGCGACAACGACCTCGAACATGCGGCTCGCGGGCTCCTGGCCGAGGAGATCGTCCAGGCAGGCCTGGCGATCGGTTCGGTCCTCGTATAGCGTGAACATCGCATCGCCGGCGTCGAGAGCGCCGGACAGGCCGCTGCCGGAAAACAGCATCCCCGTCGGCACACGCTCGCTTGCGCCGCCAAAGGTGGCGTTCCATGTCGCCAGCACGTCATCAGCACCATCGCCGTTCCAGTCCAGCGCGTGAACCTGAACGGTGGAAGCCGCCCCGTTCAGAAGGCCCAGATCAATCGTCGCGCCGACGAACTCGTTCCAGTTGGCCGCGTTGATCGACCGAGCCAGGGACGGGACCGTCCCGTCGGATTCGCTGGAGCGGCCGAAGATCACCTCGACGGTGCCTTGGCCGGCCGTCTGACGGTAGAACAGCAGGTCGCCCAGGCCGTCGCCGTTGATGTCGCCCGATCGCAGGGCGGGGCGCGCGCCGTTGGGCGCTTCGATCAGGATGTCGGCCCGCCCCTCGATGCGGAACAGCGGCGAGGCAACCTCCATCTCGTTGATCGCGTCATCGAATCGCGCGTTGAAGGCCCAATCGGTTCCCCGGACAGTGATCTGATCGCCGAGGCCGTTGTTGTTCGTGTCCACAGTCTGGGCGCGGAAGAGCCGGCCGGGATCAATCGGCCCGAAGAGCACGTAGCTTCGAGCGTCGCCGCCCGCGAGGTAGTCCTCGACCCCATCACCGTTGATGTCGCCGACAGCCGTGAAGAAACTGATGCCGTCGTTGCCGTTGACGCCCTCCAGCGCCATCGCGTCGGCCAGGTCGACCGAGCCGGTAGTCCCATCCTGAAGACTTACGCCGGCGGTGGGGACCTCCAACTCCTCAAGCTGGGCCCCGCTCGTCGGCAGGGTCCGAACGAACGAGAAGTCCATCCGCTTCGCCGGATCGAAGCTCGGTGTTCCAGGGTTCTCGGGCGTTCCGAACGGCAGGATGTCGAAACCGACTCCATAACCCGCAAGCGTATCGCGGCCATCGTCGCCGAAGATCAGATCGTCGCCCTCGCCGCCGGCCATGAAGTTGTTGCCCTCGCCGCCGTAAATCGCATCATCGCCAGCTCCGCCGTAGAGCCAGTCGGTCCCGCCGCCGCCCAGGATCGCCAGCGAGGCAAATGCGGTCGCCCTCGCTTCCACATCGCCACCGGCAATCCCCCAAGACTGGCCGTTGAGGATCCGACCCGGATCCGCGTGCACGACATCATCGCCGCCGCGGGTATTGATGTAGGTCCCCTCGACATCCCGCGCCTGGAAGAAAACGTACTTCTCAAGGAACGGGCTCGTCGGCGCGGTCCCATCGCGCACAAAAACCTGGTTGCCGACATCATAAACAAGGCTCGCCAGGCGATGGCGATGCAGGAACCGGTCGTACCCCAGCAGGATGTAATCCCGCACGCTCACCGGCGACGGGCCAATGTCGCTGATCGCATCGCCTCCGAGGAAGATCACTCGATCGTTGCCCTCGCCGCCATCGAACATGTCCGCAAGGCCGGGATCGCCCGGCCGCCCCGTCGCGGGATTCACCGGCAGCCAGTCCGGCCACAACTGGAACAGGTCGTTGCCAGCGCCGCCGTACAGCAGGTCGCTTGCCTGGCGATCCAGGCCGCCGTTGAGCAGGTCGTTGCCAGCACCGCCGAAAATCCAATCCTCCCCCGATCCGCCCACGAGGATGTCGTCGCCCGTTCCCCCGAGGATCACGTCGCGCCGTTCGCCCAGGCTGGCGGCGGCATGATCGACCATAGCCGCGCCCGACAGGTCCAATTGAGCCCCGCCGGCCGCTCCGGAGAACGAGAACAGTTCGTAGGCCGGCGCCTCGCTGGCAGCGGCGATCCCCGGCATGGTGATGCGCAGCCAATATGTCCCAACGGCAAGGCCGCGAAGCGACAACGCCGCATCCACGCCGCCCAGCGTCTCGTCGCTGTTGATGACGGAGCCCGCCGAGTCCACCAACTCCATCCGAAGCCGATCCTTGCCGTTGGTGACGCGAAGGCCGATGGCTTGCGATGAGCCCCCTTCCGTGGCGAGATTCAATTCAAACCACGCCTGGTCGGTCGATTCATCCAGAGTCAGGCTCATCGAGCGGAACTCATCGACATCCGGCAGAGGGAACGCCGTTTCCTTGCTGGAATTGCCCATCGGCGTCACGGCGGCGGCCGAGAGGTTCAGCCGATAAGACGATCTTTCCCCCGACACCTTGAGCCAGTATTCATCGTAAGCGCCTTCGGCCGTTACCGCCGCCGGAGCGCCCGCCACAACCGCCTCATTCAGGTCAATCAGCGCACTGCCCCCAGCGCCGTACAGCCCGATCACCGCCGCATCGCCGCTCAGCACCTCCAGGGCGACGGAGTCGCCGTCCGACAGCCTCAGGCGATACCAGTCGATGTCGGAATCGGAATGCAGCGTCAAGCCGGTGATGGCCGACAACAGATGGACGTTGTCGATGGCCCAGGCCGTCGCGGCGGTGTTGTTCGGTTCAGCCGCATCCGGGGTCGCGGCGATGGCGAATTGCACTTCGTACCCCGTTGAAGCGCCTGGCTGCGCTGGCTTGGCCGGGTCCACGCACTTGATCTCAAGCCACCAAGCCGTGCCCGCCGCCAGGCCGCCCAGGTCGATGCGCCCGGCCGCGTCGGCTGACCGCACCGCGGCGCCGGCTCCATCCCGCAGGGTCATCCGCAGGCCCGCGCCGCTCACGTCGCCAACCTGCGATATCGAGATCGCGTCGCCAGCCACCGGCTGAGCGATAAGCCGGAACTTGTACCAGTCGACATCCTGAATGATGTTGGTGCTGCTTCCATCGCTGTCGATCGTCAGGCCGCGCACAATTCGGCCGGCGACGACGTCGCCCAGATCAAACGCCTGGTTCATCGTGTCGTTGCGCCGGGCCATGCGACGCACGTCGCCGGGAAGGTACTGCACGTCAACCGGGTCGGTCGCATCCGGCAGGAATGCCCGTTGCGGCTCGATCAGCACGGTGTCGTTTCCGTCCCCGGCGTCGATCCACACGGTCTTCTGGGTGGTCTGTCCAACCACGATGGTGTCGTTGCCATCCAGCGCATCGATGATGATGGCCATGAAGTCCGCTTCAGGCCCCAGCAAGGCGCGGACATAGTCTTCCGTGACGCGATCGTCAAACATGGCATAGGGGCCGAATGCGTCCATATCCCGCGCGACGCTGGCCTCGCGCACCGCATCATCGGTGTCGTGGGTTCCCTCGTTCTGGTCGTACGCCATGACCGCATCGAAGCCGTTGAATTGTGGATTGAAGGTCCCATCGCCGGAGAACGTGACCATGTGCCGGCCGAAGAATGGATTATACGGATTGGTCACATAATCGATCTGGATGCGGTTATCGCCGGCCGATCCACCCAGATACCAGACGCGATCCGTGCTGCGGGCGTATTCCTTCCACGCGTTCTCTTCCGCAAAGGCCCCCTCGTCGGACTCAAAGGCGTTGCCATGTCGCGTGATGATCTGATCGCCCAGGGCGCCGCCCCCGCCATTCCCGTAGAGCAGATCGAGCCCCGTACCGCCGTACAGAAGGTCGCGGCCCACGGTGTTGCTGCTGCCCAGCATCCGGTTGAGCCCCGTATCCTCCTGTCTGAAGACTCCGCCGCCATCGTCGTCGCACAACTCGCCGGTGGCCGGGTTCACGAACACGCCGAATTGCATGACGCCGTCGCCGTCGAGGTCCATCTCGGGGTCGCACGACCAGGCGTACAGGCCATTGGAGCCCACGCCGCCGATCAGGTCGTCATTCCCGCCGCCGGCGAACAGGCGATCCTCATCGGTCAACGGATTGCCATTGCCCGAGTCTCCCCACAGGCGATCATCGCCGCCATAGCCGTACAGCCAGTCGCTTCCCGGGCCGCCATCCATGCGGTCGCGCCCCGCCGTGCCCCAGAGGGTGTCGTTGCCCGGCCCGCCGCCGACAACCGCCACCCACGGGCGCCCCGGCGTCGCCGCGGTGAGCTGCGCGAGAGTGGCCGCGCCAAGCTTCACGCCAATCTGGTCATTGCCCATCAACCCGGAGACCTGGATCTGCTCGACCACCGGAACGCCCGCGGCGTTTCGCCAGTTGACCAGCATCTGCCGCGACTGGCCGGGCAGAGCTCCGGTGTATGCGATCCGCAGCGTCTGTTGCCCGCCATCCGCAACCTCATCCAGCAGGATCGAATCGTCATAGACGACATCGCCGCTGGCATTTCGCGTCTTGTCGCCCTCGATCACGAAGATATCGACGCTGCCATCGTCAAGGCTGTCGCCCGGAGCGCTATTGCCGAAGTGCCCATCCAGGACATCGCCCAGCGTTGTGTATCGAGAATCAACATCCAGCGCCAGCAGGTCCACGCCGCCGCCGCCATACACGGAATCGCGCCCATCCATGCCCTCGAGCCAGTCGGAATCCTGCCCGCCCCAGAGCGCATCGCCGCCAGCGCCGCCGAAGAGCTGGTCCTGTCCATAGCCGCCAAACAGGCTGTCCGCCGCGCCGAGAACGGCCGCCTGGGTATTTCGCGCGTAGTCCGGGCCGGCGAGGTAGTCGCCGTGCAGGTAGTCATTCCCCTCATCGCCGATCAGCACATCCTGGCGCAGGTTCCCGTAGAGGTAGTCGCCATCCGCGCCGCCATGCAGCTCATCGCCGCGCACTGCCTCGGCCGATGTGCCCGGCGCGTAGGCGTACAGGGTGTCGCTTCCAGAACCGCCCCAGAGCCTCTGCCCCGCCTGCACGCCACCCGCTCCGGCATCGCCAAACAGGAAATCGTCGCCGCTGTCGCCATAGACCTGGTCGATCCCTTCATTGCCGTGCAGCACATCGTTGTTGAGCCCGCCCCGCACAACATCATCCCCCGCGCCGCCGGACACAAGATCATTGCCCGCCCCGGCATCCAAATAGTCATCGCCCAGGCCGCCATAGACCTCGTCGGTGTCGCCGCCGCTGAATATCCAGTCCGTCCCCTCGTCGCCCCAGATGGAGTCCCGCCCGTCGCCCACCATCTCTGGTCCGCTGTTGGAACCCGCCCACGACGCTCCACCCATCGCCAGCGGCGTGATGCGCGGCGGAACATAACCGGTCGGATTCGCCTGTTCGGCCGAGACAAAACCGGCCGGGCTCGAGAACAGACCCGGAGTGCCCAGCGCGAACCAGCTTCGCCCGTATCCCTCATCGCCGCCCCATTTCGCTTCGCCGCCCCACACGATGTCTTCTCCCGCTCCGCCTGCGATCTGGTCGTGCCCGCCGCCGCCGACGATCAAATCGTCGCCGGCCAGGCCTCGGATCTGGTCTGACCCAACGCCGCCATGCAGATCATCCGCACCAATGTCGCCGTAGATCACATCCGCGTGGTCCTCCGACGCGCCCGGCGCGATGGATACGTCCTCCAGATCGCCGAAAACCACGTTCCAGTCGCCCGCCGCCCCGCCTCCCGTCGAATCAACGCCCGCATACACCGTGTCGCGCCCCCATCCCGCAACGATCAGGTCGCTTCCCGCCCCGCCGTACACCAGATCATCTCCCAATCCCGCATCGATGGTATCCGCGCCGCCGCCGGAGTGGATCTGATCATTCCCCTCATGTCCCGCAATGAAATCGGCCCCGCCGCCCGTAACCACCGTGTCATTGCCGGAGCCCGCATGGACGCTGTTGTCTCCATCGATGGCATCGACGAAGTCGTCGCCTTGTCCCGCATCAATCACATCCCGGCCGATGTCGCCGTAGATGCGGTCGGCGTGGTCTTGCTCAGCGCCCGGCATGGCGCCGGCCGCGTTCAGATCCCCGTAGATGGTATTGATGTCGGCTGCGCTGCCCCCGCCGGTGATGCTTGAACCTCCGTACAGGGTGTCCCTGCCCCAGCCACCTTCAATCAGATCACTGCCCGCCAGGGCGTAGACCAGATCATCGCCCGCCCCCGCGAAAATGCTGTCATCGCCCACATCGCCGTAGATCAGGTCCGCATGGTCCCCGGCCGATCCCGGCCAGGCCGCCGCCGAGTTGCGCAAATCGCCCCACACCTGGTTCTCTTCACCCGCCGCGCCTTCGCCGTCGGCGGACATGCCGGCATACACCGTATCCCGCCCCCATCCGCCGACGATTTCATCACTGCCCGAGTTGCCACAAACCAGATCATCGCCGTCACCGGCGTCGATGGTGTCGCCACCGCGGCCGCCATCGACCGTATCCCGCCCGGCCGCGGCTTCAATTCGGTCGCCCCCAAGGCCGCCCTCAATGGAGTCGTCGCCATCCGCGCCGAATATCCAGTCATTGCCGTCGTTGCCGAGCAGCACGTTGTTTCCCCCTCCCGCCGCGGTGACCACCACCGGCGTGCCCGGCCACGCCCCGGTAATCGTCGCCGCCCCTCCAGCCAGCAGGTCGTTGTCCAGCCCGCCATCCAGCCGATCATTCCCGCCGCCGCCGATCAGCACATCATCATTCTCCTGCCCCAGCAGCGTGTCATCGCCATCGCCGCCCGCCAGCCAGTCGTTGCCCCACCCGCCGGCCAGTTCGTCATCGCCTTCGCCGCCGTTCAGCGTGTCGCTGCCATTGCCGCCATCGAGCCGGTCGGCCCCGGCGCCGCCATTCAGATTGTCCGCCCCGCCGCCGCCCAGGAGCGTGTCGGCCCCCGCATCGCCGTACATCACGTCGGCCGCGCCGCCGCCCATGAGCTGATCGTTGCCATCGCCGCCGTGCATTGTGGTAGCCCCACCGCCCGCGGTGAGATTGTCATTGCCGGCCCCCCCGCTCAGCGTCGCGGGCAGCGTCACTTCCGGCAGAATCGAGATCGCGTCGTCCCCGGCGCCCCCATCAAACACGATCCCCGTCACCGATGAGTACGTCTGCTCCAGGCCCAGGCCGTTGACGATCACCTGGCTGTCGCTCGCGCCTCGGCTCAATACGAAGCGGTCGTTGGCCGCCGAGGTGTTCAGGTGCAGAATGCCGCCGGCATCCCTCGTCGCCAGCACGGGCGTCGAGCCCGCCGGCCGCGGAACGGCGAAATCCACCAGCGTCACCCGCGCCAGCTCATAGGTTTCATCCCAGATGGTGATCGGCCCGAACTTGATCTTGATGAACGCCTCCAGCATCGCGCTCAGGCGCCCGCTCACGTCGAATACGAACAATGGCCCCACATCCCTGAAGTTGTGCCACAATTCATCGACCCGCACCTTGCCGTCGGCGTTGTCATCGTGCAGGTTGAAGAAGACATCCAGCAGGATGCCGCCGCCGACGCCCGCGCGCACCGCCACCAGGTTCAACTCGGCCGCAGCCTTCAATGCGCCACTGAGCGTGACCTCCGGGACATCCGCTCCGGTCCCGTCGGCATTCTCGCGATCGCTGATGTAGAAGCCCTTGAAGATCGCCCCGAAGTCGTGGAAATCGCTCTTGACGAACTCCCGCAGCCCGTAAGTGTCGTAGCCGAACGCGAAGTCGATGTTCGCCCCCACCGTGCCGGTGATGCTCGCCCCCAGCGGCCCGACGATCGGGAAATACTGCGAGTAGGTGAACTTCATGTCCAGCTCGGGCGCATCGTATGTGAACAGCGTCACATCCTGCCCAAGCAGCAGTTGAAACGCCTTGGACGGCTCTTCAATAATCGGGAAGCGGAAGCCCCCGCCCGTGACGTTCACCGATGAGTCAAACACCGCCCCCGCCTGCGGATGCTTCGCCCGAAGCTGGCTCTTGATCGTGTCGAAGCTCGGCAGCGATTGCGCGGACGTGGGCGTCAACTGGCCCTTGGCCGACTCATCCCGGGCCAGCAGGCCGTCGATGTCAAACTGACCCAAGTCGATCCATATCTCCTCGCCCGAGCTGAACGAGCTGAGCTGGTCTGCCAGGTCGCTGATCTGTTGGACCATCTCCACGAAATCGGCGACGCGCGCGTAGCCGAACATCCGCGCCAGGTCCAGCAGCGTCTTCGGGCCGCCCAGGTCGGCGATCACCGGCAGCCTCGTCGTCAGCACATCCAGTACCGGCTGGATGGGGTCCAGCACCGACTGGATCTTCTCAACCACCGGCCTCAGGAAATCGCTCAGGAACGATCCCATGCCAAGCTGTACGTTGTCCCACGATATCTCCGGCGTGCCGCCGAAAGTCTTGTCGGACTCGTCCGTGCCGGCGTGAAGGAACTGCCAGTCCAGGTCGAAGTCGGCTCGCAGGCTCGGGAACTGGGCGCTGCCGCCGAAGCTCGCCAGCACCTTCAGGTTCACATCCGCGCCGCCGTCCACGACGGCGTCGATTTCCATGCCCGACCCGGATGACAGCTCCGCGAAGGTGATCTTGCCATCCTCGCCGGGGTCGATGTCCACGGCGAACACGCCCGAAACCTCGCTCGGGTCGCCCGGATCATCCTCAACCTGCAGTTGCAGGAATGCCAGTCTGCCGGTCGCATCCAGACCGGGAATGCCCAGCCGAACCCCAACCTCGATATCGTCGGTCTTGTCCGGGTCCAGAGCGAAGTAGACTCCATCTTCCTGGCTGATGCCAAAGCCGAAATCGAAGTTGAAGTAAGTCTCGAAGCTGATCTTCCCCTCGACCTCCAGCCCAAGCCCCGGGAATCCCAGGTCAAAATCGAAGCCTGTGTCGCTCGGCACCGGCGAGAACGACCGCCCCAGGCTCAGGTCGAACCGCACGCCGTCACTGTCCACGACCATCCCGATATCGTTGATGTCCCGCTTGCCGTCGGCGTTGCGGTCGTTGACGATGTTCAGCCCGTTCAGCGCCTCGAACAGCCTCTGCCGCGCCAGCCCTGCCGCACCGGCGCCGCTCAAATCCGCGTCGCCCAGCACATCCGCGATCGCCGCCCGCATCTGGCCGACGAACGAGGATGCCCCGGACAGCTTGTCGCCAATCAGCGGCAGCCTGACCCCGAACACCTGCCCGTTCAACGCATCCTGCAGGATCGACAGCATGCCATCCCAGCCGCCCACCAGCCCGTACAGGTTGCTGGCGAAGTCGGTGCCGCTGATCAGGTCTTCAAAGTCCGGCGCGGTCAATGTCAGACTGTCAATCGGGTCCGACAGGTCGGCCACTTCGAGGCCAAGCTGACCGATCGACGAGGTCTCCGTTGGGAAGTACATCGGCAGGGCCGCGCTGGCCTTCCCGCTCAGGCTGACATCGACGCGCGACAGCAGATCATCGCTCAGGTACAGCCGCCCATCCCCATCATCATCCGTGAAGCCGACCGCGAAAGTCGCGGGCTCAGTGCTGCTCCCCGCGCCATCCGCGTCCAGCGCAACGCTGCCATCCCGCACGAACAGCCCCAGCGGACCCAGAGCGGCGGTCAGATCAAGATTCGTCCCGCTGATCCGCGCGCCCAGCGTCAGCCCCGTGGTGTCGTAGAAGAACGCCCGCGGACTCGCGGGGTCACTCAGATCAACCCCGATATCCAGTGACAGCGACCCATGCGCCATCACGTCCACGGCGGCTGCGCCGCTCACATCCAGCAGGTTCCCCAGGTCCAGCCCGAGCGAGCTCAGGTCAACGTTCAGCGACCGCTGCACATCCACGCCCGCCGCAAACGTCAGGTCGATCCGCAGCGTCTCAGGCCCATCCATGGAGATCGCCAGCAGATCCTCCGGTATGCCCAGCATCTGCTCCAGCGCCAGTTCCAGCCCATTCAGCGTGCGCGAGGGATTCGCCTGGAACGCATTGACCGCATCCTCGAACTTCGCCGCGAAGCCCAGCACATCGCTGACGCTGACATTGATCAGCGGCAGGTCCTGATTCAGGAAGGAGAACCCTTCAAGCCTGCCGAGGAATTGCGCCACGCCGTGCAGCGCGCCGGCGATGCTTGATCCGCCCGGTGCCCGCCCCTCGATCACGCCATCGCCATCCTCATCCTCGCCGAGGATCCCCAGCCCTCCGCCCGCCGGCGAACCATTCATCGCCGCCACGCGCAACGTGCCCGCCCCGTCGCTATGGTCCGTGACGACCAGCCGCTCTCCGGCTTCATCGATCGTCAGCAACACCTTCCCGCCGCCGGCGTCGCGCACCCGCGACATCACGTCGCCGAGCGTGCGGCAACCGTTCAACGCGACGTCGAACACAGAACCATCCCGCCCCGTGAAGCGAAGGTCGGCAGCGCCGCCCAGCGTTTCCACGCCATGCCCGCCGTTCAGGCCTGACAGCGCTGTCTCGTCCGTCAGCCCACCGGTCATCAGGTTGCCGAGGCCGCCCAGGTCCTCCAGGTCGCTCCATCTCAGTTCCAGCGTGTCGAGGTCGCCGATATCGCTCCAGTTCACTACGAATGTCGGCTCCACCCCCAGATTGAGCCACGGCACATCCACCTGGATCGGCAGCGTGGCAGTCGCCGATCCCGATATATCCGCGGTGGCGATGCTGGAAGGATCGCTCAGTCCGCTCACCAGCTCCGACAGGAAAATGCGGCCGTCCGCGGCGTCGCCTGACCCTGGATCGACGAGGGCCAGCGTGGCCTGCACCGTCGCTTGGGCTGTCCCATCGTGCACCGCGATCTCCGCCAGGCCGAAGTCGGCCGACGCGTCGATGGAGGTGCCGCGCAGGCTCAAAGAGCCGGTCAACGACGCATCGCGGATGAACACCCGATCCGCCAGCGTCTGCCCGTTCAGCGGTTCCAGCACAAGGCCCACGGTCAGCCCGCCGGTCAGCCCCGCCTGCAGGCCCACCTGGCTGTCGCTCCGGATGTTCCCCAGGCTGCCCAGGTCCATCTCGAAGCCCACCGGAGTGTCAAACACATCCGCCACCGCGTTGAAGGCGCCCAAGGTGAAGGTCAGCTCATGCGTGACACCGTCGTAGCGCGGATCAATGCTCTGCACGTCCACCCCCAGCACGTTTGACAGCAGCTTGCCCATCTCCTGCGCCGTCGAGAAACCCAGGCCGCTTGCCTCCTGGTTGGTCGCGAACCCCAGCGCCTCGCCGCCGCTGATCGTCAGGGTGGTCACCTGCGTGGTCTGCGCCAGCAGCGCCAACCGCGGCCCGCTCGCCACGACGCGCAAAGCGCCGGCGAAATCCGTGCCCTCCAGCGCAGCGGCCAGTGCCGCCTCCAGATCGGCCGCCAGGTCAGTGACGCTCGTGTTTCCGCCCGTCATCCCCGTGGCCAGAGCAACCGTGATCTCTGTCTCGCCGTTGAACTTCACCTTGATGGTCTGGTCGGATGCCGGCCGCCCATCCGCTGGCGCATCGTTGGCGGCTGTCAGGCGCAGTCGCTCCAGCGGGTCGATCCACGCCCGGCCCAGCAGGTCGGCCAGATCGATCGCCTGCGAAAGCGACAACCCCCGTGTAAACGGGATCGGCTGATCCAGCAGCGAAGAAGCACCCATATCACGGAGCCCGTTGGCGAGCTGCTTGATGGCGCTCAGGAAACCGTTGGAGCTGATCTCCTCGAACCGCGCCAGGTGTGCCTCATAATCGCTATTGGGCGTAAACTGCGGTTCCCCC
>CAZMXI010000048.1:15076-28552 GCA_964570205.1 uncultured Tepidisphaeraceae bacterium
AAGACGTCCGCAAGGCTCAAGTTCATGCGCGGAACGGCCGAAAGCGACAGCCCGACGATTCCCGTGCTGATCTTCAGCGGCAGAGCGCCGATCAGGCTTCCTCCCGGCTCGACATCGAACAGGTCCGCGAACGACCGCCCGTTCAGCTCGCGCAGCGTCATCCGCTCGCCCTCGTTCACCGCGATGTCGAGCTGCGCCTCCAGGAACAGGCTGCCTTCCTCCACCGAAAGCTCCAGGAACCCCGCCCGGGCGCTGCCTTCGATGGATGATGAACCCGCTGCTGCCGACGCGGACAACCGATCAATCTGGACAAAGAACGCATCCTCCGGCGCGATGCCCTCCGACAAGTCCAGACCGAACGAGATCGCCAGGTCAATGCCGGCGGACAGACTCAACGGCGCTGAAACATCGAATGAAAACGCCGAGTCCTTGCCGGTTGCGAGGTCGATCGGCACGCTCTGGAGCCATTGCGTGTTCAGCACCACCTGAACCTTCAACTCCGAACCGCTCAGGCTCACCGTCGGCGCGCTGATGCTGAATCCCACGCCACCCACGCTCGCGCTCCAGCCGGCCAGATAGGCCTGCAACTCCCCCGTCGTGGCCGTGGGGTCACTATCCAGGTAGTTTCTGATTGGACCCAGCAATCCGCTCAGGATGGCCTGCGATGGCGATGTCATATCGCCCAGACTCTTGTCGATCAGCGGCAGTTCCCGCCCATACAGATCCGAAGCGCTGACCGATTCCATGGCCTGCGACAACGACTCCAGACCTCCCTCGATCGCCTGGGTATTCTCCACGCTGATCTCCGGCCGAAAGCCCACGTTGTCGATCCGCACCGCCGAATCCACCCCGCCCGTCGCCACCATCGCCAGCGTCAAACTGCTGGCCTTGCCGCGCAGTTCCGCCGGAATCGGCAGGATTCGCCGCTGGAACCCCCCGCCCTGCACGCTCAAGCTCAACATCTGCCCAAGTTGTGTCCCGCCAAGGCTTACCTTGAACTGGTCGTTCCCCGCATCGTTGCACCAGAAGTCAAACGACAGGTAGTAGGCGTCATCCGGCACATACAACAGGTTGTGGGTCCGGCTCTGATACCCCAACTCGAACTGAAGAAAGTGGTTGCCGCCACTCTCGGCCACGAAGGCTTCGCCGCTGCCGCCGTGATGGGACCACCCTGGCTCAATATGGTTGCTCACGGAGGCGACCGGATGCAGCGCCGGCGTCTCAAGATCGCCGTTTACGATCGTCATCGGTGACCACGATGTGGCCCACCGCCCCTGCTGCACATCATCCACAGTCAGTCCCATTCCGGCCAAACCCGAGTCATTCGGGACCCCCGTGGTACGATTAACAAGATCGCTCTCGCTATAGGCATGGTCCTGGGCACCATCATAGAAGTTGGGGTTGGCCGACGCGCGCAATGCCTGCCCACTCGCAAGCCGGCTGAAGGCGTACCCTGTTGTGGAACCGACATCCGTGACGGTGTCAAGATAGAAATCGGACCAAACATATCCGTGATCACCAGCGAAGTCGGTTGTTCCGTACGGCGATGGGCTCAACGCCGGCAATTCATCCTCAAGAAGTACGTTATAAGCACCGGGAATGGGCCGGCCGTTGGGAACCACAAGGTTCGGCGCCAGCGCCCCTAGGTTCGAGCCGCGCGTCTGGTAATACACATCGGCGAACGTCACATTGTCCCATATCGATGCGCCATATCCGCCCGGTTGTCCCAATTCGTACAGTTTCTGTACTCCATCAACGAGCAAGCCCTGATCGAAGTCGTGGGGATCGAGGTAGGTCACGTGGTCCACCGGCACGCCAACGGCGGCCAATCGCTCCACCGCCTCGCTGGTCACCACAGTGCCGAAACTATGGCCGATGAAATGCAGAGGAATAGGCGCAGCGCCATCAGCGCCGCTGACAAGGTTGAGTGCCGCCAGCATCGAGAACAGGGCATCGCCCGCCGCCTCGCCCCATCCGGAGGTCAGTTCATTCGATTCCGCCGCCCAGTCGAACAGCAGGATGACCTCCCCCGTCAACACCCCATCTTCACTTGCCGGAAGTATGGATTGCGCTTCATCGATGTAGCCTGATTCGTCCTCATTTGGTACGTCATAGTCAAGCAGCCACCCTCCAACGCGACTATGGATGGTCTGCGCGAGACTCATCAGAGAATCCCCACCGCCACCGGTGATCTGGAAACCGTGGGTGATGACGGTAGCGCCGGTAATGTCGCGCGAACTCAGCAGGCTGGATGCCTGTTGGATACTCAGTTGCCCCCCATCGCTCAGCAGCACTCGGCCTTCGAGCGACTCGGCGTCGGCACGCCGACGGCCGCCCCACACGGCCCTGGCTATGGCCGCCCTCGCAGCTAAGAACCCCCGCCCAGATGCCGCGCTACGCCGCCTGGTCAGCCCTGCCATGATGTGGTTCCTCTCTCTCGCCCCTGTGACGCGAGGTCTTCCCACCCTTGAGATCCGCGACCACTCTCCCTACGGAGAACGTGGACCGCGCACGGATACTGCGAACAGCCGGAGCTTGCATTTCCGGAGAGCCGAGCGCCCTCATTCTTGAGGAATGGGCTCGAGACTTGGATCGGCCAGCGCCGTTTTGGAAACCCAACTGAGCACCCACGTGCCCACGACCTCGCAAATCCGGCTCCAGTCTAGTTCAAGCCAGCTTGCCATGCAAGCTTTTTCAAGACCATTGGGACGGGCGCTTTGCCGAATCGAGCGTTTGCGAGAGTGTGCTCCTTGTCCTGCGAGAATCTCGCCCGGTGGGCCCTTACCATAGAGCACATTATTAGTACTATATTGACCCAGCATGGGCTCAACATTGTGGCGGCATGAGTACTGGCCAGGACTTGGATGAGCGGGAATCGGCTGGGCGCAAGAAGGCGAACCGGTTGGCGGCAGGACGGCTGGCCGCGCATTATGCGCGAATACCCCTGGGCCGGATGCCCCTATGATGGGGCGACCAGGTTCAAAAGCGGCTTTCTTATTGGTGCGTCATCGCCCATAATTGCATGCTCTGGTTGACATATGGCATTTGAGATTTCCATTACGCGGATGTTCTCGGCCGCTCATCAGATCCGGCTATATGATGGGTCGGTGGAGCCGTTGCACGGGCACAACTGGACCGTGCGAGTGACGGTGGCGGCCGAGCAGTTGGATTCGATCGGGGTTGTGATGGATTTTCACGTGCTGGAGCGACTGCTGGGGAAGATCATCGGCCCCTGGCACAATCACACAATCAACGAGTTCGAACCATTCCGCCAGCAAGTCAATCCGTCGGCGGAGAGCATCGCGGTTCACATCGCCCAGATGCTTAAGTTGCCGAAACGAGTGGAGTTAAAGAGCGTCGAGGTGTGGGAGACGGACCAGGATCGCGCGTTGTACCGGCCGTGAGGGGCAATTCGGGAATCGGGGGATTCACCCTGAAACACCGCGAAATATGGGTCCCTGGGCAGCCTCATGGCACCTCGCCGACCGGTCGATGTTGGCTCCAGCGAGCCAAGGAGACTGAGCGATGTCGACGAGTCTTTATCAGAAAGTGGCGCAGGTGCTGTCCGACTGGTCCGGCGAAGACGACGGGACGCGGCATCATGCCTACGAAATCGGCCGGGACATCGTCGAGATGGTGATTCGAGACGTGAAGTTGAATGGGTTCCCGGCAATCGACCGGGCAGCATGCCATAACGCCCCGGAAACGGATTGATGGCGGGGGCGACTCGGACGATAGGGTGCATTTCCGATGAGGAAGGGGCCGAGCTGCGCACCGACAGAGCTTCGAATCTGAAACGGAACATGCAGGCGACGGGGTAAGCCACTGTTGCGTCCGCCGAAACCGTGGCGGCCGAGGGGGGATTTTTCGCGCATGTGGGGCGAGCGAGCGAGCAACGTTCGCGGCCGCATTCGACAGGGGCAGGCCGGACGGGGCATTTTTTGAGGGACGACGTTCAGCGGCGTGTGCTTGCCTTCGGGCGGGCTCATGCGATACTCCTGCCCATGAGCAAGAGCGAGATGCGTTTCATCGTCATGTGATGCGCGAGTGTTTCGCTTTCCTCGCGACACACCGGTGAAACGCGATGCGGTTGGGCGGCAACTTCTGTTGCGCACGGGCTCGCGCATGCCGGCGGCAGGTCTTCAACGACTCGGCGTCTCCAGGACATGCGCGGATTCTGGGACATACTTGCAAGGGCGTATTTCAGGACAAGGGCGACAGGCCCGGAAGGGAAGGTTCACCATGAGGAAGAACAGGAAATCCAAGGCCAGAACGGCACGCGGGCCGGCGATTGAGGCGCTGGAAACAAGGCAACTGCTGGCAGCCATCGATGTGGGCATCTCCACGCTGCTGCCGCTGATCACCGATGACACGACGCCTTCCCTGACCGGAACTGTGAGCGAGAACACCGCAGACGTGCAGGTGACGATCAAGCAGGGCGCGAGCACGATCGGCGCCTGGGACGCCGTGGAAAATGGCGCCGGAGGCTGGTCATTCACCCTGCCGGACCCGGATGCGCTGGCCGACGGCACGTACGACCTGCTCGTCGCCGCCACCGCCAATGAAGGCGCGGATTCAGGCGAGGTGAGCGAGCTGGCAGCGCTGACCGTGGACAGCACAGCCCCGATCGCCGACATGAATGACGTGGTCACGAAGCTCGTCTCGCCGGCGCTTGCGGGCACTGTGGATGATCCGGCCGCGACGGTTACGCTGACCGTCAACGGCGCGGATTACGCCGCCGTCAACAACGGCGACGGGACGTGGTCGATCGACGCGGGCGAGATCGCCGCCCTGGCCGAGGGCGTTTATCCGGTCGCCATCGCCTCGATCGATGCGCTGGGGAACGATTCGACGGCGCAGGCGCAGATTACGATTGATCTCACCGTTCCGGTCGTGGCAATGGCCGACCTGACCACCAACACGGTTTCTCCGTCGCTGGCGGGCGACATTGATGACCCCAATGCGAACGTCATGGTTACGGTGAATGGCGTCGATTACGTCGCCGTCAACAATGGCGACGGCGGGTGGTCGCTGGCCGCGGGACAGGTCGCGAATCTGGCGGACGGCTCGTACGCGGTGACCGTAACGGCAACCGATGCCGCGGGCAATGAAGCCACCGACGATGCACAGTTGACCATCGACGCGACAGCGCCGGCGGTCACTGCGCCGGATGTGGACACCACGGTTTCATCGCCCGCGCTGGCGGGGGCGGTCGATGATCCCGGCGCCACAATCACCGTCACCGTTGACCAGGAGGATTACCTGGCCGTGAACAACGGTGACGGCACATGGTCGATCGCGGCGGGCCAGATCACGGAACTGGATGACGGCGAGTACGTATTGACGGTTGTCGCCGTGGATGCGCTGGGCAACCAAGCGACCGCGGAAGGGACGCTGGTCATCGACACCACCGTGCCGACCATCACGGTGACGGCCGTGAGCCCGACTTCGGCCTCGCCGTCGATCCTGGGCACGGTCCAGGACCCCGATGCCACGATCGTCGTCACCGTGAACGGCGTGGATTACAACGCCATCAACAACGGCGATGGCTCATGGATGCTGCCCGCGGGCGTGATCGTCGGCCTGGCAGCCGCCGAATGGCCGGCAGCCATCACCGCGACCGACTGGATCGGGAACGAGGCATCAGCGCAGGCCAACCTGGTCATTGACGCTGCCGCGCCGCTGGTCACCGTGGGCCGCACAGAGACGACCTTCACATCGCCGGCACTGAGCGGGACCATCGATGATCCGCTCGCGGGCATCACCATCACTGTGAACAGCGTCAACCACGCAGCCGTCAACAACGGCGACGGAACATGGAGCGTCGCCGCGGGAGTGCTGGCGAATCTCGCCGACGGCATCCACATCGTCACCGTCGTCGCTCAGCGCGACGCGGCGATCGCGACGGTTTACGGCCAGATTGTGGTGGACGCCACAGCGCCCGCCATCACGTTCGCATCGGTGGCCAGGAAGATCACGTCGCCGGGCCTGAGCGGCGCGGTCAATGATCCGGGCGCCACGGTCGTCGTCACGGTGGACGGCGCCGATTATCCCGCGGTGAACAACGGGCAAGGGGCATGGTCGCTGGCGGAGGGACAGATCGCCGCGCTGGCCGAAGGCACCTATACCGTCACCGTCACGGCGACGGACTGGCTCGGCAACCACACGGCCGCCCAGGGCCAGCTCACCATCGACACCACGGCCCCGCAGGTCGGCATGCTGGATCTCGACACGAACAGCACGTCTCCCGGGCTCAGCGGCACGATTGATGAGATCGCGGCCTCGGTCAGCGTGACCGTGAATGGAAAGACCTACAACGCCGTCAACCAGGGCAACGGCACGTGGACCCTGGCCGCCGGGCAGATCGAGACGCTTCCACAGGGCGACCACGTGGTGACCATCACGGCCATCGACGCGGCAGGGAATCAAACCACAGACCAGGCGCAACTGCTGGTGGACACCACCGCGCCGATTCCATCCCTGGACGGCCTTCGCACCAATGTCGCTTCGCCGGCGCTGGGCGGCAACATCAACGATTCCACCGCCAGCATCAGCGTGAACGTGGATGGCGCTGATTACGCCGCGGTGAACCTTGGCGATGGAACATGGAGCCTGGCGGCCGGGCAGATCGCCGATTTGGCCGACGGCACCTACACCGTCGCCGTCACCGCCGTGGACCCCCTGGACAATGAACGGACAATCTATGCCCAACTGATCATCGACACGACCATCCCAACCATCACGGCGACGTCGCGGCAGGTGAATGTGGCCTCTCCGGCCCTTAGCGGGACCGTCAACGACTCCAGCGCCCAGGTCGTCATCACGGTCAACGGCGTTGAGTACGATGCCGTTAATGACGGCAGCGGCACATGGACGCTGGCCGCGGGGCAGATCGCCGCTCTGCCGAGCGGCACATACGCCGTCACGGCCACTGCGACGGATCTCGCCGGCAATGTGGGGGTGACCGCGGAAGCGGGCGAACTGATCGTCGATCTGAGCGCTCCGGTACTGACCACGCCCTTCAGCCTTGCCACCAGCGGGCAGCCTGCGCTGTCGGGCGACGTGAATGATCCGGACGCCGACATCACCGTCACGGTTCACGGCGCGGACTACCCCGCCACCAACAACGGCGATGGCACCTGGTCGGTGGCTGAGGGAGTCATCGCACAATTGCCCGACGGCCTGCACAGGTTCAGCGTGACCGCGATTGACCCGGCCGGCAACGAGACCACCGGCGACGGCGGGCTGCTCCTGGTCGATACCACCGGTCCGATAGTCACCTTCAACGCCATCATTGCGACCGCCACCAGGCCGGCGCTGGGCGGCACGATCGACGACAACACCGCCACGGTCGTCGTCACGGTCAATGGCGTTGATTATCCGGCAGTCAACAACGGCGACGGCACCTGGTCGCTCGCGGCCGATACGGTGGCCGCCCTGACCGGCGGCGCCCACGACGTGGTTGTCACCGCCACCGACACAATGGGCAACGTCGGCACGCACGCCGGGGTGGACGCCATCAGGGTGGCCGACACCGCGACGATCACGCTGGGGGCCGGGATCGGGTCCATCTCCTATGTGCAGGCGGATGGGGCCAGGGTCACCCTGTCGGCCGGCAAAGGCAATGTCCAGGTCGTATTGACGGGCGTAAACGTCACGATCATCGGCTCGGGGAAGTCGCGCACTCTCCTCGCCGATGGCGGCATTCTCAAGGTGGCGATCAACGTGACGACCGCAACCAAGAGCCTGACCATCAAGGCCACCGGCGGCGACGACGGACTGGCCACCATCGATGCGATCACCGGCCCGGCCGTTCTGAGCAAGCTCGCGGGCGTCAACAGCCGCATCGCGGGCGACGGCATCAACATGGTGGGCTACATCCGGTCCATCAAGGTCCACAGCATCGAGGCCGGCGTCATCATGGGCGCCGCGCCCAAGGGCATTTCGATCGTCGCCGACATCGTCAGGGACAGCGACATCCAGACCGCCAACATCAGATCGATTTCGGTGGCCGGCAGCTACGTCAACGCCAATATCGACGCCAACAACATCGGCGTGGCGACGCTGGCCAACGTGGGCACCCGCAATGGCGGTGTGCAGTTCGGGCTGACCGCCGACACGCTCGGCCGATGCACCGTCAAGCAGGGCAGGACCAAGCTGGTCTGGGGCAGGGACTTTGCCGAAGGGATGCTGGACTTCATCGTGAATGTCTGAGCAGCCAAGCAGGCGGCGGGTGCGGCCAGCCCTGGGCCGGCCGCACCCGCTTCCATTTGAAGACGGAGGCGGCAATCAAAGCCAAGGCACCGGCATCGCGAAAAAACGATGCGCCACCCAGACTACGGCCAACAGCCCCAGAAGGACCAGCAGCACCCTCTTCGCCCGCATCGAACGGAAGCTCTTGCCGCACCGGGGACAACAATAGGAATCGGTCCCCACGATGTTCTTGCAGCTCGGACACTTGATCAGCTTCATGGCGCCTCCCGCGACCCGCACGGCACCTCTGAAACCAGACGCCCCATTGGAAATACGATCCCGGCCGCGATATGCTGTCAGACCGATGAAAGACCTGCCTTACAGCTTGGCCAGGCTTTAGCGTACCGGCTTACTGCGCCGCCGGTCTCTGGTCATTGTCCCCTAATATTGGTCCAGATTCGTCCCATATGCAAATAGCAGACACCATCGCGCCGCCCGCACTCATCCGCCGGCTCGATCAGCAGTCCCAGCGGCTGGCCGAGTTGCGCACGAGCCTGGAGGATCCCGCCATCCTGGGCAATCCGCAGCAACTGGTTGCGATTTCCAAGGAAGCCGGGCAGCTTGAGCCGATGGTGAACCGCTACCTCGAGTACCGGAAGGCGGCTCAGGCGATCGCCGACCTGCGGCAGATGGCGTCTGGAAAAGAAGATGCGGAGATGGCCGCCCTTGCCGCCGAGGAGCTGCCGCAGGCCGAGGCGCAAGCCGCCCAGCTCCTGGAGAGCTTGAAGGAAGAACTGGTTGCCGCCGAGGACATGGCGGTGGATTCGTTCTTCCTGGAGATTCGTGCGGGGACCGGCGGCGAGGAGGCCGCCCTTTTCGCACGCGATTTGTACGAGATGTACCGTAAGTACTGCGACAAGCGCGGTTGGCGATTCGAAGTCTCGGACTTTTCGACCAGTGAGCGAGGCGGATTCAAGGAAGTCATCGTCAACGTACGCGGCCAGGGGGCCTACCGCCACATGCGGTTTGAGGGCGGAGGGCATCGTGTCCAGCGCGTCCCTGAGACCGAGGCCCAAGGGCGGATTCACACTTCCGCCGCCACGGTGGCGGTATTGCCGGAACTGGCCGATGTAAAGATCCACATCGATCCGAAGGATGTGGAAGAGTTCGGCTGCCGGGGCGGCGGGCCGGGTGGCCAGAATGTGAACAAGGTCGAGACCGGCTGGCGACTGACGCACAAACCGACCGGCCTGCAGTTCAAGATGACCGAGCACAAGTCCCAAGCCCAGAACAAGGAACGCGCGTGGGCATTGCTGCGCGCAACGCTATACGAGATCGAACAGGCCAAACAACACGCACAGATGACCAGCACCCGACGGGCGATGATGGGCTCAGGCGACCGATCCCAGCGGATTCGCACCTACAACTTTCCGCAGAACCGCTGCACCGACCATCGCCTGGGCGGCGAGGGAGGCGGGGAGAAGAACTTCAACCTGACGGGCATCATGCAAGGGGATATGGAGGAACTGATCCGGGCCCTCCTGGAATTGGATAAACAACAGCGCCTGGAGAATCTATAATACATACCGCACGAAGGATTTGAGATATGGCCAAGAAGAAGCAGAGCAACGAAGACCCCGCCGCCACGACCAGGAAGCGATCCAGCGCTGCCAAGACACGCAAAGCCCCGGCCAAGAGCGACAAGGCCGCCAAACCGCAAGCGCACGGCACGCCTCTGGTGGATACCCAATTCGCCGCTGAGGCCGCCGCGCGGGCTCTGGCGGCGCGAGCCAAGCTGCAAGCCGCCCTCGGCCAGCAGCCGCAGGTCCAGGAGCAGCCCCAGAAGGAATCAGGCAACTTCAAGCAGCTCAAGGAGAGCCTGAACAAGCCCGCGCACCTGAGTGGCGGCAGCACGCTCGGGAACGCGTTTGGCCCAGGCAAGGTCAACCTGCCGGCCGTGGGCCGAAAGGAATCCTTCCACAGCCAGACCACCGGCGGCGTCAGCCGAATTAACGTGCCCCGCCGCACCAACGGGTAGGGAAGGATGGCGGCGCCGCGGCCTGGAATCGAAGCCGTTCAGGCAACCTGCAGGATCTCCAGGGCGGTGATATGCCGGGGATCGAAGTCGATGCGCTGCTCAAACGTGCCGGCCAGGCCTTTTCTGTCCAGCGCGATGATCCATCCCTCCTCGACGATCATCGTCTCGACCGTGCGGCCGCCGGCCAGTTCGGCCCGGCAAACTGCGGTGTACTTGCGCTTGGGCACGCCATGCGCCACCAGAAATTTGCGCCATTCCTCCGGCAACGGCTTGGCCAATCGATTCCGCGGCGGTGTTTTCGAATGCATCGCCCCGGAAGATACATGAATCACGCCATTCCGCCAAAGCACCTGCCCTTTTGTGCCGTCCGGACCACGTATTTCAAGGCCGCTCCACGCCTGCGGATTCTGGCTGGAAGAGAATCTCCTCTATGCGCAGCGCGCGGCGGCCGGAGGCGCCCGCCACACGCATGGTGTCGCCGACTCTGCCGCCCAGGAGCGCCGTCCCCAGGGGCGCCAGCACCGACACCGCGCCGGCCGCCGGATCGGATTCGGCGGGATAGACCAGGGTGCATATCTCGGTCCGTCCGAGGGCCAGGTCCAGGAGACGAACGGTCGAGTGCATGGTGACGACATCGCCGGGGATGCGGTCCGCCTCAACCACGCGGGCGCGCGTGATCTCTCGCAGCAGGTCGCCGGCAAACAGAGCCCAGCGCACTTCCACGCATCGACAGCCGAGCATTTCGCCGAGGCGATCCCGGTCGGGCCGGGTGAGCGTCGGTCTGCTTCGTCGCAGCATGGCACACCTCCTTTCGCGCCCGGTACCGGCCCCTCCGACTCAACGGTCGTGATGTCCCGCCGCTTCCGGCTGGTACAGAACTTTCTGGATTTTCACGGTCAGCACGCCCCCCGGCACGCGCCAACTCACGACATCACCGACCTTGGCGCCGAAGAGAGCGCTGCCCAGGGGCGAAAGCACCGACAGCTTGCCTTCATCCAGGTCCGCTTCTTCCGGGTAGACCAGAGTGAATGTATCCACTTCGTGACTGTCCATATCCCGAACCTGCACGCGGGAGCGCATCGTCACCACGCCGCTCGGCACTCGGGCGGGCGGGGCGACGCGGCTGGCCGACAGGGCATCCTTGAGCGCCTGGAGATAGGGCCGGTCCCGCGTGCCGATGCGTGCGGCCTGCAGGAGCTCGGCAAGCCTGCCGTAGTCCCTCTCATTGACAACCATGGTGCTGCTGCTCATGGGGACTCCTTTCATGGAGACGGTGTCTCCGCAGCGGGTCAGGACGTGGACCGGCGTGCTCGGCGCAGACCGGAACGTCGTGGATCATCTTGCGAACAGGTGCCCGGGCGCCCGCCCGGGCGATCAGACAAGGATGGTTTGACCGTGGCCGTGGGCACCCGATCGACGAAGCGCCCTGCGGCGGGCGACACGATGGCGGGCCTCGTTCTCGGCCTTCGCGGCGGCCAGATCGACCGCGGCATACAGGTCCTCGCGCGCCGCCTCGGCGACAATGGGCCGGGCACGGCCCATCCAGGCAACGATCCGGCAACGCTTATCCCGGCCTCCCCGTGGGCCGTTGATGTCGTCCAGCCGCACCATGACCTGGCCAACGTGCCTGCCCGCCCACCCCAGTGCGGCCTCTACGCGGGTCTCGACGCGCCGGACAATCGCATCGGTCAGTTTGAAACTCAGTCCGCTGATCGCAACTCGCATAGGAACCTCCTTTGCCAGAGCACCATACGCCTGGCCCTCCTATTGGACAAGGATCAAGTTTCGATATGATTATTCGGATAAACCTATGGATTGGCTCAATTACCACCACTTGCGTTATTTCTGGGCCGTGGCCCGCCTGGGAAGCGTGTCGCGTGCCGGCGAGGAGTTGATGGTCTCGCAGCCGACCATCAGCGCTCAGATCAAGGAACTGGAGGAGTCGCTGGGCGCACCGCTGTTCGAGCGGGCCGGGCGGGGGCTGGCCCTCACCGACGCCGGGCTGATTGCGTACAACTATGCCAATGAGATATTCAACCTGGGCCGGGAAATGCGCGACGCCTTGGAGGGGCGCTCAGCGCAGCGGCAACTCAAGCTGTCGGTGGGCATCCTGGATGTGCTTCCCAAGAGCGTGATCCGGCTATTGCTGGAGCCGGCCATCCAGCTTGCGGAGCCGGTGCGTTTAAGCTGCCACGAAGACAAGGCCGATCGCCTGCTCGCCGACCTGGCGGCGCACCGCACCGACATCGTGCTCAGCGATTCGCCCATTGGAACCGGTTTGCAGATACGAGGGTTCAACCACCTGCTCGGCGAATGCGGCATCGTGTTCCTCGGCGTGCCCGCTCTGGTCGCCAGATACCGGCGGGGCTTCCCCAAGTCACTGAACAACGCGCCTCTGCTGCTGCCTACCGAGGGAACGTCGCTTCGGCACGAGTTGAACCTCTGGTTCGCCTCGTTGCGAATCCATCCGGCGGTCGTGGCCGAGTGCGATGATGCCGCACTGCTGAGTTCCTTTGGACAGGCCGGCATGGGGATATTCGCCGCGCCGGCCGTGGTCGAAACCGAGGTGCGCCGAGAACACCATGTTCGCGTCATCGGCCGCACCGAGCAGGTGAAGCAGCAGTTCTATGCCATTTCCGTCGAGGAGAAGCTGAAACACCCGGCCGTGCTGGCCATCTGGGAAGCCGCCCGGCGGGAGATCTTCCAATAGCGGCCGGGCCGCCGCTCGGCCGCACCATGCGCGGAGCATCCTCCGCGCTGATCAGGCGGCATGTCGCCGCCCGGCGTTCCGCTCCATCAGTTCGCCGCTCTGACATACGACTGGTGCAGTTCCACCGGCTGCTGCGCCTTTCTCAGCCGCATGTTCAGCATCTCCACCCCCAGCGAAAACGCCATCGCGAAGTAGATGTATCCCTTCGGAATGTGCGCGTGCAGCCCCTCCACCACCAGCATCACCCCGATCAGCAGCAGGAACGACAACGCCAGCATCTTGATCGTCGGATGCCGCTCCACAAAGGCCGATATCCTGCCCGCGAACACCAGCATGACCCCCACCGCGATCACCACCGCCGCAATCATCACCCACAAATCGCGCGCCATGCCCACCGCCGTGATCACCGAATCCAGCGAGAAGACGATGTCCAGCAGCAGGATCTGCACGATGATCGTCCCGAACGCCGCCGCTATTTTTGGCGCGCCGTGCCCATGCTCCACCCCCTCCAGCTTGTCGTGAATCTCGTACGTCG
>CAZMXI010000049.1:0-10430 GCA_964570205.1 uncultured Tepidisphaeraceae bacterium
CGGGCGACCAGTGCCGCTTTTCCGGCGACTCGACCACGCGCAGGCTCTTGACCGAGCCGCGTTGGACACCCTTCATGTGGGTGCCCTGGTAGACATCCTGGATGTAGAACGAGCCATGCTCCTGATCAAACCTGCGGCGGTTGGCGACGGTGGTCGGGCGGTTACGCGGGAGACGGGGCATGGGGTCGAAGCAACCCAGTTGCTCGGCGTGCAACAGCACCTCGTTGCCGAAGACGTCAATCAGGTAGATGCCCGTCTGCTCGCCGCTGCCGGTCATGCGCGAGCAGAGGAAGTATTTGTCGCTGAGCGGATGGGTATCTTCGTATTTGATGCGCAGCGACATGAACGTATCCCACGCCTCGTTGGCCGTGCCGGGGTCTTTCACGAGCTTGACCGCGTCTGCCGGCCAGGTCCGCACCACAGGTGCGCGGCCATCCAATCCGCGCCGCGGGTCGATGATGGCAACCGCGCCCCAGGGGCGGTCGTGACAGCTCGTGAACGTGCACACGACCAGCTCGGTCCCCGGAATCGCCCGGGCGTCGCAGATGCCGCCGGGCGAAGGCGTGTTGTTCCCCCAGTAGACGGCGTGGTTGGTGCCATCCGGATTGCAGGTCCACAGGCCCTGGGCATCGCCGAAATTGCGATCGACGTATTCCCACCGGTAGTAGAGGATTCGCCCGTCCGGCATCAGGCTGCCGTGCCCCTCGAACAGGGTGCTTTTTCCGATCTGGTGGATGTTGCTGCCGTCGGCATTCATTCGGAAGAGGTTCGCCATGATGTGCCGGTTGCAGGCGCAGTACTTGGGCTCGCGGGTGCTGGAGAAGGCGATCGAGCCATCCGCCAGGTACAGTGGATCGAGATCGTCCGCATCCGCCAGCCTCGTGAGCTGCCGCAGGCCCGTGCCGTCGGCGTTGATTTCGTAGATGTGGTAGCTGTCGGCCGCATCCTTCCTCATGGAGAAGACGATCCGGCCGCCGTCGAAGGACACCTCCGGGTCTCTGGCGACGCCCTTGGGCAGATCGAGCAGTGTGCGCACCTGCGCACCGCCCCGAGCAAGGTCAATGACTCTGATCGCCCCGCCAGCCTGGAATCGGCCATCGTTGTACTCGTTGGCGGCGGCCGGGAAGAAAGTGGCCGTGTTGTGATGATCGCGGGCGTACTGATGCCGGGCCACGAACAGGATGGGAGAACCGCTGACCAGCGGGTTGGCGATCAGGGCTTGCTTCTGCAGCGTGGCGAACCGCTCCTGAAGTGCAACATCCTGCGTGGGCAGACGACGCTCGATGTCCGCCAGCCGTTCCAGATGCCGGCCGCCATCGGGATACCGGGCTCCAAAGGTCGCAGTCAGATCCTGGATCGCAGCGCGCAGTTGCGAACATCGTTCCACCGTCACCGGATCGGCCGCCAGCGCAAGGTTCCCGCAGGTCAGCGCCAATCCCAGAGAAGCAAGACCGAATGGGCGAAACATGGCCGAAACCATAACCCCTTGGCCCTTCCAGTTCCACCGATCAGCGTTTATCGTCTGGCACGACTCGTTCTTCTTGAAAGGACAGACATGCGAGCATGGTACATCCCGTTGACGTGCTTCTTCGCAGCCGCCGCGTTCGCCGCCGACCAGGATATCCTTGTCGCCGACTTCGAGGGCAGGACTTATGGCGACTGGAAGACCGAGGGAGAGGCCTTCGGCCCCGGCCCGGCCCAGGGGACGCTGTCAAACCAGATGCAGGTCAGCGGATTTGAAGGCAAGGGCCTGGTCAACTCCTTCTACAGGGGCGATGCCACCACCGGCCGGCTGACTTCGCCGCCGTTCAAGATCGAGCGAAAGTTCATCAGCTTCCTCATCGGCGGCGGCATGGATGAGCAGAAACTGCGCATCGACCTGCTGCTGGAGGGCAAGGCGGTCCGCACCGCCACCGGCCCCAATGACAAGCCCGGCGGCAGCGAGCGGCTCGACTGGCACTCGTGGGATGTGGCCGACCTGGCGGGCAAGATGGTCACCATCGAGATCGTCGATCAGGCCACCGGCGGCTGGGGCCACATCAACATCGACCAGATTATCCAGAGCGACCGGAAGCGGGGCGCTGTGCTGCGAGCCCAGATCCGGCAGATCGTGGCCGAGAAGCAGTATCTGAATCTGCCTGTGAAGAACGGCGCGCCCAAGCGGCGAATGGGCGTCGCCGTCGGCGGCAAGACCGTGCGCGAATTCGAGATCGAGCTGGCCGACGCGGACCCCGATTTCTGGGTCTTTCTGGACATCAGCACCTTCAAGGGAGAGACGCTGGCGCTGAAGGTGGACCGGATCGCCGAGGATTCCAAAGCGATCGCTTCCATCGAGCAGGCCGACACCATCAAGGGCGATGAAAATCTGTATCGCGAGAAGCTCCGCCCGCAGTTCCACTTCACCTCGCGCCGGGGCTGGCTGAACGACCCCAACGGGTTGGTCTACCACAAGGGCGAATATCACCTGTATTACCAGCACAATCCTTACGGCTGGGGCTGGGGCAACATGCACTGGGGCCACGCAGTTAGCAAGGACCTGGTGCACTGGCAGGAGCTTCCCATCGCTATCTACAACCACCGCTTCGGCGACTGGGCCTTTTCGGGCAGCGCTGTGGTGGACAAGGACAATACGGCCGGCTTCAAGGCTGGCGATGAGGATGTGATCGTCGCCGCCTATACCAGCACCGGCCGGGGCGAGTGCATCGTCTACAGCAACGACCGCGGCCGCACGTTCACCGAGTACGAAGGCAACCCGGTGGTGAAACACTCCGGCCGCGACCCCAAGATCATCTGGTATAAGCCCGGCAAGCACTGGGTGATGGCTGTGTACGATGAGCCGGAAGGCAAGAGAGGCATCGCGTTCTATACCTCGCCCAACCTGAAGAACTGGACGAGGCAAAGCTACCTCGACGGGTACTTCGAATGCCCGGAGATCTTCGAACTGCCCATCGATGCCGACCAGAGCAAGATGAAGTGGATCATCTACGCCGCGGACGGCGCCTACGCCGTTGGCTCATTCGATGGAAGGACGTTTATCGTGGAATCCGGCAAGCACCGGGCCAACTGGGGCAACGCATTCTACGCATCGCAGACCTACAGCGACATGCCTGACGATCGACGGATTCGCATCGGCTGGGGTCAGGTTGCCACACCGGGCATGCCGTTCAATCAGATGATGAACTTCCCGGTGGAGCTGACTCTCCGCAGCACAGCGGAAGGCCCACGCCTGTTCGCTTGGCCGGTACGGGAGATCGAAGCGATTCATGTCGCGCGCCAACGGGCCGCCAATCTGGCAATAGACGAGAAGCCAACGCCCTTGCCCGGGATTGACATGGATCTGATGGACGTCGCTCTCGAAATCGACACCGGCCAGGCGACGGAACTGACCCTGAACCTGCGCGGCGTGCCCATCGTGTACGATGTGCAGAAGCGACAGCTCACCTGCCATGGCAAGACGGCGACGCTCAGGGCCGGAAACCGGCTTCTGGAGCTGCGTGTGCTGGTGGATCGGACCTCGCTGGAGGTCTTCGCCGACAAGGGTCTGATCTACATGCCCATCGGAGCGATCCTGAAGGATTCGGAGCGATCCGTTGTCGTCTCAGCGCGGGGCAAGGGTGCAGTAATCAGGGCGATGGATGTGCGTGAACTGAAATCAATCTGGCCGGCGCCGTGAAGGTGTGCCGGCCGGAGCCCACCTCGCGGATCTCGCCGCCCGGCACGTGAACGACCGCCCGCGTGTTGGCCGGAATGGAAACGGTCAGGGTGAACCGCACGCCATCGGTGGTCCATTCGCTGCCGATCGGGCCGAAAATGGAGTCGTACGTCGCTTTCACCCAGGTCACATCCCCCACCGGATCGGGCCGGATGGTGATCCGCCGCGCGCCCTCGGCAGATAGATCGACGTTGATTCCCGCCAGGGACCGATAGAACCACTCTTCGATGTGCCCGAGCATGAAGTGGTTCTGCGATGCACCGCGTGTCGGGCCATCCCACGCCTCGGTCAGCGAGGTGGCCCCATGCCGCACCTGGTAGCCGTAGCTCGGATGATCCGTCTGGCTGGCCATGTCAAACACCACATCCGACCGGCCGCCCTCGGCCAGCGCCAGCAACACATACCGATGCCCCACATCGCCGGCCGACGTGTGGTTCCCATGCAGGCGGATATCCCGAATCAGATTCTTCAGCACGGCGTTGCGCCGCTCCGGCTCCACCACGCCCATCACCAGCGCCATGGCGTTGGCCGTCTGGCTGCCTGTCGCATACTCGTTCGTTCCCGCATTGAAGAATCGGCGGCTGAACTGCGCCTTGATATCGGCCGCCAGCCGATCGTACTGCCCGGCATCATCGGCCCGCCCCAGGAGGCGGGCCACCTGCGCCAGGATCCGGGCATCCTCGTAATTCATCAGCGTGGCGGTGACGGCCATCGGCGTGTTCTGGCTTGGGCCCGGTCCCTTCGGGCCTATGTCGTACCAGTCGCCCAGGCCATGCGAAACAACGTGGTTCTTCGCCGTCGATCCCAGGTACGCCACATACCGCTTCATCATCTCATAGTGATCCGCCAGGATGCGCGTATCGCCATAGGTCTGGTATGTCTGCCAGAGCGACACTACGGCCGCGCTGCCCCATTCCGGCGAATCGCGGAATCCGCCTGCGAAGATGGGGTACTCCGGCGCGATGTCCGGGACCAGCCCGTTGGCAAGCTGCGCCTCGGCCATGTCTTTCGCGATCTTCCCATAGAGCGCTGCCACGTCGTAGTTGAACATGATCCCCGGGCCCATCAGGTGCGTCTCCTCCAGCCAGCCCAGCTTCTCGCGATGGGGGCAGTCCGTCATGACGCTCTTCATATTGCTGATGATCGCCCAGTTGATGATCTCGTGGGTGCGATTGAACAGCGCATTGGAGCATGCGAATTCGCCCACGGTCGGAACATCGGGATAGATGACTTGCCCCTCCAGCCGCTCGATGACCGGCATCCCCGAAGAACCCTGTTCCCCGGCCGGCACCGCGCCTTCCACGCGCACATAGCGGAAGCCCGTGTAGGTGAATCGCGGCGACCAGACTTCGCTGCCCGAGCCCTTCAGCGTGTAGGTGAAATACGTGGGTCCGCCCGAGGTGCTCTGGTCGGCCACATCGCCGGCCATCCGCTCGGCCGGGACCATCCGCACCGTCGCGCCGGCGGGGCCTTTCACCGTCAGGATCGGCCAGCCGGAGAAATTCTGGCCGAGGTCGTACACGCATCCGCCTTGAATGAGCCTGGGTCGACTGGCAGGCGTAAGCGTCCTGCGCACCTTGATCGGCCGCATCATCTGCGCCCGCAACGCTCCACCCGGGCCATCGGCAATGATGGCAGGCTTCCATCGCGCGCCTTCGGCGAAACCGGGCTTGTCCCACCCATCCTGCTCCTGGCGGGCGTCGTAGTCCTCGCCGCCGTAGATGCACGTAAACGTGATCGGGCTGGAGGTGGCCTTCCAGTTCTCATCCGTGACGATGCGGGTCGCCGAGCCGTCAGTATGCTCAATATCGACCTGCGCGATGGCCTTGGGCGGACCGAACGAGCCGGTGAACTTGATGTATCGTCCGCCCACGACGTTGTACATGCCGTTGCCCAGCATGATGCCCAGGGCATTGCCCCCCTGTTTCAACTGCTGTGTCACGTCGTAGGTGGAATACAGGCACGTCCTGCGGTAGTTCGTCCAGCCGGGCTCCAGGACGCGGTCGCCGACCTTCTCGCCGTTCAGGCGAAGCTCGTAATGCCCAAGGCCGCAAATGTAGATGGTGGCGCGGGCGATGGGCTTGTCCACCTGAAACTGCCGCCGCAGGATGATGGCGTCGGGATCGGGCTCCCGCGGCTTGTCCTCGACCATCCCACGGCCATCAGTCAATTGGGCTTTGCCCCATCCGTGCGCCTCGGTGCTGTCCTTAGCGCTGACTGGCGTCTTGGCGGCGACGTTCCTGCCGCCGGCAATCACTTGCACCTCGGCCAGCGCAAAGCAGTACGGCTTCGGACCGGTGTTGCGATTCCACAGCTTCGTTGCCGTGATGCGCACGTGTCGAGCGCGTATCGATCTGCCATCCAAGGAAACCACGACCCTGCCGGGGTTGGCGAAATCTTCGGCCGTGTGGTCGGCGATCACCACAGGCTCGCGGAAAGCGGCCTCATCGCTCACTTCCACGCGAAAACGGTGCGGAAAAGCGAAGCCGTCGATCTTCTTTCCGTTCACCGTCTGAACGGCAGGATGAATGCAGATGGCTTCGACCTCAACTGCATCGCGCAGGTCCACCTGAACCCATTGCACGTCATCTTCCCGCTCGGCCTCGGCGGCGTGATAGCCGAGCCCTGTTTCCGCCGCGGTTGTCCGTACAGGCGAAGTGATCCATTTCGCCTCCCAGTCGCCGGCATTCAGCAGGCCGATCGAAAACGATGCCTCGCTCCAGGCCGATATGCCGCCGTTTCCATCCCACGTGCGGACTCGCCACCAGCACTGCTGCCGCGAGGCGAGCGCCTTGCCGGAGTAGGTGATCTGGATCGACTCGGAGGAAGCCACTCGTCCCGAATCCCATAGGTCGGCCTTGCTGTCGGCCCGCAACTGCCGCGACGTAGCAACCTGAATCTGGTATGCGGCCTGGGCCTGGTCCGCCCGGTCCGACTCCAGCACCCATGACAGGCGTGGAGCAGGCGTGTCGATCCCGAGGGGGTTCTCCATGTATTCACAACGCAACCGTGCGGGGCGCATCGGCGATTCCGCGCCTATGCCGATCTGACCCGCCGCAAGCACCAGGAACGTCACTCTGTAAATCCAGGACATGCGAGATCCTCCGAGCGCCGAGCATAACCAGCGAGGGATGGAAGCACCACCGGCCAGTGTCATCGCAACCTCGCCGTGGCGCTGTATATTGGAACCCGGGAAGAACCGGAAAGGAACCCTCCACATGACCACGCGACTGCTTCTGGCCACATTCCATCTTCTGCTGGTTGTCCCCGCATGGGCCAACCCATTCTCAGACGCCGACGCTGAGCGCAAGGCGGCGGAAGAAGCCGAAACGCGGCAGGATTGGTCGGCCGCCCTGTCGCACTATGAGAACCTGTTCGATGCCACCCCCACCGACGAAGGGACCCGAGGCGGCCTGCGCGCCAAGTTCATCGAACTTCGGCCGAAGGTCGCCCCCAACACCGACCCCGCCAAGGCGGGGGTGTTCGTGGTTCGCGCCTACGCCTTTCGCAACCTCAAGGTGGTGGGCAAGGACAAGGATGGCAGGGAGCGCAACGCCATCCACCGTTTCCGCGACGATGAGATCGAGGCGATCCGCACGGCCATGACGGCCTTCGCAAACGAGGTCTGGACCAACACCCTCGGCAGCCTTCGCATCCAGTGGGACCTGAAGGTGATCGACGAGCCGTTGACGAGCTGGAGCGGCTGGCCGGACCCGTGGAACTGCATGCCCCATTTCACCGACCTGAAGGACGGGCAGGTGGACAGCATCTTCGTGTATGCCAAGAGCCGCAGGTCCGATGAACAGAAAGACCCGGCTACCGAGGACCTGGACTGGAGCCTGTGGGCAGGCACGTTTGGCGTCCTGCCGAACACGAAATCCGCCACCTACATCGGTTTCAACAATCCGGGGCCGGCGAATGGGATCCTGCAGCTTCACGAGTGGCTGCACGCCGCCCAGTGGACGCTGCAAGATCACCAGGGCTATCCATCGGGCCTGATGATCACCTCCGACTGCGGCGGCAACTGTGGATACAACGATGGCAGGCCGTGCTACGCGGGGCCTCGACCGGACCCGAAAGAGGAGTGGATGCCGATGTATCGCCACCTGACGCAGATTCACGCCACCCGCCGGATGTGGCGCGAGCTATCGGTCATCCGCCGACCGAGCAACTGCTGGATCGACCAGTACTGCCGCGATTTTCTCGTGCTCGGGCCATTTCCCGCGTGGGGCAAGGCCGAGATGGGATTGACCACGCCGTTCATCGATGAATCCGCCGTCATCCCCTCGCGGGGGCAGAAGGCGGGCGAGCTTGCCTGGAAGCAGATCGTAACGCCGGGGCGGAACCTCGACTTGGCCAAGGCAGTCGGTCCGGCCGACTCCGCCGTGGCGTACGCGGCGTTTGCCGTTCGATCGCCGCGCCGCCAGTTTGCCCAGTTGCGCCTGGGCACCGATGATGGTTGCCGGGTCTGGCTGAACGGGCAGCCGATTCTCCACGCGCCGGTCGATCGCGCGGCCGCCGCCGACCAGAACATTGTCGATATACGCCTCAACGCAGGCATCAACCGGATTCTGATCAAGGTGGCCAATCGAAACGGCGGGTGGGAGGCCGTTGCCCGCATCACGGACCTGGAAGGCCAGCCGATCCCCAACGTGCAATACGTGCCATCGAGGTGACGTGCGTCACGTTTCAGGGCGCGCGGCCGACCTTCAGGTCATCGAAACCCATCGGTTTCTCTGAGTAAGGCACGCCCCAGACTGTCGCCTTGCCGCCTCGGGGGGCGACATCGGTCTCGGCCGAGAGCGTCCAGGCCTTGGGCTCAGGATCATCCTGCATCCACGCCTTGCCTTCGATGCGCCATCTGCCCTCGCCGACTCTGCTGATGCGCAGCAGGAGGTTCATCCACTCGCCGGACCTCCACGCAATGGGCGCGGAAGCGGCAATTTCTTCTTCCTCCTCACTGCCACGGACCAGTTCAACCTCTCTGGTCATCGGGACGACCCACAGGCGCCACCCGGCCACGCCGCCGAGCCCCACACCGAATTCCGGCCGGCGCTGGCCGCGCGACTCGCCAAGAATCCTCGCGCGGATCGAGCCCGTGCCATCGCCTGCGGGGCCAACTTCGGCAAAATGCGAGCCGAGCGGCACGGCCGCCAATTCGAGATAGCCGTTGTCGCCGTGGCGCTTCACCTGGAAATCGCTCTGCTTGGGATCGATGCCCGCAGGGGGCTTGCCGAGGTCGGCTTTCTGAAAGTCCTGCGACCAGTCCGCACCCGCCGCCATCGCCATCATTGCCATCAGAATCCATCGCATATCGCTCACCTCGCCCCGATTGCGTACAAGTGCTTGCCCGTCGCCACGAACAGGGCGCCGTTGGCCGTCACGGGCGTTGAGAATATGGCGGTGTCCAGGGGCACCTTGCCCAGCACCTTGATCTCCCGAGCCGCCGCCAGGATCCACAACTCGCTGCGGGTGCCGATGTAGACCTTGTCGTCGGCCACCATCGGCGAACCCCAGATTTCATCCTGGGCATCGTGCTTCCAGATCTGCTTGCCGGTGGCGGCGTCCAGACAGTAGACAAAGCCGTCGAAATCGGCCGCATACAGCAGCCCATCGGCTACCGCCACTGTCGAAAGCGACCGCCCGATGCCCTCAAAGGTCCAGACCTTCCTGCCGGTCGCCGCGTCGATGCAGTTCAGGCATCCGGGGCCCTTGGGTTTCTGTGGTTCCTGCCCGATCGCGAGATACACCCTGCCAGCGTGGAACACCGGCGTGGCGATGATGCCGCTGGGGCCCTCGGGCTGGCCGAACTCCAGCTTCCGGCCATCCTTCTCGCGATAGCTGGCGGGGTTGCAGTCATATCGCCAGATTTCCTTCAGGATGCCATCGACCGGCTCGGGGTCGAAGGCGTAGCACCAGCCATCATCAGCGCCAAAGAAAACCCGCTTTCTTTCGCCGACATCTCCGGCCGCGGGGGAACTCCAGTGGCTCAGGAACATACGCTGGCAGATGCCGGATTTCTCCTGGCCGAGCAACTTGCCGGTGTTCTTGTCCAGGCAGATCAGGGCCGGGGCGTCGGGGGCGGGAATACGGAGGCCGGACCAGTTGCGGGCGTTGCTGGTGGTGGCATAGAGCCGGTCGCCGAGGACCAGAACCGAACTGCTGGTCATCTGGTTGGGGAAGACACCCAGCTCATCCCGCATGTCGAATCGCCAGACGGGCTTGCCCGATGTGTCCAGGCAGATGACTTCGCAGCGGTTGGTGACGGCGTATACGCGGTCGCCATCGACGGCCGGAGAGGAGCATAGCCCGACATCGGGGTAGTCGCTGACCTGGCCGGATTCGAGCTTGGGCACGACATGTTGCCAGAGGAACTTGCCAGAGGACGCATCGAAACACATCAATACGCCGGCATCATCGGCGAAATCCGGATCGCGCGGCGTACTGTTGTTGGTGCCGACGAAAACGCGTCCACCGGCGACGGTTGGGTTGCCATAGGCCTCGGTGCCCAATTTGGCCACCCATCTGACGCCCTTGGCCTTGGCGAGATCGATATTGCCTTCATCGGTCTCTTCGACGGGACCGAAATCGGCAGGCAGGCCTTTGGCATCGGGCGCCGCCATGTTGCGGGTGTGGTCGCGGCCCCAGGTTGGCCAATCGGCAGCCGGGGCAGCACCGATCAAACCTGCCAATGTGGCCGCCGCAATGCATTGGGCTA
>CAZMXI010000049.1:10440-26271 GCA_964570205.1 uncultured Tepidisphaeraceae bacterium
GAACGTTTTTGGCGGGTATGAAGGTTGCACGGGCCGCGGGGCTTGTGCGTGTGTCATGCGGGCCGGGTGCCCGGACGGTTGTTCTTTTCCCAGATTCACGATGAAACATCCCCTCCTTTGCCTCGCATTCATCCTCTGTTTCGCTTCTTCGATTCGCGCTGAGAACTGGGCGCAGTGGCGCGGGCCGGCTTTGAACGGCTCGACCACTGAATCGAACCTGCCGGATCGGCTTGGTGAATCCACGCAGCTCTGGAGCCTGGATCTGCCCGGTGTGGGGGCGTCGACACCAATCGTGCACGGCGAGCATGTGTTTGTATCGTCGCAGGAGAAGGGAACCAACCGCCTGCTGGCGCATGCGGTGGACCGCAAGACCGGCAAGCTGCTCTGGACGCGGGAGATGGGCGAGGGTTACGGCAATCCGCCCGGGCGGCTGAACAACATGGCCGCCCCGTCGGCGGTGACAGACGGCAACACGGTGTGGTTTACGTTCGGCACGGGCGACATCGCGGCGTTCGACTTCGCGGGGACGCAGATCTGGTCGCGGAACCTGCAAAAGGACCACGGGTCGTTCAACGTTCTGTACCTGTATGGCGCAACCCCCCTGCTATACAAGAACAAGCTGTATATCCAAGTGATTCACCGGCACCGGTCGTGGGTGAACCGATCGGATCGGGGTAATGCGCCGTCGTATCTGCTGGCGATCGACCCTGCCTCGGGGAAGGACATTTTCAAGGCCCAACGACCCAACCAGGCAACCGATGAATCGAAGGAATCGTACTGCACGCCGATTCCTTACGAGGGGAAGGATCGCACGGAAATCCTCGTGGTGGGCGCTGATTTCGCGTCGGGACACGATCCGGAAACCGGCAAGGAGTTCTGGCAGTGCGGTGGGTGGAATGATTCGCACCAGGGGAACTTGCGGATCGTGCCATCGCTGGTGGTGGCCGATGGCTTGTTGATCGTCTGCACGCCCAAGGTGCGGGGGTTTACGTTCGCGATCCGGCCGGGTGGATCGGGCCTTGTGACCGACAGTCATGTTGCCTGGACCAACAAGGACCTGCGCAGCGATGTGTGCGTGCCACTGTATTACAGGGGAAACCTGTATCATCTGGATGGCGATTTCAACAAGGGGCTGGCCTGTGTTGAGCCGGCGACGGGGAAGGTGAAGTGGTCGACGCCGATCCAGAGCCGATCGGTCCTGCGCACGAGCCCGACGGGGGCGGATGGCAAGATATACATGATGAATGAGCAGGGGCAGACCTGGGTGATGGATGCGACGGATGGGAAGATCCTGTCGCAGTCGGATTTGAACTCTCAGGGCCCGGCGAGAGCGAGCATTTCGGCATCGCAGGGCGGGTTGTACGTCCGGACGGCGGACAGGTTAATCGCGTTTGGGAAGAAATAGCGAGTCCGGCAGGGAAGGGTGAAGCCGCAGGGGGGCGATATTGGAGAGCGGGACATTTCGGGACACCCTGGGAAATGGATGAATCGTAAGATTCTTTATAAGAATAGCTTACGTCGATCGCCGTTGTTCTGGCGTCGGTGATGCGATCCGATGCGGTGGTGGATTGTGACAACACGGCGCTGAACCCCCTATAGGAAACAGACGATGGCCGGGGTGCCGGCTTCGCCAACGTCGAGAACGTCAAGCAGGCTATTCTCTTCTACTGTGGAAAGCTCGACCTTTACCCTCTCGATAAACCCGGAAGGACCGGACCGGTCAGGTATACGTCAAGGGAATTCTGGCGATTCTTGATCTGCGATTGGGGAGGTGGGGAATTGGTGGGCGGTTCGCACCACATCCCAGCCGCCACATGGATGGGCAGTCTGCCGGTGCGGCGGGTTGGGAACGGGCATGCCAACGGTCCGGGCGGTATCAGCCAAGCGCGGTCCGCAGGTCGGGCGATAAGGGTTGTTTGCGAATCGCGGGGCGTTGCGCCCGGCCTGCGGACCTCACCACTACTACGCAATCTGATTGTTGGCGTGTTCTCACGGTTTGAGGACGGCTTTGGCGATCTGGCCGGAGTGCATCTGTTCGAAGGCCGTTTGCCATTCGTCCAGGGGCCAAACGCCGCCCAGCACCGGGCGGGGATCTAACTGGCCGGTGGCGAGGAGGCGGATGATGCGTTCCCAGATGGGCCAGTTGTGGCTGAAGGAGCCTTTGAGGGTGATGTTCTTGGCTACTAGGGGGTCGAGGGAGAAGCCGAGGGGCTGACGGCCCCAGCCGACTTTGCTGATCCAGCCGTTGGGGCGAACGGCCTGTAGGGCGGATTGAAGCGTGGCTGAGATGCCGGCCGCGTCGATGGCGCCATCAGCGCCGAGGCTGTCGGTTTCCCTGGCCCATTCGAGGGCATTGCCGATGAGGGGGGTGCAGCCGAGCTTGCGGGCGATTTCGAGGCGCGTGCGGTCCTGTTCGAGGCCGACAACGCCGACGACAGCGCCCTGGAGGCGGGCCATGGCTGCGCAGAGCAGGCCAATAGTGCCGGGGCCGAAGACGAGGATGCGGTCGCCGGGTTTCACATTGCCTGAGTTGACGACGGCGGAGTAGGCGACGCAGCAGGGCTCGCACATGGCGGCGATTTCGAAGGGGAGGGAGTCGGGGAGGCGATGGAGGCAGCGGGCGGGGACGCGGACGAAGCGGGTCATCGCGCCATCGACGCCGTAGCCGAAGCCCTTGCGGTCGGGGTCGAGGTTGTAGAGGCCCTGGCGGGTGAGAGGGGAATCGGGGTTGATGACGGCGGCGGTTTCGGAGACTACGCGATCGCCTGGGGCGAAGTTACGGACGCACTGGCCGAGGGTGTGGACAGTTCCGGCGAATTCGTGGCCGAGGACGACGGGGTAGTTGACGTGCCAGGAGTGGTCGGCGGTCCATTGGTGGAGGTCGGAGCCGCAGACGCCGACGGCAGCAACTTCGAGGAGGACATCAGCCTCGCCAATCTGCGGGATGGGGAAGGGGCGGAGTTCGACGGCGTGCTTCTGCGGGGCGAAGTTGATGACGGCGGGGTTCATGGGAAGAGTTGTTAGTTGTTGGTGATTGGTTGACACCATCGCTTCGGGCCCTCACCCCGCCCTCTCCCGGAGTCCCGGGAGAGGGTAGTGGGAGGACAATTTCAGCGACACCCCACGGGCACATCGCCGTAGGCGTGGACTTTCTGGCAGATGAGTTTCAGGGAGGATTCGAGGTCGCCGGAGGCGGTCTTAAAGGCGTCGGCGTCGATGGTTAATGGAGCGCCGAGGACGACAAGGGGGGCACCGAATTCGGGAGTGCGGACGGCCTGGTCGATGGTGAGGCCCCCTACCGCCTGGACTGGGATGTTGACGGCCTTGACGACATCGCGAAGCTGATCGAGGGGGCTGGGGGTGCGCTGGCCGCGGGCGGTGATGCCGCGGCGATAGTCGAAGCCGATGTGGTGGACGATGTAATCGCAGCCGAGATCTTCGAGGTACTTGGCCGAGGCGACCATGTCGGGGGTGGCCATGTTGTCGCCCATGACCTTAACGCCGAGGTCGCGGCCGGCCTTGACGACGCACTCGACGGTTTCCTTGTGGGCGGCGGCCATCACGACGACGTGGGTGGCGCCGGCCTTGGCCATGACCTCGGCCTCGAGATAGCCGCCATCCATGGTCTTGAGGTCGGCGACGATGGGGACGTTGGGGAATTCGCTGCGCAGGGCGCGGACGCCGTGCATGCCTTCGGCGAGAATGAAGGGGGTGCCGGCCTCGAGCCAGTCGACGCCAGCGCGGAGGGCCATGCGTGCGGTGTCGAGGGCCTCGCGCAGGTCAATGATGTCGAGGGAGATCTGGACGATGGGTTCCATGATGTTGGTCAGTTGTCAGTGGTCCGTTGCCAGTTGATGACAAGAGGATACAGAATGGATGGGGGAGAGTACAGGGGGATGGTGGCGCAGGAACTCGGGCCTCGGGACCGGGAGTGTTGATGGAATCGGTGCAATCGAGCGAGGCGGTGCGGGAGGCGGAGGAGGTGCTGCGGCTGCGGCGGAGGCTGCTGGAGCGCATTGGCCGGCGGTTTGAGGTGCTGACGGAGCGGCACCGCGTGGGGTGGCTAGATCTGTCGTTCACGCGCGTGGCCGACCCGAACCGCGTGCTGGATGAGATGGCGGAGGCGGAGGATCGGCGGGAGCGGAGGACGGGCCAGCGCCGGGAGGGAGATGATCTGCATCTGCCGTATTGGGCGGAGTTGTGGGATAGCGCGTTGGGGATGGGGGAGTTTCTGACGGGCGAAGCGGGAGGAAGGATGCTGAGGGCGAGGGTGAGGCCGCGGGTAATGGACCTGGGGTGCGGGATGGGCTTTGCGGGGTGCGTAGCGGCAGCGCTTGGGGCGAGGGTGGTGTTTGCGGACCTGGAGCCGGCATCGCTGTTGTTTGCAAGGCTGAACAGCTTGTCATGGCGTGGGCATACGGCGACTCGGCGGCTGAACTGGCAGACGGATACACTGGAAGAGCAGTTTGACCTGATCACGGGGGCGGACATTCTGTACGAGCGGCAGCAGTGGGAACACCTGGAGCCGTTCTGGAGGCGGCATCTGGCGGCAGGGGCGAGCGTGCTGCTGGGCGAGCCGGGCAGGCAGACGGGGGACCTGTTTGTGAATTGGATTGGGAGTTGCGGGTGGGAGCTTCGGCATCACGAGCAGGCGGTTCACACACGCAGCCGTCCTATCCGCCTGTTTCAGATCACGCCGCGGCCGTAGAATGGGCGGCGATGCGGTTTGATCGGCAACCGGTTCTGATTCCCGAGCGAGACCTGAGCCCGCAGCGCAGGCGCAAGCGTTGGCTTGGAATGGGCCGTGCCAAGGCGGCGCATCTGCTGTTGGCGGGATTGCTGTATGCATTCTTCGCGGTTTTTCTGATCTGGCCGATCGGACAGGTGCTGTTCGCGGCGTTCGCACATTCGGATGGCGGATTCACGCTGCGGTACGTGTGGCTGGTGTTCCAGAGCCCGGTGATGCGCGAGGGTATGGTGAATGCGGGGTTCATCGCTGTGGCCGTGACGCTGGTGACGGTGGCGATTTCGCTGCCGCTGGCGGTGCTGAGCGTGCGATACAGCTTCGCGGGGCGGGCGCTGCTGTCGGGGTTGCTGCTGGTCCCGCTGGTGCTGCCGCCTTTCGTTGGGGCGCTGGGGATGCGGCTGGTGCTGGCACGATATGGCCCGCTGAGCGTGCTGCTGGGGCTGGATGAGGGGCTGGGATTTGACTGGATGGGGGGCAAGACGCGCGTGCTGGGCATCATCATCGTCGAGGCGCTGCACCTCTACCCGATCATGCTTCTGAACCTGCAGGCATCGCTGGCGAACATCGACCCGGCTATGGAACAGGCCGCCGCCAACATGGGCGCCTCGCGATCCAGGACCTTCTGGAAGATCACTATGCCGCTGATCCGCCCCGGGCTGTTCGCCGGCATGACCCTTGTGCTGATCTGGAGCTTCACCGAGCTGGGCACGCCGCTGATGTTCGACTATTACACGGTGACTCCGGTGCAGATCTACCGGCAACTCACGGAAATGGCCAACAGCCCGCTGCCCTACGCGCTGGTGGTGGTCACGCTGGTGGCGTCGATCTCGCTGTATCTGGTTGGCAAGGTGCTGCTGGGGCGCGGATTTGACGCCGCAACCACCAAGGCGTCGGTGGCCGCATCGCCCCGGCAACTGTCGGGGTGGAAGGCGGGCGCTGCGGCCGCACCGTTCGTGATGGTCTTCGTGCTGGCAGTGCTGCCGCACCTGTCGGTCATACTGACCAGCCTCAGCGCGACGGGCGCATGGTATCAGACGGTGCTGCCGACCGCCTTCACGCTGGACCATTATCGCAGCGCCATGATCGACCCGATGGCCTTCCCCAGCATCGTCAACTCGATCCGGTATGCCCTGATGGCGACGGCGTTGGCGATGGTCGTCGGCATGGCCGCAGCCATCGTGATCGTCCGGAGCAATCTGCGCGGGCGAGGCATGCTCGATGCACTCTCGATGCTGCCGCTGGCCGTGCCGGGGCTGGTCATTGCCTTTGGTTACCTGGCGATCAGCATGTGGTTCAAGCGGCAACTGGGCGAAGCCACCCCGATATGGCTCGACGTGCAGAGATACCCCGTCGTGCTGCTGGTGATCGCCTATGCGTCGCGGCGGCTGCCCTACGTTGTGCGGTCGGCGGTGGCGGGCCTCCAGCAGACGCCGCGCGACCTGGAGCTGGCGGCGGCCAACCTCGGCGCATCGCGGTGGATGGTCCTGCGACGCATCACCGTGCCGCTGATCATGGCCAACCTGATTGCCGGCGGGCTGCTGGCGTTCGCGTTTGCGATGCTGGAGGTGAGCGATTCGCTCATCCTCGCCCAGCGGACCGATTACTATCCAATCACGAAGGCGATCGTCGATCTGCATCAGCGACTGGGCGACGGGCTGTACATCGCCAGCGCCCTCGGGGTGTGGGCGATGGTGCTGCTGACGTTGACCATTCTGGCGGCCAACGCGTTTCTCGGGAAGAAACTCGGGGCCATATTCCGGGTATGAGAACGGGCGGCAGTCACGCGGCCTTGGCTTGCCCCGCCTTGCGTGTGCGTTTGTCGGCGTACAGGCGGGAATCGGCCTGCTTCAGGAATGCCTCCACCTGCGGCTGCGGCACTTCCGACAAAGCCGCCACCCCGGCCGACAGGCCCGGCTGCCGCGGGAGCTTGTAGGTGCGTCCAAGGGCATCCACAAGGCTCACCAGCCGCCGCGCCAGCAGTTCGCCGCCGCGTCTGGGCGTCTCGGGCAGCAGCAGCACGAACTCGTCGCCGCCGTACCGGAAAGCCAGATCGCTGTCGCGAATGGCCGAGCGGATGATCTGCCCCACGCTCCGCAGAAACTCATCCCCCGCATCGTGCCCCAGCGTGTCGTTGAGCACCTTGAAGTTGTCCAAATCCAGCATCAGGATGCACGCGTCCGAGCAGGCCTTCTGCGCGTGCTCGATCAAGGCCGCCAGGTGCTGGTCGAAACCGCGTCGGTTATGCAGCCCGGTCAGCGGATCCTTGTTGGCCTGGTGCCGCAGTGACCCGACCAGTCGCTCGAGCGCATCGGTTCGCTGCGCCAGGCGCTGACGCATCTCACGATCGGTCTGCGCATGCTGCGCGCGCTGCTGCTTCAGCTCGCTCATCAGTTCGAACAACTGCCCGGCCAGGCCGCGCAGATCGCCTTTCACGCTCGCCAGTTCCTCAATGCGCAACTCATCGGCGCGCACGAGTGTCAGCAGCCGCTCCAGCTTTCTTAATGGCCGATGCCAATGGACATGCATCACGAAAAGGCCGGCAACGGTGACGGTCATCGCTCCCGCCAGCGTGCAGACCACCCAGGCCCTGGGCAGGAACTGCCGTTGCAGCAGCCAGTGCGTGGCGACCATGGCCCCGATAAAAACCGGCGGAACCAGCGCAGCCACCCTCCACCGCCGCCAAGAGCGGTCGCGGCGCATGGCCGCTCCGTCGCTGATCGGGCAATTGGACTCAATCATCCCGCCGTCATTATCGGATTCCTCCCACGGGCCGTTTAGCCAGGCGTGGCATGTCTGGCAGGCCAATAACCCGAGCCGGCCTCCGACATGGCCGGCGTCTCACCGCTTTTCGGCGCGCCCGAATGACGGTATACGTGATAGCCATGCTGATCGATCTTCACCTGAACGACCCGGAGTTCATCGCGGGCCTTGTTCTTGCGCACCAAGTCATTGTGGGCCCATCAACGGCCGCCCTGAGCGGCCGCCTCGATGAACTGGCGGCCCGCCGCGCTGAGGAATCGTTTCCGCCACAACCGGTCAAGGATGCGGTGCGCGACATGCTGCGCCGGGGCGGCTTTCGGCCGGCCGGCCGGAACAAGCCCGCCAGCGAGTACCTAGCCCAGGCCGCCCGCGAGGGGCGGTTTCCCCGGATCAACAACCTGGTGGACATCAACAACCTGATGTCGCTGGAATCGGGCCTGCCGATCTCGCTGCTGGACCATGGTGCGCTGGGCGGACACGCTGAGGTCCGCTGCGGCCGGGAGGGCGAGAAATACATCTTCAACTCCGCCGGCCAGGAGATTGACCTGCACGGACTGGTGTGCGTCTGCCGTGTTGACGGCAGCGCCAGCACGCCACTGGGCAACCCGATCAAGGACTCGATGGCCGGGAAGATCAAAGAGCAGACGACGGGGGTGGTGGGCATCATCTACGGCAGCAGGAAGGTCGTCGATGAACCGCGGATGGCAGAATATCTGGCCGATTTCGGCCGATTGCTGACCGAACATGGCAAGGCAACGGACGTGGAGCAGCGCCTGCTTGCGATGCCCCGCAACGGCGGCTGAGGCAGTCCATCCCATCACTCGATATCGAACGTATCTTCGGTCTTCTGCAGATAGGCAAAGAAGCACATCCGCTCGACGCCCTGGTCCATGCCGCGCAGGGAGAAGAGGCGGAAGAACCAGGCCCGATCCTGCTCGGTGGGCTCATCAGGCGGCGCAGCGGCCGGGCCAACGAGCGACTCGGGCCCGACGCCCATCACATGATCGCTCAGGAACAGGATGTCGATTTCATCCGCCGTAACTGTGGAAAGCACGAAGAGATTGTGCTTGCGGATGGCATCGCGGAGATACCGGTCGGCCGTCCGCACCTCCAGCTTGTCCAGGGCATCCAAATAAGCCAGGGTGTCTGCATCCTGCCGCCAACCGTGTGCCTGGCGCTGGTCTTCACGGAAATCGCCCATGGCGACGTCGAAGTGCGCCTGCATGCGGTCGTAGAAGGACTCCACCTGCTCGCCCTCCAGCCAGCGCACCACCATGACCTCGCCGGGGCGGCGGTGAATGTGGTAATCGTTGGCCGATGCTCCGCGTGCTTTCGCCAGGCTCAGCAGGTCGGCCGCCTCGCCGGCCGAGGCCGCCGGCAGCACCGGGGTGTCGGGCGACTTGGCCTTCTCCAGCCGGGCCATGCGTTTCTGCATATCGCGGGCGAGGTCGGCATCGAGAGACCCGTTCAACTCAGCGTCAAACTTCCGGGTTGCCTCAAACACAGCGCAGATCTCGGCATGCACGCGGAATTCGGACGATTTCTCCTCAGCCCGCCGCTGAGGATCCAACGCGCGCTCTTCCTGACCTTCCTGGCCTTCGTTGGGTTCATCAAACATAGGCGAGATAGAGTAACCGCACAGCGGCGGTTGTTGAAACCCGAAGCTGGTGACCACCTTCTGCGGTTCGCCGTCTGCCGTCGGGGCCGGGGGCTATGCCTTCCCCAGGTACTCCCGCGAGCGGGTGTTGATTTTGATCGAGTCGCCGGTCTTGAGGAACAGCGGCACGCGCACCTCCAGGCCATTCTCGAGGCGGGCCTCTTTCAGGACGCTGCCGCCAGCACCGACCGCGTGTGCAGGGGCGGCGGTGTCGGCGATCTTCAGCACGATGGTCTCGGGCATCTCAAGTCGCAGGGGCTGGCCGCCCGCGAACAGCACCCGCAACTCCTGCCCTTCCCGCAGGAAGGGCTCCAGCCCGTCCAGGACGGTCGGCGAGAGTTCGGATTCCTCAAACGTCTCGCTGTCCATAAATACACGACTGGTTCCCTTGGCATACAGGTACTGCATGGTGCGGAATCCATGCGCTACTTCCTCTATCGGCAGGAGTTGATCAACGGTGCGATCGAGATGGTGTCCATCGAGAGCATCGCGCAGGCTCACGTGAATGGCCGGCTTCTGTTGCCCGCTGTGATGCTCCACCACGCTCTCAGCCCAGTAGTAACGCCCTTGATGCCTCAGCAGCATGCCCTTCTTCACCGGTACGTTCATGTCGGCCTCCCGATGTGCCGGTGGCATTATATCGAGATTCAACACTCGGTGCGGACCTGCCCCGACCCCTCGGCTCCTGCCAGCCCGATTCATCTCCGTGACTCCGGCGACGCCAAGGGGCCTGCGCTCCTATAGTCCTGCGCGTCCGGCCGCCTGGTCGGCATGTCAACTCGAGCGACGGAGGACCGCCATGCGGTTTCGCCTGACCTTCATCACCGGAATCTCCCTCGTTTACATCATCCTGAGTCTGGCCATGGCCTGGACCGGCTCCGACGGCTACCTCGGCCGACGGTTCTTCTTCACGGCCATCGGCATCTTGGGCTGGTTCATCGGGAACGAGCTGGTCCAACTCAACGAGCGAGTGGCCGACCTGGAGGAGAAAGCAACCAGCCAGACGGGGCAGCCGCCGGCATCCCCTTCGACCGGCATCGACACCAGCACGAACGAACCATGCCCCCTGCACCATAAATGAAGCGGGCGCCGTGAGTTGCACCGGCGCCCGACGGATATAGCAGCGACTGGATTCGAACCAGTGACCTAGGGCTTATGAGTCCCTCGCTCTAACCAACTGAGCTACGCTGCCATTTTCTTCTCCGGATTCTACTCATCTTACGTTTCTTGGCAAGCCGAGTTCGACGCGACCGTAAACTCTTGTCCCGTAGGCCTATCCATCGTTCTGGCCCCGGCGTTGTTTCGACGCCCGACACGTTCTCTGCTACAATCCCGCCACTGAAACCTTCGCGAAGATGGAACTTCACTACCCCGATGGAAACACCCCCTCGCCAGCCGGTCGATCCCGGCCGATTCCGCTTGACGAAGCGTCGGCCATTCGCCCGAGCTGGTCCTTCGTCGATTACTTCTGGTTCATCCTGAAGAACGCCATCGGGTGGATCCTCGTTCTCTCCTCTTTTGTCGTCGGCCCATTCATTCCCGGGCCCGGCGGCATCCCCCTGTTCCTCATCGGTTTCGCCCTCATCACGTTTCCAGGCAAACGCCGCCTCACCGCCCGAATCCTCCGCGGAAGGCCTGTCAATCCTCAGGATCCCGGCTATCGCCTCATCGTCGCGGCTATCGCGATCCTGGTGCCCGGCGTGCTCCTCTATCTGGCTTTCGGGACCTTCTGGCTTCGCCTCTTTCACCCTCGCACGGTCGCCTCGATTGCCGTCGGCATCACCTATTTCGGCAGCGCCACAGGCATTTTCGTCTTTGGCCTGCGCGGCGTGCGCCTGATCAACCTTTTCCTGGCCGGCGTCGCGCGTGTTCGTCGAAGGTTCCGCCCGTGGATGCGGTCCAAGGGCTTTGACCTGCTGCCCCCCCGCCGTCGACGCCGTCTGGTTCATGGCAAGCACGCCGAGCCCGACGAGGAAATCCTGGAAATCCACCAACGCCACCAGACGCGCCTTCGTCGCGCCATGAGGTTCGCACGACCCTGGGCGCTGTTGGCCCTGCGAATCGGCCTGGCCGTTGCCATCGTCGCGTGGATGATCAAGCCCATCGTCCGCAACTGGGATCATGCCAGCCACGCGATTCTTGCCATGAACTGGTGGCTCTTCGTGATCGCGGCCGCCATGTTCGCCCTCTTTTTGTTCGTGTTCCGCTCCCTCGTTTGGCGCGGCATTCTCGCCCGGTTCGGCCATCGCCTCCCTATCCCGGCCGCCGCACGCGTCTGGATTCAATCCGAACTCGCGCGATACGCGCCCGGGGCGGTCTGGCAGGTCGTCGGCCGCGTTTACCTCACCCGGCCTTACGGGGTGGGCGCAGTGGCCTCCTCGACCAGCCAGGTGCTCGAAATCGCCCTGTTCGCCCTGGCAAACATTCTCGTCGCCGCCGTTTGCCTGCTCATCGCCGGGCTGTCTCGAATTCCGACCGAGCAGCGCCTGTATCTCTACATCCTTGTCGGCGGCGTCCCCCTGCTGCTGGGTCTCCTTCACCCTCGTGTCTTCTACGCCCTGCTGAATGGCGCGCTGTCTCTTTTTCGCAGACCCACGGTTCAGCCGGCGGTGCCGAAGCGCCAACTCGCCGCATGCGCCGCCTGGAACATGCTCGGCCTGCTCTGGCAGGGTCTGGCGCTTTGGGTTCTTACCGTGGATGTTCTGCAACTGCCTCTGTCCAAGTGGTATATGCTGGCCGGGGCATACTCCCTGGCGTGGACAGTCGCGTTTTCAATGGGGTTTCTTTTTCCCGGCGGCATCGGCGTCCGCGAACTCGTCTTCATCTCGACGATCCGTCTTATCCTCCCCATCCAGTCAGCCGTGGCCGACCCCGCCCTGTTCGCCGCACTGCTCGCCTTCGTGGGTGTTGTCCTGCGTCTCTGGAATATCGCCGGCGAATTGCTCTTCGCCGGCATCACACTCCTGGCCGACCGTTCTCGGCCCGGCCCGCGGCAGGCAGCGACCGCCTCTCGCCGCGATCATCGCTGACCGTCATGCGCTGGCCGGCGCCGGCATCGGTGACTCATCCTTCGCCGCCATAACCTGCACCGTCTTCGGCCGCGCGATCGTCTGCGCCCGGATCTTGTCCTGAAGCCGCATGATCCCCTCAATCAGGGCCTCCGGACGCGGCGGGCAGCCGGGCACATACACATCCACCGGCACCACCAGGTCAACGCCCTTCACCACGTTATACCCATACTTGAAGTACGGGCCGCCGCCCACCGTGCAGGCGCCCATGGCGATGACGTACTTCGGGTCCGGCATCTGGTGATACAGCCGCTTGAGCCGGCTCGCCATCTTGTAATTCACCGTGCCCGCCACAATCATCAGGTCCGCCTGCCGCGGTGTGGCGCGGAACGCCCCCGCGCCGAACCGGTCCAGGTCATATCGCGACGCCCCCACCGCCATCATCTCGATGGCGCAGCACGCCAGACCGAACGTCATCGGCCAAAGCGAGTTCCGCCTCGCCCAATTGATGGCGGCATCAATGCCCGTGATGATTAGCCCCTCTTCAAACCGGTTTTCGATCCACGACATAGGGGTACGCCTTTCGACCAACCGATTATTGCAGCGGCCGCCGCTCAACTCAAGGCAGGCGCTCTGGAAAACGAGCCACCGCGCTGGTACCAATACCCCATCGCCAGGCACCTGACGCTCAGGCGCGTCCGTTTCTTCCTGGTTCGCGTTGCCGCGACCCCGACGCGCAGGCACAACCTTGGCGCCCTTGGAATTCAGCTCCAGAAAGCAGGTTCCCTTTCATGACCAACGAATTCGATCCCCACGACATGGACCAGAACGAACCCGGCGAGCAGATCGGTGACTTTCACGAGGAAACCATTGACCGTGATTTCAACGAAGCCGACACCGAGACCGAGGGCCATGCCCCCGATCGCCGTGGCCGGGGCGGCCGCGAACGCCGTCAGCGCATTGACAGCTTCGAGAAGATGAAAGTCTGGCAGGAAGCTCACCTGCTTGCCCTGTCCGTCTTTGAGATCACCCCCAAGCTGCCCGCCGAGCAGCAGGCCGGCCTGGCCATGCAGATGGAGCAGGCCGCGGTCTCCGTCCCACGGAGCATCGCCGAGGGCTTCCGTCGGCGCGGCCCCCGGAACAAAGCGCATTTCTACAACATGGCGCAGTCCGCGCTCGAAGGCCTGCGGTACTACGCCATCCTCTGCCGCGATCTCAAGTACGATATCGACTACGACCGCATGGCGACGCAGATCGAACAGGTTGCACGTATGCTTGACGGCCTCGTGCGCTCCATGCTGCGGTAACAACAGCCTCCGTGCGATCGTCGGCCGGCGGCATCGCGTTGAATCCGCCCCCACCGACGATCGCTGGGTTGCATCCACTATCATGCACGAGCGCATCACCATCATCGGCGATGGAGCCATGGCAACGGTCTGCTCCATCCTCCTCACCCAGCACGCCCACGATGTCACTATGTGGAGTGCCTTCGAGGAGTCCGTCGAACGCCTGCTCCAATCGCGCGAAAACCGCGCTTTTCTCCCCGGCGTGCGCGTCCCTGACCCCGTCCGCCTCACCGCCGACGACAAGGCCTGCTTTACCGGCGCGACCCTTGTCGTCAACGCCGTGCCTACCCAATACATGCGCGGCGTCTGGCAACGCCTCAGGCCCCACCTGCCTCCCGGCCTGCCGATCGTCAGCGTCGCCAAGGGCATCGAGATCGCCTCTCTGCTCCGCCCCACCCAGGTCATCGCCGATGTGCTCGGCCCCTCCGCGGCACAGTCGCCCCTCGCCGTCCTCTCCGGTCCCAATATCGCCGCCGAACTCGCCCGCTATCTTCCGGCCACTTCCGTCGTCGCCTCGCTCGACAGCAACCTCGCCGAGCGCATCCAGGCGGCCTTCACCACCGAGTGGCTGCGGGTCTACACCAATGGCGACATCATCGGCGTTGAGCTTGCCGGCGCCATCAAGAACGTCATCGCCATCGCCGCGGGCATCCTCGATGGCCTGGGCGCCGGCTCCAACGCCAAGGCCGCCCTCGTCACCCGCGGCCTCGTCGAGATCATCCGCCTCGCCGTCGCCATGGGCGCACAGGAAGACACCTTCCACGGCCTGGCCGGCCTTGGCGATCTCTTCACCACCTGCGTCAGCCCCGAGGGCCGAAACCGCCATGTCGGCGAGCAGATAGGCAAGGGGCGCAAGCTGGATGACATCCTCAGCGAAATGTCCAGCGTCGCCGAAGGCGTCCCCACCACCCAGGCGGTCATGGAGCTCAGCCGACGGCACCGCGTCGAGATGCCCATCACCGAGGCCGTCCACGCCGTCCTCTTCGAGGGCAAAGATGTCATCGCCGCGCTCACCGAATTGATGAGCCGCAATCCCAAGCCCGAACGCGCCCCGGCCGACTGAGAACCTTGCGCCGGCTCATCCGTTGTCTTCACCGCGCTGTGACATATTGCACCTGCCCCACGCTCGGCACCAGCCCGGCATCGGCCCCTTCCTTCAGGAGCCTGTCAATCGCCTGCCGCCCCACCGGTCCATAGTCCAGCGTCCATCGGTTCACATACATGCCCACGAAACGGTCGGCCAGGTCGCGATCCAGGTCCCTCCCGAACTGCAGCGCGTAGTCAACCGCCTCCGCCCGATGATCCAGGCTGTACTGGATCGATTGCCTGAGAATATCCGTCACCTCCTGCATCGTCTCCGCCCCCAGGTCCTTACGGATGCAGTTGCCCCCCAGCGGCAGCGGCAGCCCCGTCTTCTGCCCCCACCACGCTCCCAGGTCCACCACAAGGTGCAGCCCAGTCTGGGCATACGTCAATTGTCCCTCATGAATGATGAGCCCGGCATCCGCTTTGCCTGCACGAACGTGGCCGGGAATCTGATCAAAATGCACAACCTCGTACTCAAACGCCTCGCCCGCCTTCCCCATGCACAACTGCAACGCCAGGAACGCCGTCGTCAGCTTCCCGGGCACGGCGATCCGGCGCCCTCTCAGTTCCTGGATCGTCGTCGGCCGCGGCGCCACCACCATCGGACCGTACCGCTCGCCCATGCTGCTTCCGCAACTCGTCAGGGCATATCGGTCGGCCACATACGGATATGCGTGAATCGATATCGCCGTAATCTCCAGTTCCCCTTTCATCGCACGCTGGTTCAGAGTCTGGATGTCCTGCAGCACGTGCGCAAACCGCCATCGCCCCGTTTCAATCCTGCCTTTCGCCAGAGCGTAGAACATGAACGCGTCGTCCGGATCGGGCGAATGGCCGAGTTGAAGCACCTTCTGATCCATGCGATCTCCTCCGTCGCGAAAGCCCGGCATTATATGCGGTCCGCCCGTCCTGGCATCCCCCAAGAGGCATACAATCCGGCAGCGGACGCGGTCGCCACGATGCGGCGCCGGCGGGCGGCGGTTTGCGGGACTCCCAGGCATATCGCCGCCGACGCTTCGCGAGCGTGACGGCAGACTTTCATCGGAGACTTTACGATGCCCACAACCAGATCCAATCCACTCGTCTCGATCGTCGAAAAACGGCTGGACACCGATCGTTTCCGCGAACAGCACTGGGAGGGACCCTTCTGGGATTACCTCGATATCGTGATCGAGAACCCCGATGTCGTCCGCAACGCCTTCCAGCGCGTCTACGACATGGTCCTCT
>CAZMXI010000049.1:26281-27893 GCA_964570205.1 uncultured Tepidisphaeraceae bacterium
TCCTTCGGCGCGGAGCGATTCACCCAGTTCAAACAGGAACGCATCCGCTACGGCTTCTTTGGCGATCCCATCGACCAGGGCGCCGACGCCGTCTTCGGCCTCGAGAAAGCCCTCATGCAGCTCGTCGACTTCTTCAAGTCAGCCGCCCAGGGCTTCGGCACAGAACGCCGGATCCTGCTGCTCCACGGCCCCGTCGGCTCCTCCAAGTCCACCATCGCAAGGCTCCTCAAAAAGGGCCTGGAACACTACTCCCGCACAGAGGCCGGCCGCCTCTACACCTACGCCTGGCGACTGCCCCGCTCCCGGGCGGGCAACGACGGCGGCGAGGAGTTCATTCCCTGCCCCATGCATGAGGAACCCCTTCTGCTCATCCCCGCCGAGGCTCGCCGCGAAGTGCTCGACGTCGTCAACGAGAAACTCCCGACCGGCCGCAAGGTCCGCCTCTATGGCGACGTCTGCCCCTTCTGCCGCAGGATCTACGCGGACCTCCTCGACCAGTACGGCGGCGACTGGAGGAAGGTCATGGACCATGTCAAGGTCAAGCGACTGATCCTCTCCGAGAAAGACCGCTGCGGCATCGGCACCTTCCAGCCCAAGGACGAGAAGAACCAGGACTCCACCGAGCTGTCGGGCGACATCAACTACCGCAAGATCGCCGAGTTCGGCTCGGACAGCGACCCCCGCGCGTTCAACTTCGACGGCGAGTTCAACATCGCGAACCGCGGCGTGATCGAGTTCATCGAAGTGCTCAAGCTGGACGTCGCGTTCCTCTACGACCTGCTCGGTGCCTCGCAAGAGCACAAGATCAAGCCGAAGAAGTTCGCGCAGACCGACATCGACGAAGTCATCCTCGGCCACACCAACGAGGCCGAGTACAAGAAGCTCCTGTCGAACGAGTTCATGGAGGCGCTGCGCGACCGCACGGTGAAGATCGACATCCCGTACATCACGCGCGTGTCCGAAGAGCGCAAGATCTACGAGAAGGACTACAACGCGAACAAGATCCGCGGCAAGCACATCGCGCCGCACACGCTGGAGACCGCGGCCATGTGGGCCGTGCTCACCCGCCTGGAAGACCCCAAGAAGCACCAGCTCTCGCTCGTGCAGAAAATGAAGCTCTACGATGGCAAGACCCTGCCGGGCTTCACCCAGGACAACATCAAGGAGCTGCGCAAGGAGTCCCAGCGCGAGGGCATGGACGGAATCTCACCGCGCTACATCCAGGACAAGATCTCGAACGCCCTGGTCAGCGATCGCGGCGAGGGTTGCGTGAACCCGTTCATGGTCATGAACGAGCTCGAATCCGGCTTGCGACACCACTCGCTCATCACCAGCGAGGAGGAACGCAAGACGTACACCTCGCTGCTGGGCCTGGTGAAGCAAGAGTACGAGGACATCGTCAAGAACGAGGTCCAGCGCGCGATCAGCGCCGACGAAGAGGCCATCGCCAAGCTGTGCGCCAACTACATCGACAACATCAAGGCGTACACCCAGCGCGAGAAGGTGAAGAACCGCTACACCGGCCACTACGAGGAGCCCGACGAGCGCCTGATGCGCTCGATCGAAGAGAAGATCGACATCCCCGAGTCCCGCAAGGACGAGTTCCGGCGCG
>CAZMXI010000050.1:0-27678 GCA_964570205.1 uncultured Tepidisphaeraceae bacterium
GCAACTGGCCATGATCCAGCGATACTTCAGACTACTGTTTTGAGACAGAGCCTAGGCGATTTCGTGCTGACCTGGCCGCTCGCGATGGCCCTGTCGCGTCTTCATCCCCAGAGCCGGATCATCTATGTCACGCACAAACAGAAGGGTGAACTGGCCGGCAGGCTACTAGGGGTTGAGTCGGTCGACATCGAGAATGGCTGGCACCACCTGTTCAGCGACTACACCAGACTGCCTGAGCCGGGTCGGCGCCTGCTCGCTTCGTCCCACAGCATCTACAGCTTCATCGCCAACGGGAATGATGAATGGAGTCGTCAGGCGGTTCTTGCCTCAGGCGAGGCTGATTTGTGCTGTCTGCGACCGACGCCGGAGACGACATTCTCCGCGCACGCGACGGACTATGTGCTGGAACAGCTTGCCGCCAGGCCGGTCCTGGCAGAGGCAATGCGTCAGATGATTGCGTCTGTCCGCAATCGGGGCGTTGGCCGCATTGCCGGCGGCAATGTGGCCGTGATTCATCCGGGCAGTGGTTCGCCGGCCAAGTGCTGGCCGGTCGATAGCTACCTGACACTGGCACGACGGCTTGCCGGGCGGGGCTCGCCGGTGCGCGTGATCCTGGGCGAGGTGGAATTGGAGCGGTGGGGGGGCGCCTGGGCGGATCGCTTTGCGCAGGTGTGTCAGGTGGCGTGTCCCGCGACCTATCTGCAACTTCTGGACTCGCTTGCAGATGCCCGGCTCTACGTCGGCAACGATAGCGGCCCCAGCCACCTGGCCGGCGTCATCGGGCTGCCGGCGTTCGTGCTGTTTGGCCCCACATCGCCAAATACCTGGCAACCGCTGGGCCCGAGAGTCCGGGTCATGCAGCGGATGCCGATGGAAACGATACCCGTGCACCAGGTCGAGGAGTGGTTGTCCACCTGAATCGACGCGCGATTACTTGACGATCTTGAGTATGCGCTTGAACTGCTCCGTTCCCGCCTGGCCGAGCAACTCGAAGATAGCGCTTTCCGTTGTCGTCACCATGGCGCCTGCCTGCCGCATGCGGTCCAACGCAATATCTCGATCCAGCGTCCGACGGGAGCTTACGGCATCAGCGCACACATGAACCACGTACGCCAGACGCAGCAGATCGAGCACTGTCTGCTGCACGCACACGTGCGCTTCGATGCCCACCACGATCACCTGTCGCCGTCCAAGGTTCTCAATGGCCTGCATCACCGGCGCTATGCACGCGCTGAACAGGAGCTTCTCAAACCGAGGCGCATCGCCGCACGCGCTGCGGACAGGACCGCACGTCGGACCGAGCCCCGCCGGGTATTGCTCGGTGAGGATAACCGGCACATTCAGCACCTGCGCCGCGTCTATCATGCGCCTGGCGGCGGCCTCGCACGCTTGTGCCTCCTGTATTGACGGTAGCAGCTTCTCCTGAATGTCCACCACCAGCAATGCAGCGCTGCCGGGGTCCAGTCGCGTCATGTGTCGTTCCTTTCTGCGGCGGATCACAACCCGGCCCTGCGGACCCCGCCTAAGGCCAAGCGGGATCCGCAGAGGTCGGATTCAAAGATTCCAATCCCATCGCTTCAGCAGGCGCCGCTCCGGCAAGCTACTGCTTAGGCCAATCGTCTGTTCGGAATGGAATCGCCGGCAGCCCTTGTTTGTTGTAGAGCGTCGCCTCTGGGTTGTCGCCCCAGGCATACCTCACCGCCATGGGCCTGGGAACGCTTGGGCTCGACACAATCACCAGATCGCCCTCGATCTTCGCATCCGCCCAGACGAACTTCCGGTCTTCGCCTGCGATCGCGAATCCTCTGAGCTGGTCGCCCTTGGCCATCAGCCCGGTGCCTTTGTGCTCGAACTCCAACCTCGCCTGGTCATCGGTCACTTTCATGGCCTTGAACTTCGGCCCGGAATAGACCACCGCCCGGTTGTACTCCTGCGACAGCGCCGCCAGGGCCAGCCGCTTGCCCACATCCAGCTTGTTGCGCGGATGGATGTCATTGGCCACGCCGATGTCAATCGTCACCGCAAGCCCCGCGCCCTTCACCCGCTCGGCTGTCTTCGTCTGTGCCTCGCGAAGCCGAGCCCAGTTGGTGTCGCTCGGCACGTCGGATCGAGCCATGTAGTTGGCCAACTGCACGATAAGAAACGCGAAATCCTGGCCGAAGGCGTCCCGCCAGCTCTCGATCATTCCGGGAAGCAGCTTCGCATAATCATCGTATGCTGCGGCATTCGATTCGCCCTGATACCAGATTGCCCCGGCCACCTTGAACGGCGCCAGTCCCGCAACCATGCCGTTGTAAAGCGAAGTCGGCGCCCACGGCGACCGCGGCGCGGTCGTCGGCCGCGGTTTGTTCTCCCGCTTGGCCTGCGCCACCGCCTCGCGGTGTTTGGCCAGAGCCGCCTCATAGGCGGCCACCTGCTTCAAGTGCTTCTCGAAGACTTCCCCATAGCCCAGCTTCTCGAGTGCCTCGCGGTCCATCCACACCTCGACCGGCGAGCCGCCCCAGGACGTGTGGATCAGGCCCACCGGCACTTTCAGTTTGTCTCGCAGTTCCCGCCCGAAATAGAAGCCCACCGCCGAGAAGGATGTCGCCGTCTCGGGGCCGCTCACCGTCCACTGCCCGATCACGTCCGCCTGGGGCTTGTCGGCGGGTCGCTTCTTCACCGTGAACAAACGGAGGTTCGGATCGAACGCGTTCTTTGTCGCTTCCTCGCCTCCGTCGCTCCTGCCCAGCGACCATTCCATGTTCGATTGCCCGCTGCAAATCCAGATCTCGCCGATCATGATGTTGCCGTACTTCGCGGTCGCCGTGTTGTCGGAAACCGTCAGCTCATGCGGGCCTCCGTAGAGGAACTCGCCGAGCCGCGCCTCGAATCGGCCGTCTTTCCCGGCCCTGGTGGTCGCCACTTTCGTGCCCAGCGCCACCGTCACCTTGTTCCCCGGCCGGGTCCAGCCCCAGACCACCACAGGTTTGCCGTGCTGGAGCACCATGTCATTGCCGAAGATCGATGGCAGCGACAGGCGTTCAACCGGCAGCGTCGTCGGCCGCTGTGCCGTTGATTTACTCTTGCATCCGACCAGTCCCAGAATCACCAGCCCCAACAGGAACAATCTGAAGTGCTTCATGGTCTCCTTCCGATCATGTGTTGGGGACACTATACCCAAAAACCGGCCGCGTTCACGCGGCCTCCACGTTGCATCAACGCGAACAGCGCCGGCTCCCGCACTGGGGCGGAGGCCGGCGCTGTTCGCCACACACGACAGCCGCCAGTTACTGGTTCAATTCCTCAATGCGAATATTGCGGTAAAGGAACTGCCCGCCGCCGGGAACCTCGGCCTGGATCGAAATGAACCCTTCGGGGTCCTTGATGCCGTCCGCCTTCCACGCAGGCTGGCCGTTGATCTCCAACTCGGCCTTCGTGCCCACGACCGTGAGCTTGAACTTGTTCCACTCGCCGGCCTTGATCAGGCCCTTGCTGCGGGCATCCTTCAATTCCTGGATGTTCCCCTCATCGCCCTTGCGCAGGTTCACCTGCCACACGCGCGGCCAGGGAAAGCTGCCCGCGGGGTCCTTGCAGCGGATATAGATACCCGAATCCCAGTTGTCCGGCTTCAGGGCCTTCCACTCCAGATCGAGCACGAAATCCTTGAACGCCTTTTCCGGCCGGACGACGCCGTTGCCGCTCTTGAGCAGCATCGCGCCATCCCTTGCCTCCACTTCGCAGTTGATGATCTTCCAGCCTTTGAGGGTCTTGCCATCGAACAGCTCGACGGCCTTGCCCTTCTCATCGGCGGCGATGGCGAAACCGGACAGCAGGCATACGGCGGCAGCCATGGTGAACCAACGCATAAGTGTCAACTCCTGTAAAATGGACCGCTTCAGGTCCGCCGGATTGTAAGAGCGGCCCGAGCACAGCGAAAGGGGGCGATGGAGGAGTCAGTGGCGAATCGCTTGTGCGGAGTGCTTGCTGTCGCGGAAGAGGCGCAGGATGCAACCATCCTCCAACTCGACGATGAGCAGGGCCGGGTGGTCCTCACGCAGGGTGTGGTGGCCGGATGCGACACGCCGCACGGTTCCGCGGCCGTTGGACACCGGACCCTCGTAATCAAGATAGACGGGGCGATGATCCGGCAGGCTTGTCAACGGAGTGCCATTTTCCAGGGGCCACACCGGCGAGCGCCATGTGGCCAGCGCCGAGCCCGGCGAGGTCTCGAAGAGCAGGTCATAATGATCCGCCCCGTGGCCGGTGTGCAGCAGGATGGCATAGCGGAGCGTCATAGCGTAGCGCCTTCCTGGATGAGCACCATGCGATCGTTACGCGATCATAATCGGCGGCGCTACATACGTGGAGCGCACCCGGCCGGCCGGCTCCGTGCTGCTCTTGAGATCGCACGGATGGGCTTCCGGCCCCAGGTTCCAGTCGCTGGCGTATCCTTCGGCCAGTTCGCGCATTTCCTGGGGCGTCAGCGGCTGCTTATTGACCGAATCGACCGCCTCCCGAATCTCCTCCTCGTTGAGGAGTGTTGCGGTAATGCTCGTGAGCGCGGGATCCATCAGCAACCATTTGCATGCGAGCTGGTGGACCGTCATCTCGTGCGCATCAGCGTATTTGCGCACCATCTCCAGCTTCTTCAGACCGTAGACCTTCCACGCCTGGTCGCGGAACTTGCGGTGGTCGTCCGGGCCGATGGCGTCGCTGAGCTTCATCTTGCCCTTAAGGATGCCCGAATTGTCATGCACGCGCGCCATGACGCCGGCCTTGTACGCGCGGGCCACATCGCAGAACTCGCGTCCCGGGTTCTGCTCGAGAAGGTTGTAAACCGTCTGCACCGCCTTGGCCCCGTGGTCGATCATCGCAGTGAAGCCCTCCTCGCGCCAGCCGATCGCGGGCCCGAGCGATACGCCCCAAACGCGAATCTTGCCCTCATCCTTCACCGCCTCCAGTTCCGCGAACAGGTCATCGCGGTACTGCGGCAGCTTGATGTTGTGCGCCATGTAGAGGTCAATGCAGTCGACGCCCAGCCGCCTGAGCGACCGTTCCAGCGATCGTCGCATGAACTGGGGCGAAAAGTCCTGCCTGCGCTCACGATGCGAGCCGGCCTCGCCCGGATCGCTGTAGAAGTCGTAGCCGAACTTCGAGCCGATTTCGACCGAGTCGCGCCGGACCGTCTTGAGAAACTCGCCGAAGACGGCCTCGGCCCGGCCGTTGCCGTACGCGTCGCCGTTGTCGAAGAAACTGATCCCGCAGTCGTGCGCATACTTCATCAGGCGGATGCCGTCTTCATCGGAGTAATGGCCCCACCAGTCCACGCCCACGATCCAGCAGCCGAAAGCGATGGCCGAAACTTCCAGGTCGGTGTTTCCGAAGCGGCGACGTTCCATATCGGTGGTTCCTCTCGCAGGTCCCGTTTCAGATAACGATAGTCACAGAGATGGAGTTTTGTCAGGTGCAACTTGGCCACAATCAAGCATTTTTCGCCGCGGGAATATCCTGTCACGGACGGATCAATGGGTGACGGAAAACGTTCAGCCGCTCGCGGCAGGTTCCGCAAGCGGCTGAATGATTCGCATACATGGGCTTGCCGATGCTCCATCACGCGGATTCGTCGTCCGCGCGCGTGCCGGCGGGCGGTCGGAATTGCATTCGTTCCCGAATCGCCTTCGGGTTGAACCAGTCCGCGGCCAGTTCGCGGACGATCTGCTGCTTGAGACGCAGTTCCACGAGCAGCCTTCCCTCCAGCATCAGCGAGTCGTGTTCGATCAGGGGTTTGGCGTCCAGAAGCTGCGCCACGACCACTCGGTCCGATCTATGCAGCTCGATCAAGCCGACGGGATGCGCGTTCCCGGTGCTCAGTCGGGTCCGAAGCAGTTCGAAGGCGCCCTCGACGAACTTCGGCATCGACTCCTCGTCGATCTTGTAACTCGCCAGTGTTCGCGGTCTTCCCGTCATGGGGTCGAACAACGACTGCGTGAATGACTCGGTCGCGATCACGGGGCGCGTGGTCGGCCCGACGGTGGCCGCTTGGTCCAGGCTGGCGCGTTGGGCCTCCTGGAGGAACTTCTTGGCCGCTTCCAGGGCGAGCTTCATGGCCTGCTCAGTCTTGTAGTCCCGGATGAGCTCATCCTTCACCTCGGCAAGGGTGGCGGGATCGTGGGCTTTGTCGGCCGCGACCACCCGGAAAACATACAGGTTGCCCTTGTCATCCTTCAGGATCGGCGAGGGCTGATAAAGTGCCATCGTCTGCACCTGCTGCTGCGAGTATTCGCGGCGCTGGGCCGCGGTCAGAAGCGGCTCGGCCAGGCCGATGGCGTAGGCGGCAAAGCCCGCCTGCCCACGGCTTGCCTTTCCGATGCCCGGCAGTTGCTGAAGCTGGCGCGGCCCGAAAAGCCGACCTGGCGCTGCCGCCTGCGGCAGGACGCCCCTGGCTTCGCTGCTGCTGGCCACGCGATCGGCCACCTTCTTCAAATAATCGTCACTCGCGTACGGCACGCCGACCGACGTCGGAGGGGCGTTGTCCCCGGTGGGGATTCCGCCCATGGCTTTCACAACCTGGCTGAATGCCGGCCAATCCACCAGAAATGCCTTGTTGACCTGGTCGGCGATCAATGCGGTGCGTTCCGCGGCCAGAGTATCCCTGATCTCCTCCGCCACTTCGCGCCACGGCTTGTAAACGGGCTGGGTCGACGGCTGTGTCGCGGGCGCCGCCGCCAGATCCGCCGGCTGCGTGGATGGCTGCGTGCTGGGCTGTGTTTCGGGGTACTTGAACTGCTCCCGATTCTGCTTCCAGTAGGCGTAGATATCCTCGTCCGTGATCGTGTGTTTTACGGCATCCTGCGGCACCCACAGGTACTCGACCTTGACCCGGTCGGGATAGCGATAGCCTACGCCATCTTCGCTGCTGTCTGGAAGCCTGCTCTTGTGCTCGTTGAAGAATGCCTCGAGTTGCTCTGGCGTCGGCTCCGTCGTGACGCGGTCCTTGAAGTCATCGGCCTTGAATTCCACCAGCTTCAGCGAGACCTGCTCGCGGTCCATGGCCAGGGCATGCAGGATTTGCGGCTGATTGAACTTCATGGCGCCGGCGATGCGCGTGAATGCCTCGATGACCGTGGCGAAGTCGGCGATGGCCAGTTCACGAACCTCCTGGGGCACCGGCGCCTGCGCGGTCTGCTGCATCAGGAAGTCAACGTACTCCGACTGGGGCTGCACGCCCATCTTCCTGGCCTCGCGCAGCAGCAGCAGGAAGCTCAGCCCGTCCAGGCGGGCCGTCTGAACGCCGAGCATCTGTTGCGGCAGGCCCATCCGCTGCAGCGCCTCCCATTTGGCGATGGCGTTGTTGAGGTCGATGGCGTCGATCGCCTCGTCGCCGATATACCCGGATGTCACGTCCCCTCGCCCGAGGCTGTTTTTCGACACCGTCGGCACGATGAACGCGATCATCAGGAACACGCCGAAGACCGCCAGGAGCTTCTTGTTGTTCTTACGCAGCCATTCCATCAAATGCATCTTGCACGCTCTTGTTGATTGTGGGTCGAAACTATACAGCGATACGCCGCCGCCACAAGCCCATGCGCCATCGATCGCTCAGACGCCGCCGGCTCGCGCCGGTTCGCTCTCGGATCGACGTCCCGCGCGCGAACTCACCACATCGGCGTCATCCCGCCTTTTCAAGCCTGGCGATCTCCTGTTCGGCCTGTTTGCCCGCTTCCTGTCCTTTGTATTTGGCCTGAACCTGCCTGTAGACCGCTAACGCTGTCCGCCTGTCGCTCAGGAAATCCCGATGGATGGCGGCCGTCCGCAGCAGCGCCGCCGCAACCTGCGGCGCATCGGAATCGTCGCCCGCGTGGGCCACCACCCGCATGTAAGCCACCGCCACGTCTCGCCACACGTCGGCGTCCTTGGTCGTCGCCGCCTTGCCCGCCCTGGCCTCGGCGAGGCAATACAACGCCTCGATCTGGTCGGCGACTTCGATGATCGAATCGCCATCCTTCTGCGCAATCTGAAACACCGTGTCGTAGTCCTTCTTCTCCAACGCCGCGCGCATGGTCTGGATTTTCAGCAGAACCAGGTTTCGCTGGGCTGCGGGGCTGTTCGGATCCATGACCGCCATGAGCTGGACCAGCCGCTCCGCCGCGCTCTTGGCGCCGGCGGCGTCGCCTTTGGCCTTGTGCAACTCGACCAGCAGCCGCAGCAGCACCTCTTTGCTCTCATTCTTGCGGGTCCGCGCCAGCGCTGTCTCCACCGCCTTGATGCCATCCGGCAGGTACGCCGACTGCGAATGGGGCATGTTCAGGCTCACCGCCTTGGCCGAGTCGGGCGACTTCTCGGCCAGGGCGACAAACGCCTTCAGCGCCGCATCAAAACGGCCTGCCTTGTTGGCCGACTCCAGCAGCCTTACCGAGCACCAGTCCTTTAGCCAGTCCTTCTGCGTCGTACGCAGCGTCCGCTCATAGCCATCCGATGCCTTGGCCCAGTCCTTGGCCGCGAATGCCTCCTCGGCCGTGTTGAACGCCGGCTCCATCTCGATGGCGATCTTCGTCACTTGCGCAATGGGCTTCAGGATTTCCCGTCCGCTGGCGACAAACACGATCTGGTCGCCCCTGACGCCCGTAACTCGCACATCCTTGTACGTCAGCCCGCCAATCACCAGCGTATCGGCCATCGCATCGCTGCTGCTCAGGCACAGCACAACTACGATGATCCGCAGTATGCGGCAACACTTCATCGGAGACATCTCCTTATCTAACAGGAGCTTAAACGCATCTTCTCCCCGCGGCATTGCAGGAGAGGGGACTCGAACCCCTACACCTTGCGGTACTGGCTCCTAAGGCCAGCGCGTCTGCCAATTCCGCCACTCCTGCTCGATCGCCTCAACATTCTACCCGGCCGGGGTGCTTTGCAAAGCGATTGCCCATGCCATTGCCCCGAAAAACGTTCCCCATCGCATCGCCGCTCGTCCTGATGCGGCGGCTCCCAGTCGCAGGCGATTCCCCAAACCCCGCCGAAAGCGGCTTGCCGGTTGACTTCCGGGCGCAAATCCTTTTTAACTGGCTATATGAGCCGGATTATGGTGGCGGTCAGCAGTCCCTGGGCGGCACAGCGCGCCGTGGAACCGATCAGCGACATCGCCAATCGCCTGGGCGCCGAAGTGCTCGTAACGCACGTCTCCCGCCCCAGCGCAGGTCAGATGCGCGAACAGGAGCAGGCCGACGGCGAGGCTGCTATCAGCTTGCTTCGCGAGAAGTTGCAGGAACGCGGCCTCGTGGTCCAGACCCTCCTGCTCTTCAGTGACGACATCGCTCGTGCCATCCTCAACACCGCCGCCGAACGCGACATCTCTCTGATTGTGCTTGGGCTCACCGGACGCAATGTGTTTGCCAGACTTCTCGCGGGCAATGTCCCCGTCGAACTGATCAAGAACACCAAGGTGCCCGTCCTCCTCCTGCCGCCCGATTGGGCCACTACTCTGTAATTGCGCTCGCTGTCAACTGGAAATCTTCCAAGATTTTTTGCCTCCGGCCGCTTCCCGGTGTATTTGGAAGAATGTGTGGGCTTCATCTGCCCTTTTTTCATATCCTTGTTGTATCGGATAGGCAGGTTAGGCAATCTGGGAGAGTGAGAGAATGATCACAGCACCAACTCCAGGGGGAGAAGGTCTTGTTACGTCACATGGCTTTGGTTCACGAATGGCTCGAATTCGGTCTCGCAACGCCAGCGCCCTTCTGGCCCTCGGGTGGGCCGCCGCCTGCGCTTGCCGGGTGATGGCTGCGGAGCCGGATCAGCACTGGATTGACATCGACCAGGACATCACCCTCCCGCCAGGCCAGATCATCTCCGGACACGGCGTGATTTCCGCCGCTGTGGTCAACCAAGGTGCCGTGATTGCAGACGTTTATGGCGATTCCCTTGTGCTGCTGGGAGCGGACAAGATCAATTTCGGCAGGATCATCGCCACCGAGGGCGGGATCCTCGACGCCTCGGGCATGGCTGTTATGCAGGGTTCCGAGGGTCGGATTGAGGCGGCGCAAGGGGGCCATGTGGAACTGAATGGCGCTGCGATAGTGGGCGGGGTGATATCGAGCGACGCATCCTCGTCGGTGTTGGCGGTGGGCGGGACCAATTCTCTCCGCGATGTTCGGATTGAGGGGACTCTGGGGATCAATGCGTTGGCGACGGTGGAGGTTGGCGGGACATCGCTGATCAACAACGGCCGGATCGTCGTGAATCAGAACGTGGCCGGGGGCACGCCGGTGCTGCGGTTCGTGTCGAACGTGCAACTGGACGGCACGGGCGAGATCGTGCTGAACAACATGCACATCAACGCCCAGTTGGACACGGCGGCGGGCGTGACGGTGGTGCAGGGCGCGGATCATTCGATCCGTGGCCGCGGCCAGGTTCGCGCTGCGATCGTGAACAACGGGGTGATCGAATCCGACGTGCCGCAGGAAGTGCTTTACCTGGTGGTGAAGGACAAGGTCAACAACGGACTGATTCGCGCCATGAACGGGGCGCGGCTGGACATCAAGGACATCAGGATCAGTCAGGGCGACAGCGGGACGATCATGGCGGACGGCGGCGACGTGCTGCTGTGGGGCCGGACGAGCATTGAAGGCGGCCGGCTGTCGAGCACGGGGCGGTCATCGGTGGCGTTATTTGACGCCAACGCGACGCTGAAGGGCGTAAGGAACGAGGGTTTGCTGACGATCGGTTCGGGCTCGAAGGCGACCATCACCGGGGGGATGGCCAATGCCGGCACGGTGACCGTCCGCAGTGGCATGCTGGATCTCGCGGCCGGCACATTCGACCAGGGTTCCGAGGGTCGGATTGAGGCGGCGCAAGGGGGCCATGTGGAACTGAATGGCGCTGCGATAGTGGGCGGGGTGATATCGAGCGACGCATCCTCGTCGGTGTTGGCGGTGGGCGGGACCAATTCTCTCCGCGATGTTCGGATTGAGGGGACTCTGGGGATCAATGCGTTGGCGACGGTGGAGGTTGGCGGGACATCGCTGATCAACAACGGCCGGATCGTCGTGAATCAGAACGTGGCCGGGGGCACGCCGGTGCTGCGGTTCGTGTCGAACGTGCAACTGGACGGCACGGGCGAGATCGTGCTGAACAACATGCACATCAACGCCCAGTTGGACACGGCGGCGGGCGTGACGGTGGTGCAGGGCGCGGATCATTCGATCCGTGGCCGCGGCCAGGTTCGCGCTGCGATCGTGAACAACGGGGTGATCGAATCCGACGTGCCGCAGGAAGTGCTTTACCTGGTGGTGAAGGACAAGGTCAACAACGGACTGATTCGCGCCATGAACGGGGCGCGGCTGGACATCAAGGACATCAGGATCAGTCAGGGCGACAGCGGGACGATCATGGCGGACGGCGGCGACGTGCTGCTGTGGGGCCGGACGAGCATTGAAGGCGGCCGGCTGTCGAGCACGGGGCGGTCATCGGTGGCGTTATTTGACGCCAACGCGACGCTGAAGGGCGTAAGGAACGAGGGTTTGCTGACGATCGGTTCGGGCTCGAAGGCGACCATCACCGGGGGGATGGCCAATGCCGGCACGGTGCAGTTCCAGTATGCCAAGGCATCCACCCACCAGATCGTGGCCGACCGGATCACCAACAGCGGCACGTTTGACCAGGCTCAGGGTTGGCTTTCGATCACCGATCGTTTCGTCAATGCGGCCGGCTCGGCCAGGCTCGGCGGCGCCCAGCAATGGTCGCCCGGCGCAACGCTTGATGTGACCGGCGGTTCCGTTGAACTCGCCGCCGACCTCGGCTCGCCCGTCGCCCACAATGCCCATGTCGCCGTCAGCGGCCAGGGAAGTCTGCATATTGCCGCATCGCAGCACCTGGCCAGCCTCTCCATCACGTCGGGCGTCGCCACGCTGGCCGACACGGCCTGCATTTCCCTTGATTCGCTGAATCTCGATGGGATGGGAACCCTGGATCTCTCTCGCGGAAGACTCATCGTCCGCAATCACAGTGACGCGGCCCCGGACGTCTTGAGCCAGTTGCTGGCGGATATCGCCCAAGGGCGAGCCGGTGAAGGTTTGGTCACCACGGCCCCCGGCCAGGATGAATCCGGGGCGTCGATGGGCCTTTGGGCGGTCGTGAACGACAATGGCTCTGGAAAGCGCATTCACGATAGTTTCGGCGGCCAACCGACCAACCTCGGCGATGTGCTGGTTGGATACACCATTCGCGGCGATCTTGACCTCGATGGGCAGGTTGGGACCAGTGACTTCGGCCTTCTCTCGCTCGGCTATGTTTCGAGCCGCCTCGGGGATGCCGATCACGCGCTGATCGCCGATCTGAGCCTTGATGGAGTAATCGATATCGAGGACTTCAAGCTCCTGTCCATGGGTTACATCGCGGATCAGGTGAATCGACATGCGGCATTTCGTGCCGCGGCGACCGGCGTGCCGGAGCCCGGTACAGTGCTGGCCACGACCCTGGCCGCGGGCCTGTTGCTGGCTCGGAAGCGGCGATTCTGACCGGATCGTCTTCCCCGCCGCTGGAAAACGCTCCCGTGCCGGTGTATGCATGGGCATGGCCTATTTCAGATGCGTTGCCATCGTAATCCTCGCCACTGCATGCTCCGTCCGCGCTGCTGAACTGCGCATCGACTGTTCCAGAGCCATCGGGCCAATACGTCCCCTGCACGGCGGCAACGGGGGGCCCATTGAATATGGCGAACTGGTGGACCTGTCCGATCGCTTCAAGGAGCTGGCCGTGCCCCATGCGCGGCTGCACGACTGCCACTGGCCAAACCCCGATGTGGTGGACATCCACACCATCTTCCCCGACTTCGGCGCTGACCCTGCCCGACCCGAGAGCTACACCTTTTCGCGCACCGATGATTACCTCCAGGCGATAGTGAACGTCCGCTCGCGCATCGTCTACCGGCTCGGCGAAAGCATCGAGCACACGAAGAAGAAATACCACGTCCATCCGCCAGCCGACCCCGAGAAATGGGCCGCCATCTGCCTTGGCATCATCCGCCACTACAACCAAGGCTGGGCAGGCGGCTTCAGGCACGACATCCAATACTGGGAGATATGGAACGAGCCCGAGAACAGCCCCCTCATGTGGACCGGCTCCGAGGAAGACTACTTCCGTCTCTACGAGGTGTCCGCCAAGGCCATCAAGAAGGCATTCCCCGACCTGAAGGTCGGCGGCCCGTCGCTAGGCTACACCGGCCGGATTGTGGATGGCCGTTTCGAGCCCGGCGAATACATGGTCAAGTTCCTCGACCGCTGCCGCGACCGCAAGCTGCCGCTGGATTTCTTCTCCTGGCATTTGTACACCAACGACCCGTCAGAGTGTCTTGTCCGTGCTGCCGGCATCCGCAAGGAACTGAATCGCCGGGGCTTCGATCGGACCGAATTGCACTTCAATGAGTGGAACTACCTGCCCGACAACGACTGGACCCCAACCTCGCTCAAGGGCCAGGGCGTCATGCGCGAGCGATACTTCGCCCGCATGGCCGGCGCTGAAGGCGCTGCGTTCGCGGCCGCCGTATTGATCAACCTCCAAGACAGCGCCGTCGATGTGGCCAACTACTACGCCATGTCCACGCATGGCTTTGGCATGTTCAACGAATACGGCGTGCCGCGTAAGCCCTTCCACGCGCTCAAGGCGTTCCGGATGCTGCTGGATACGCCCGTGCGCGTGCATGCCGCCGGCGCAGACCAGAAATCGCTGGCCATTGGCGCCGGTCTGAATGAGCAGAAGAGCGAACTCGGCATCCTGGTCAGCAACTGCCGTGCGGATGAGAATATCGACATCGCGGTAGGGGCCCTGCCCTGGACCGGGCCATCCACCTGCGACCTGCACATCGTCAATCAGGCCAAGGACCTGGAGGCAGCGCAGTCCATTCGCCTCAGCCCGGACCGGCCACGCATCACATTCAAGCTGCCGGCTCCGGCGGTCTGCTTCATCCGGGTGCGCCGGGTTGCCGACTGATCTCACCTGACCGGTCGATAAAGCGACCCGAGCCACCATGCGGCATTCGGCTTCAACCCCGGTTGCCGGACCCATACCTCCTGCGCCGACTTGCCGCGGTTGGCCAGCGCATGGAATGGAACCGCCACCAGCGGCTTCCCGTCCGCCGTCTTGCTCTTGATGACCGTGATCCCGCCCAGCAGGTCCGGCCGCCTTTCTGTCTCGAACGAAGGCTCATCGGCCAGCGCGACATCCGCGCTCCCGCCATTGTCCAGCGCCTCGATGCCGTAGACGATCGGCCCGCGCTGAATCGCCACCTTCCCCGCGCAGTCGCGGATGTTCGGATGCGCTTCGATCCGCCTTACGGGCATGTCCATGCGCAGCTCGATGGCATCGCCCGCTTTCCAGGCGCGATCCAGCCGCAGAAAGCCTCGCTCGGTCAGCGGCGGGGGGGATTGCGCCTGTCCATTGACCACGAGCTGCGCTTGTTCGCACCATCCCGGCAGTCTCAGGTTGACTGCGAACCGACCGGCCTGTGCCGGCTCCACCCGGATGCTCACCCTGCCATCCCACGGGTACTCCGTTTCCACCCGCAGGTTCACTGTGCCGTTTGCGAGCTTGAACGCGGCATGACCGCCCACGTAGAGGTTTACGAATATCTCGCTGTCGCTTTGGGCGTAGGCGTACCGCCCGACCTGCAGCAGCGTCCGCGACAGGTTCGGCGGGCAGCATACCCACGAGTTGTAGCGCACATTGTCCCGGTCGCTCAGCGGGTTCATGTAATACGTCGTCGTGCCCTCCAGCGAGATGCCGTGCAGAACCGCGTTGTACAGCACGCGCTCCAGGATATCGATGCAGTCGCTGCGCCCTTCAAGCAGGAACATCCGCTGCGCGAAATCCGCCAGCCCGCACGCAGCGCACGATTCGTAGTAGCCGTTGTTCGGCAACTCGTAATCCTCGCCGAATGCCTCATGTTCTTTCCGCGGGCCTACGCTCCCGGTGATCGCCATCCGCCGCATCGTGGTGCTGTCCCAGAAGCGGTTCGCGGCCAGCCGGTAATCCCCATCCTTCATCTCGATCGCCAGGTCCGCCACGCCCGTCGCGAAGAACACCGCGCGCACCGCATGACCCTCCAGCGTCAATTGCTTTCGGAGCGGCGCCCCGTCCTGGAAATACGCCCGCGGTGTATCGCCTGCCGGCTTCACAACGCCCCGCCCGCGCCATTCCACAAAAGACTTGCTCAGCTCAAGAAAACGCTGCTTCCCGGTAATGCGGTACAACTCAACCAGCGCCATCTCCAACTCGGCGTGCCCGCAGAATCCCGGCTTGCCATTGGGACCGAGAAAATGCTCGTAGGCTTGGTCGGCCGCCTTGACGGCGATGTCCAGAAAGGTCCGCTTACCGGTGGCCGAGGAATGTTCGATGGCCGCCTCGATCATGTGCCCCAGCACGTAACCATCGTGCGAGCCATCCAGGAATCCCGGATCCCACGGCGTTTTCTTGTTGTTGGTCACATACGCGTGCAGGTATCCATCCGGCTGTTGCGCGGCCGCCAGCATGGCAATCACCTCGTCCATCCGCCGTTCCACCTCCGCGTCCGGGTGCATGGCCAGCGAATAGGCGATCGTCTCCAGGAACTTGTGCAGATTTGCTTCCCCCCACGTTCCGTTCAATTCTCCTTCAACCTGCTTGCCTGCCGCCTTTTGCAGCGATCGCAGCTCCCATCCCATGTAGTTCCAGGAATGGGGGATGGTCTTCTCCCGGTAGACCTTCAGCTTCGGCGCCCAGAATGAATCTTCAATCGTCACGCTCTGGACGGGCAACAGCCGAACCCTGTCCGCTGCTCCCGCCGGGCATGAGAGCGCCATCACGGTCACCAGAGCCCAACACCAACGAGCCATAAACACCTCCATGTGCGGTGGTACCGCTCGCCGGCGCTTGTGTTACAACCTACTTGTTCACACCAATTTGCACGAGGTTGCCCTCCTCCTGCCCACGCCGTCGCAACTGCCCGCACGCCGCGTCAATATCGCGGCCGCGGCTCTTACGCACGTGCGCGTTCAGCCCCGCCTCGCGCAGAATCCCCTGAAATCGCACCACATCTTCCGCCTTCGGCCGCCGAAACGGCATGCCGGCCACTTCGTTGTATCGAATCAGGTTGATGTTGGCCCGCATGCCCCGGCACAGGTGCGAAAGCTGTCGGGCGTGCTCCGGCCGGTCGTTTACGCCTGCCAGCAGGATGTACTCCAACGTGATCTCCCGGCCCGTGCGCTCAAAGTAGAACCGTGTTGCCTTCAGAATCTCGTCCAGGGCGAAATGCTCGGCCCACGGGATAAGCTCACGTCGCAAGGCTTCGTTGGGCGCGTGGAGGGACAACGCCAGGTTGATCGCCAGCCCTTCGCCCGCCAACTCGCGAATCCGTTCCGGCACTCCGACGGTCGAGATCGTCATCCGCCTTGCCCCCAAATGGAATCCCTTGGCTCCATGCAAAATCCGCATGGACTTGGTGGCGTTGGCATAATTTGCAAGGGGTTCGCCCATTCCCATGAACACCACGTTGGTAATTCGACCCCCTCTTTCGGCAAGAATCCGATTGAGCGTAAACACCTGTTCCACGATCTGTCCGGCCGATAAGTTGCCCTTCAGGCCGCCCACTCCACTGGCGCAGAACGTGCACCCGACCGGGCACCCCACCTGCGAACTGACACATGCGGTTCGTCTCTCACCATCGGGAATCATCACCGTTTCGGCGTTCCGGCCGTCCGGCCAGGTTAGTAAGAGCTTAATGGTGCCATCGTTACTGTCCTGGCGGCGAGCAAGCTCGGCCGACGCGATCACCATCCGCTCTCTCAGAACCTCACGGTCGCGCTCGCTCAGGGTGGTCATCACCGCGGGATCCGTCACCAGTTTTCCATAGACCCAATTCAGGATCTGATCGGCCCTATATGCCGGCCACTTCCAGGCACTCAGCGCAAACTTCAACTCTTGGACCGTTTGGTCGAAAAGGTGGACCCTGCCAATACTGTCGGACGCTGCTGGCATACAATTTGTACCATACGTGATCGTATGCGGTCGCTCCAGTCACGAAATCCAGGCTTCTCTTCCGGCCTCTTTTCTCTGACGGAGCATTATCACTGGCCTGGGCGGATTGCCATGAGTATTGACGGCACAAGAAGATGCCGATTGGACGAGCCGATCCAGAATATGGGTCAGCCCGACTGTTCCGGCTACCGCGGTTCGGAGGCCAAGCGCCGCTTGAACCAGCCCCATGAGCCGGTTCGTCCGCAGGTCTCGGATGACCGGCGGGAAGCGCCCACCGTCCCGAGTGATGAGACCCTGCTTGATTCGTACCGGCGCGGCAACCGGGCCGATTTTACCCGGCTCGTGGAGCGATATCAGCGGGAACTCTTCCACTTTCTGATTCGATTTCTGGGCGATCGCGCCGCGGCGGAGGACGTTTTCCAGGAAACGTTCCTACAGGTCCATCAGTCCGCCGATTCATTTGACCCGCAGCGGCGATTCCGTCCCTGGCTGTTCACAATCGCTGCCAACAAGGCCAGAGACCTGATGCGCTCCCAGGCGCGCCGGCCTGTAAACCCTCTTCAGGCCAGCATTAGCCCCACAGATGAAGAGAGCGGACAGTTCATCGACATGATCGAGTCTGTAACCCAGTCTCCGGGAGCCAGACTTGAGAAAGAGGAACTCCAGCGCCAGGTCCAGCAAGCCATCCTGAATATGCCGGATCACCTGAGAGAGATTCTCCTACTTTCCTATTTTCACCAGTTTCCCTATAGGCAAATCGGCGACATCCTCAACATCCCGCTTGGCACGGTCAAATCCCGCCTGCACGCCGCCGTCGCCCACTTCGCCGACAAATGGCGCGCAATTCAAGCGAACCAACCCACCTCCCGATGAGTATTACTTGTGCTCGTGGACAGACGGACTCATCTGCTGTAACACGTCTGTGAACGGATCGGACAGGATAGTACTCGAGCGGGTAGACGGGTTGGCTGGCACGCTGCTGTGCAGCTTCGGATTGTTGGGTGATGGTTTGCCGGAGGATTTGCGCACACAGTGCCGCCCCTTTGCTGGGAAGAACTCATGTCTCAATTAAACAAGGATGACGCCCTGGCAGTTGATGTTTTTCTTGAATCAAGGGCGGGGGCGTCGGACGATTCCGACGGGCAGCCGGCGCTGGCCGAGCCTCAATTGCGCCGGCGCCTCGAAGCTGCGGACAGGCTCTTTTCCATGATCGCGATCATGCCCGCGCTGGAGCCGCCCGCGGACCTGGTCGAGCGTACGATGTCACGCATCGATGCCGCCATTACCGCCATGGCTTTGCAGGTTGCCGAGAGCGAGGATGCGCCGCTGGCTCAACCCGAGGCTTAGTCCCGCGCGTTCAGCCCGATCACCGCATCCAGCAGTTGCTGCACATCCGCATCCGTATGTTCACTGCTCAGGCTGATCCGCAGGCGGCTGCTGCCGCGAGGTACGGTCGGCGGACGAATGGCTCCCACCAGAAAGCCCTTCTCCATCAATTGTGACGATGCATCCATCGTCCGTTGTTCGGTTTGCAGAATCACGGGAATAATGGGCGAATCACCTGCGGGAATGGCCAATCCCGCATCGTTCAACCGTGTGCGAACGAATGCAGCCAGTTCGCGGACGCGCTGTTGTCGCCACGGCTCGTCGCGCATGATCTGGATTGACTCGCGGATTCCGCTCGCCGTCGCCGGAGGAACCGCGGTCGAGTAGATGTAGGCGCGGGCCCAGTTTTCCATCGCCTCGCAAAATGTGTGTGATGCGCAGGCCGCTCCGCCGACCATGCCCGCGGCTTTGGAGAATGTTACGATGCTCACATCAACTGCGGCGCCAAAACCAAGTTCGGAGGCGTAGCCGGCGCCTGCCTCGCCATAGACGCCGCTCGCGTGCGCCTCGTCGAGCACGAGGACGAAGGGCAATTCAGATTTGAGCTGCGCCAGTGTGCGCAGGTCGGCGGCATCTCCATCCATGCTGAAGACCGATTCAGTGACCACGACCTGCAATTGGTTCGCGTCAGCGCTGGCAAGCAACTGACGGAGTCTGTTCATATCGTTGTGGGGAAAGGTGCGCATGGCGGCGGATCGTTCGATGCCTCGTCGGGAACCTGCCAACCCCTCGCCCCATATCGCGTCGATGAGGGATGCGTGGGCCAACTTGTCAACAAGGAACCGCACGCCGGCGGGGTGAAAGCGGCCAACGCCAGCCAGTGTCTGAATGACGGCATGAGCGGCTTGATAGCCGCTGGGCAGCAGGATGGCTGCCTCGACACCCTTCCACGAGGCAATGGCCGCCTCGGTCCGTTCGTGCTCGATTGTGAACCCGCTTACCATCGCCGATGCGCCAGCCCCCACACCCCAGGCATCCAACGCTGCGCACTGTGCCTCGACGGTGCGAGAATGGTGCGCCAGCCCCAGATAATCGTTGGATGCGAAATTTACAAAAGAACGTCCCGCCCACGAAAGATGGGCTGGACCGCAAAGCTGGACCGCCCGGCGGCGCCGCAGTTGATGTTCCACCTCGCGGCGAGCCAACTCCTGCCGCAGCAAGGAATTCAGCCGCTCCATCAGGACTGCCGCGGATGAGTCGGGGCCGGATGGCTGTGGGTCACTTCGTCGTCGTGATCGTCATCGTGGTTGGCGTGCTCTGCCATTTCGGCGACATCGCCCGCCTCATCGTCGATCGCAGCGCCCGTCAAATCCGACAGCTTCTGCTTCATGAGCCGGCCCACTTTGAACTTGACGGTGCGCTTCTCGGGCACCTCAACGGGCTGCAGTGTTTTCGGGTTTTGAGCTCGGCGTGCCTTTCGGAGCTTGGCCTCAAATACGCCGAAGTCCCTGAACTCCAAGCGGTTGCCCTTCCCCAGTTCAACGATGATTTCATCCAGGAACTGCTGAACGATCTTCTTGACCTGAACCCGACGCTGATCGGTCACGTCGGCGATCCTGTCGATCAATTCCTTCTTGGTGATGGTTGCCATAGCGCATCCTCACGCAGATAACACCCGGTCAGTCCCGAACTTAGCTTACGAGATCATTGCACCCCCGTGCCCGCGCGTCAAGGGATAAATCTGCGAACGGATTCAACAACCCACGACGGTACGGCTGACGCGCTGGCAGCAGAGATGGCAACTTCAAATGAAAGCATCCCCTGATGCAGGCCGTTTGTCAATGTCTTTCACCACAAAGTGATAGGGCAACATCAGCGGTCGGAAGGCTACCGGTATCCCACGGAGGCCTTTCCCCAGCTTGTCCAGCGGTGGTAGTGATCCGGGCCGAAGGTGGATTGGTATTCGCTGACCCGCACATAGAACCAGGTCGGCAGCGAGTCTTCGTAGCCCATGAATACGCTTGGCTGCCGGTCTTCGCGTCCGAGGTCGATGCGGGGTTCATTGAACGCGATAGGCGGCTCGAACACCAGGGATGATGCCGGAGAGTCCGCGTACGCATGTTCGACCGGCGGCAGTCCGCTCGGCGCAGGGGATGCGCAACCCGCCGCCGAAAGAGCAATGATCAACAACAATCCGAATCGCATTCTGCCCTCGCACCAGATGTTGTCGGGAGCGAGTCAAACGCGATGCCACAACGGCAGCGCCCGCAATTACTGGCCGAAGCTGGCTTTCCGAACGATTCCGTCGCGGTTCGATCATGCCGGATGTTGCCAAGACGCAACGCGGTCATGTTGCGGCAGGGCTCCAATTCAGGCTTCGCGAATCTTGCCGCGCCGCTGGCGATACGTGAGCTTCGGTGCCTCCATGCTCACGATGGTTTGAGCCGGCACACTGGCGGTGATGAACACGTTGCCGCCGATCAGCGCACCCCGCCCGATGACCGTGTCACCACCCAGGATGGTTGCTCCGGCGTAGATGGTGACATCGTCCTCAATGGTTGGATGACGCTTCTGTCCGCGCAAAACCTGCCCGAACGCCGGGGCCAGGGCCCCGAGGGTTACCCCTTGATAGATTTTGACGTTACTGCCGATTTCGGTGGTTTCGCCGATCACCACGCCCGTGCCGTGGTCGATGAACAGATTCCGCCCGAGCCGTGCGCCGGGATGGATGTCGATTCCGGTAACACTGTGAGCATGCTCGGTCATGATCCTTGGCAGAAGCGGCACCCCAAGCCTGTGGAACTCGTGTGCCATTCGCTGCACCATGATGGCGTAGACGCCGGGATAGCAGAAGATAGTCTCGTCGGTGGACTGGGCGGCCGGGTCACCGTCGAAAGCGGCCCGTACGTCGGCGGCCAGCATCTGGCGAATATCGGGAATGCGGTCGAAGAAAGCGGCGACGATCTCGGCAGCCCGGTGGTCGCACTCGTCGCGAATCTGCCCTTCGCCGTTGGATCCCGGCAACTGTGCACCGTATCTGAGGCACCAGCGGACCTGGTCGTAGAGCGCATCCGACAGCTCTATCACCAGCTCGCCGACGCGATATCGGACGTTCTGGGTGGTCAGGCCCTGTTTTCCGAAGTAGCCGGGGAAGATCAACTGCTGCAATCGCTTGATGCAGCCGATGATAGCTTCCGTCGCGGGCATGTAGACCCGGTTCAGATGCGTGATTCCGGCTTCGGTGGTGATGCTGTTGACAATCGTGTCGACAAGCCCCGACAGGCGGTCGTTCAGTTCGTTGCGGTTCATGAGTGCGATCCGACCTTCCCGAGAATGAGGAAGTCCATGTTGCGAACACAAGGCCAGGCGACGGATGGATTTGGCGGCGCGCGGTTATTCGCGGCCGCTGGTACAGACGCACCGGGAACGATGCATGGAGCGTAGCATGGGCCGGGCATTATACCGGTTGCGGGATTGTCGGGCAAACGGATAATCAGCGAGTCAGCAGGACTTTAGGATCGGTGGCAAGTGGAAGGCGAGCCATGGAAGCATTGATGATCGGCGTTTCGGGGATGCGCGGCACCATTGGGGGCACGTTGACGCCCGTGGTGATCGGCCGCATGGCCGCGGCCTTTGCAGCGTGGCTGAAACGGACGCAAAGCCCGGCCAACGGCACCCATTTCAAGATGGTTTTCGGTCGCGATACCCGCCCCAGCGGGTGCATGGTGCGTGATGCAGCCTCTGCGAGCCTCATCGCCAGCGGAATCGAGGTCATCGACCTGGATGTCGTTACCACGCCGGGCGTCGCGATGATGGTGAAATACACGGGCGCTGACGCAGGCGCCATCGCGACGGCGTCGCACAATCCTATCCAGTGGAATGGCTTGAAGTTCCTGGACCGTCGCGCGATTGCCCCACCGCCGGCGGCCGCCAGCCAGATCAAGTCGCTGTATGAACAGGAACAGGCGGATTTCGTGCGGGTACAACAGTTTGTGACCCCAAGTCGAAACACCGAAACACACGCCCTGCATGTAAAGCGCGTGCTTGAGCACGTGGATGTGCTCGGCATCGCCGCCAAGCGATACAAGGTGGTGCTGGACAGTGTGAACGGCGCCGGCTGTGTCGTCAGCGCGACGCTGTTGAGCAAGCTGGGCTGTGAGGTGGTTCACATGAACCGTGAGCCCAATGGGCAATTCGCGCACGAGCCGGAGCCGACCGAGAAGAACCTGACCGGCCTGGCAGCCGAGGTCAAGCGACAGAAGGCGGCGGTGGGGTTTGCACAGGATCCCGACGCTGACCGCCTGGCCATCGTCGATGAGAACGGCGTGTATATCGGCGAAGAATACTCCCTGGCGCTGGCGGCGAAGCTGATCCTGGCCAGGAAGCCGGGGGCCGCCGTCGCCAACCTCTCGAGCAGCCGGATGCTCGATGACATTGCAGCGCAGCACGCCAGCCGTGTCGTACGGACGCCCGTCGGCGAGGCCAATGTGGTCCAGGCGATGCTTGACCACACGGCGGTGATCGGAGGGGAGGGCAACGGCGGTGTGATCGACACGCGCATCGTTCCCGGCCGCGACTCGCTGGTGGGGATGGCTTACATACTCCAGCTAATGGCGGGCACGGGCAAGACCATCAGCCAACTCGTGGCGGAAATCCCGAGGTACACGATCGTCAAGACGAAATTCGAGTGCCGTCGCGAGGACGCCAACCGCGTGGTTGAACAGGTGCGCAAGGAGTTCGCCAGCGAGAAGGTGGATACGCAGGATGGTATTCGAATCGACTGGGACCGATCGTGGGTTCATGCCCGTCCCAGCAACACTGAGCCAATCATGCGCATCATCGCCGAGGCGCCCGATCGCGCGGATGCCGAACGGCGGATCGAGCAGGTCCAGACGGTGGTGCGCAAGGTGCTGGGCTGAGGCGAACCATCGGGACGCGCTGCCGCATTGAATCACCGTCGCGAATCCGTATGTTGATCGATTGGCGTTCGCAGGCTTTGGTTGACCTTGAACGGGGCATCAGAGATGCAGATGGCTAAACTTGGGTTGATTGCAGTGCTTCTGGCCTGCACCAGCGGGTGCGCAACGGTCATGCGTGGCGGGATGCAGAAGCTGGAGTTCAACACCGACCCCGCCGGCGCGACGGTCCGGATTGATGATCAGACCTACACGACGCCCGCCGTTGTGGAACTTGCTCGCAAGCAGGAGCACAAGGTGACCGTCAGCCGCGACGGCTACCGCGATATCACGTTCGTGCTCAGGTCCACGTGGGATGGCGCCAGCATCCCCAGTTTCATCCTGCCCGGCGGCACGCTCTGGGTTGCCGTTGACAACCGCAACGGCGCGGACAGAAAATTCTACGGTTTGCCGGTCATCCAACTTGAAAAGGCAACCGAACCGAGCCCGCCGCCGCTTGAACTGTTCCCGTATCGCGGCCGCCTGCTGACCCGCAGCGAATTCGAGAACGTTGAGCGGGAAGAGATGCTGTACATGCAGGAACTGCTGGTCTTCGACAAGCATTGACGCCCTCTCTGCGCGTTGGCCCCATGCAGCAGCCCTTCCCGGGTGCTTTACGTGCGGGTGGGCAACTCCTACGATATCGGCGGTATGCAACCACCCACCACCCCGGCCGCCGTGGGGCGGCTTGTCGCTGCGCGCGCCTTGCGCGAACTGGCCAGCGCCCTGGCCGGCAATCCCGCCGTTGTGGCTTCGGGCCTTTGGGGCAGCAGCGTCGCCGCGGTCACCGCGGCGGTCGAACGAGAGCTTCGTCGGCCCATCCTGCTGGTGTGCGGGCATGTCGATGAGGCGGACGACCTGGCCGATGACCTGCAATTATTCCACGGGCGTCGGCCGGATGTGCTGCCGGCGCTGGAATTGTCCGGCACGCTCGGCCAGGTTAGCGAAGAGCAGGCCAGCAACCGGCTGGCGGCCGTCGAGCGATGGGCGGTCGGCAGTAAGGGCGATGCGCCCGCGCTGCTGGTTGCGCCGATCCAGGCGTTGATGCAGTCGGTGCCTTCTCGCCAGCAGCTTGCGCAGATGACGCGCACGGTGCGTGTCGGCGAGACCCTGGAGCCCGAGAAGCTGATCGTCTGGCTGGCCGAGCACGGCTACAACCGGCTCGAGCAGGTGGAGGTGCCGGGCGATTTCGCCGTCCGCGGGGGGATTGTTGACATCTACATCCCCGGGGATTTCGAGCAGGCGCCGGACCAGGTTGGGCTGACGGTGCGGATCGATTTCTTTGACGACCAGGTGGAGTCGATCCGGCAGTTTGACCTCGACAGCCTCGGCTCGCGCGATCCGGTGGAGTCGGTGCGGCTGGTGGATTTGAAAGGGCAGCTTCCGGAGACCGGCGAGTCGACCCATTTCTTCACTTATCTGCCCCAGGATGCGATCGTGGTCCTCTGGGCGCCGCTGGAGATCGCCGAGCAGGCCCGGAGTTACTTCGACCGCCTGCCCGAGGTCAAGGGCATCTATCCGCTGGATGCGGTTTTGCGGCATGCCTCGCGATTTGCGCGGCTGGAGTTGAGTCAATTTGAGCAGGGCGCGGTCTCCGTGCCCACGCTCGTGGGCAGAGAGGCGCCCGCGTTCCGCCTGCCGGTCGGCTCGCTCCAGAAGTTCGAAACCGAGGCGCCCAAGGCCATCAAGGAACTGGCCGAGCTGGCTGCGACACACGAGATCACGGTTCTGTGCGAAAATGTTGGCGAATACCAGCGATTCTGCGAACTGCTGGACCAGAATGCTCCGGGTTTGCGTCAGCAGATCGAGATCCCGATCGGGTATGTGCACCGCGGTTTCGTCTGGGATGAAAGCGACGGCAAGCCTTCGCGCCCGCTGGCCATCCTCGGCCACCACGAGCTGTTTCACCGCTATGAGATGCGCCGGCGGGTGAAGAAGGTGATCGCCTCTCGGCCAGTGGATTCGTTCCTGGACCTCAAGGTCGGCGACTATGTCGTCCACGTCGCTCACGGCATCGCAAAATTCACCGGTATCCAGACCATCGCCAAGGATGGCCGAAGCGAGGAGTACCTGACGCTGCGCTTCGCTGACAACGCTGCGCTGCATGTCCCGGCGAGCCGGATCAACCTGATCCAGAAGTACATCGGCGGGTTTCATGGGCACCCGCGCCTCTCAAGGTTGGGGTCGGGCGCGTGGGAGAAGGAGAAGGCCAAGGTCAGCGAGGCGGTCATGGACATGGCCGCCGAACTGCTGGATATCCAAGCCGCCCGCAATGCGGAAATCGGCGTCAGCTATCCCGCCGATACGGAATGGCAGAAGGAGTTTGACACCGAATTCCCGTACGAGCCGACGCCCGACCAGACCACGGGCGATCAGGAGATCAAGGCCGACATGCAGAAGGCCCGGCCGATGGACCGGCTGCTGTGCGGCGATGTTGGTTACGGCAAGACGGAACTGGCGATGCGGGCGGCGTTCAAGGCCATGGAATACGGCAAGCAGGTGGCCGTGCTGGTGCCCACGACAGTGCTGGCCGAACAGCATTACCGCTCATTCCGAGAGCGAATGGTCAATTATCCCTTCGCAGTTGAGTCCATCAGCCGCTTTAAGACCGGCAAGCAGCAGAAGGAGATCATCAAGCGCCTTGAGCAGGGCAAGATCGACGTGCTCATCGGCACGCACCGCATTCTCAGCAAGGATGTCCGCTTCACGGACCTGGGGCTGGTGATCGTCGATGAGGAGCAGCGGTTCGGCGTTACGCACAAGGAACGCCTCAAGCAGATGCGCACGATGGTGGATGTCCTGACGATGTCGGCCACGCCCATCCCGCGCACGCTGCACATGAGCCTGCTGGGCCTGCGCGACATCAGTTCGCTCACCACCGCCCCGCAGGACCGCCGCAGCGTGGTCACGGAGGTGATTCCCTTCGACAGGCAGCGCATCAAGACAGCGATCCTCCGGGAGCTTAATCGCGACGGCCAGATCTACTTCGTCCACAACCGCGTCTACAACATCCAGGAGATCGCGGATGAGATTCACCAGCTCGTCCCTGACGCCCGCATCATCATCGGGCACGGACAGATGCACGAACATGAGCTGGAGAAGGTGATGCTCCAGTTCATCCGTCACGACGCCGACATCCTCGTCTGCACGACGATCATCGAATCCGGCCTGGATATCCCCAACGCCAACACCATCTTCATCAACCACGCCGACCGCTTCGGTCTTTCTGAACTGCATCAGCTTCGCGGCCGGGTGGGGCGGTGGAAGCACCGCGCCTACTGTTACCTGCTGCTGCCGCCGGATCGCCCTGTCACGCCCGTCGCGGCCAAGCGTCTGAAGGCCATCGAGGAGTACTCGCACCTGGGCGCTGGCTTCAAGATCGCCATGCGCGACCTGGAAATCCGCGGTGCGGGCAATATCCTCGGCCCGGAGCAGTCCGGCCACATCGCCACCGTCGGCTATGAGATGTATTGCCAGCTTCTGGAGGATGCCACCCGCCAACTCAAGAACGAGCCCAAGCCAAGCCGCCCTGATGCGCACGTGGATGTCGGGCTTTCGGCCTTCATTCCCAAGGCTTATATCCCCGGCGACCGTCAGCGCATGGATGCCTATCGCCGCCTGTCACGCTGCTCGAGCATGGAAATGGTCCAGGAGCTGACCGCCGACCTGAAAGATGCCTATGGCGAGCCACCCCGTGCGATGCTCATCCTCGTTGCCCTGACCGAGCTTCGCCTGCTCGCCGGCCATTACGGCATCGAGAGCATCATCAAGCAGGAGCCCGATGTGATCATCAAGCTCCGCGATGCCCAGCGCGTCCAGAATGCCCTCACCGGCGCTCCCGGCACGCTGCGCCTCGTCGATGAGCGCACGCTCTATTTCCGTCCGCCAACGGGCTACCTCGAAGCCGAAACGCTGCTGATGGTCCTGCGGAATCTGATGTGCAACGCCTACCAGCGGGAATCGAAAGGTGAAACACTGCCGGTGCCGAAACAGCAGGCCCAGGCCAAGGTCCAGCCGGCTGCCGTGCAGACCAGGCGAGAGCGGGGCGAGGCGCCAGCGCCGGCGGTCGATACCCCTGCCGTGAAGAAGGCGCCCGCGCCTCGCCCCGAGCCCGTTCCCAAGGCTGCGGCTCCCAAGCAGCCCACAGGTCCGGCCGTCCCCCAGTTGGAGAAGCTGGTCTCGCTGCTCAAGGCCGGCATTCTCACCGAGGAGGAATTTGAAAAGGCCAAGACGCGCCTGCTGGCGCAGCTCAACACGTGATACGATTGTCGCCAGTGCGTCGGGTGCTGTTGAAGCCGCTGTGAAGCGTGATAGATTGGCTCACATCGGGTTTGGAGTTGTCCCGGACCTCGCTTCATTGTTCCATCTTAACGGTCGAAACCTTCGCCTTCAGGCGGAATTGCTTCAG
>CAZMXI010000051.1:0-27659 GCA_964570205.1 uncultured Tepidisphaeraceae bacterium
CGTCGAGCCACCAACCGCAAACGTAGTATTTTTCGGCCGTCTGCAAATCCTCGGGCCTTCCGATCGGCGAAAGATAGGTTCGCGTACTTGCGATATGTCCCTGGTGGCTGTTGGTTGCCCAATAGATCAATTTCGGCAGCAAGTCCATCAAGTTCAGTGGCCGAGCTTACGCAGCGCCTCATAACTGGACCGATCGCTCCATGTACTTCCACGCCAAATGGCGCGGGCAATTCGATGTCCCGACCCGGCCGATGATCGACTGGAACTACATGACCGCCAGGGGCAAGGGCGTTTTTGCCGGCGTGGCATTCGCCATCGACAATCCGGTGAAGGACTGGTGGGGCGAGGGCGACGAGAAGATCTATGTCGATGGCGAGGCCTTCCCGAGCCATTTCGGCACGGGAACGGAGGATTATTTCGGCTATGCCTGGTGCTTCCCGGGTCTATTCGTTCACGCCTATCACAACCAGCCTCGTTGTGATGGGCCGGGCAACTTCGGCCGAACCAGCGTCAACCGCTGGCACATCATCGACCGCATTCCGTTCACGAAGGACTTCAAGTTCGACATGGAGCTTTGGCATTGGAAGGCCAATATCAAGGTGAACATGGCCGTCGCGGCCTACTGGTATGCCATGCCGGGCGGCACCGATGGGTTCAGAGTTCTGACGGCGGCTGATGCGCAGCTCCGCCCCGCGCCCGAGCTTCCGCAGGCGGTGAAGGTAAAGGGCGCGATCGAGGGCGAATCGATGCGCATCGTGCAGAAGACCGGCAGCCCGGCGCCTCAGGATTGGGAGGGCCTCAGCGGCGGCCGGCACCTGTGGTGGCACAACACGCCCAAGCCGGGCGACATGCTGGTCCTGGCATTCCAGGCACCCAAGGCCGGTAAGTACAAAGTGGTGGGGCGGTTCCTCAAGGCCATCGATTACGGCATCGTGCAGCTCGCGATCAACGGGCAGAAGGCCGGCGACCCAATCGACTTCTTCAACGATGGCGTCGAGCCGACAGGCGAGGTGGATCTCGGCACGTTCGAGCTGAAAGAAGGCGACAACCAGTTCTCGGCGACGATGGTTGGCGCGAACGTTCGGGCGGTCAAGAGCTACATGTTTGGCCTGGATTATCTTCTGCTCAAGCCGGCCGAGTGAGCCTCGGCCGGCTTGCCATCCGAAGGCTGTCGCTGGTCAATTGGCCATGGGCGCGGCTGGTGGATTCCACGCCAACAGCCGGATGGCCGGCCGCGCCAGGTGGTTGATCATCACGATGACACAGCCGTCCAACGGCTGACTGCCGAGCAGGTCCTGCTGCCTGGCGCGGAACAGCTCCCATGTTTCGCCGTCCGCACGGCGTGCTGCCAAGGCCAATAGGGCGGTGAGGTCGTCGCCGCGAACGCCGGATTCAATCAGTTGTCGCAGCGGCTGCGCATCCTCGCGCTTGCCCAGCAGCGACAAGGCCACGGTGCGCATCGCTGTTGTATGCTCGCCCTTGACGGCGGCCAGAGATCCCATGCCCCTGGGCAGCCATTGGGCATCATCGCGCAGTGCCAGCGCGGCATAGACCACGGTGGCGAAGGCGTTCGTATCCCCCGGGTCCTTCTCCATCTTCGCGATGGCAGCTTGGGCGGATTTGGTCACCATCTCTCGCGCACTGGTGGCCGGATGGCCCCACTTGGCGCTGCCGGCGGGAATGATTGCGCGATACTCATGCACCGCCCAGAACGATCGCATGGCGATTGCGCTGGCCGACCCTTTGAGAATCTCCTCCATTCTCGGACTGGACCAAGCCACCTTCAACTCGGCCAGCGCCTCCTCCGCATCGCGCGAGCCGGTGTCGCCTTGGGCTGTGGCCGCCAGAAGCTGCCAGGAGAACGCATCGTGCAATCTGAGAATGTGCTGCCGCTCCCGGGCTGCCTGCAACTGGGCCGCCATCTCTTTGCGAGACTCGGCGCGGCGGGTGGTGAGCTTCTGCAAGTCAGCAAATCCCTTGGGGGCAGCCTTGGGATTGGCCAGATCGGCCAGCGCTCTGGCGGCGGCCGTGTGCACCGACGCGTCACCGAAGACGATCAGTCGCCCGGAATCCCACCAGAACACCTCGGCGCTGTCCTGGCCGGTCTTGATCGCGCTCGCCACGGCGGCGAGGAACCGGTCCATGTGTTGTTGGGCGGCGGCCCGCTTGTCGGCTGCGCCGGCGAGTTCCTCGTCCAACGGCGTCGAGATCATCGCCACATCATACAACCACGCCGAACGGACTGGACTGCGCCGATCCGACTCGACGATGATGGCCCCATCGTGGATGCGCCAGCTCAGCCGCGCGGGCTGGAGCAGCCAGTCCAGCGCCTGGCCGACCGTGGCGTTCCTGAGGTCCAGGTATCCGACGGTCAGGTTCCCCCGATTCAGAATCGCACGCGCATCATCGATACTGCCTGGCGTGATGGTCAGTTTCGCGCCGGTTTGGCCGGCCATGCCCACAAGGGCCTCCTCAAGGGCTTGAGCCTCGATGACGCCGGTTAAACGCTTGCCGAGAAGGGGATCCGCCGACTTCTTGAATAGCTGGTCAATCGCTTCGATGCCGGCTACGGCCGCAACCTGGACTTGCCCGTTGCTGCGGTACGCGGCCTGCAATGCCAGATCCAGCAGGTATGCATAGCCGTAGAGGGCTCGTGCTTGTCGCAGCTTGGATTCATGCGCCGGCTGCGCCCCGAAATCCTCGCATTCCTTACGGATTCCGTCGGCCGCCGTGAGGGCCTCCTGTGCGGCCTTGGTCATCGCGTCGGACTGCAATGGCGCGAGCGCCTGCGGCGAAAATGCCATGCGATCGCCCAGTTCGGCGCGTTTCACCATCAGACCCAGGGTGGCAGGCTCGGCGGCTGGGGCGGGTCGAATGCCCATGGCGGAAGTTCCGGCCGCTCGGCCCCATGCGGACGCCGCCTGACCTGATCGAGTCCTGACCGCATTTGCGCGAGCGAGTCCACGCATTCCGCCACCATATGATTTGGCCCGTTCCATGAGCAAGCCACCCGCCGCGGCGGGCTGGTTTGCCGGCACCGCAAACCCCATCGCTTGATCGAGGTCCCTCTCGCCGAAGAACCCTTCCCATTGCGTTCCTTCGGGCAGCGGCACCGGAATGGGCATCCGCCGAGGTGGCCGCGCTGGTTCAGTGAGGTTCGATGCTTCCTTCTCATCCACTGCCACGAAGCTGGTGTACTGGCTCATGAGCCGATGCTTCAGTGATATCGAGGTGACCATCTCCTCGACGGCTTCCGAGCCGGCGTAGTAGGTCTGGTGCATCAGGTCCTCGATCTTCTGCCTTGCCCAGACCTTGGCCAGGACATTGTTGCGCTCCTGCTGGCCGGGCAAATCGACCGCCATCGGCCAACTGACAGCCTGGCCTTCCACGTCGCCACTGATGGTAACGGCTGTGCGACCCTGCGGAGGGCTGATGTAGCGGCCGAAGACGATCACCGGCCGGCCGGCCCACAGTTCCGGAATCTTCGCTGGGTACGTCTCACTGACTTCGGCCTTGCCCCAGTCGATTCGCACGTTAGCCAACTGCGCCCGCTGAATGCGGGTCATGATCTCCTGCGCCATCGGCGCTGCTTGTTCATTGAGCCCCAGCTTCTTGCCCATGCCGCCACCTTGCCGGGCCACGCCGTCGATCAGAAACATGTTGGGTTCCTGCCCGATGCCAATGCACCAGAACCGGATGCGGTCGCCGCAGTTGCGGCCGATGTGTTCGATGATCTCTTTCTCGTTGCCGATGTAACCGTCAGTGAGCATGACAACGATGCGGAGCCGCTCCTTGTCCAGCGGCTCGTCAATCGCCATCTTCACCCCCTGAAGCATGTGCGTTCCACCGCCGCCGCGCAGGCCCTCGGTGAACATCAGCGCTCTCCGGATGTTCTGCTCGTTTACGGGCACTGGCTTCTCGAAAAGCCTGTTGGCCTGGCTGGCGAAGGTGACCACCTGCACGGTATCGATCTGGCGGCACAGCTTGAGCATGCCCTGCATGGCCTCGATGACCTTGGCTGTGGGCTGGCCGGACATCGAGCCGGATACATCCACCAGGAAGACGATCTCGCGTGGCGGGCTCTGGGTGAGGCGTTGGTCTTCCTTGGGCTGGATCATCAGCATGAAATAGCCGGGGTCCGCCTTGCCGGTCAGCGGGTTGTGCGCCAGAACTGCCATCTCCGGCTTCTTGCCGACGACGCTGTATCGCAGAACAAAGCTCTTGTTGGGGATGGAATCCTCCGAATCGAGCTGGACCGATGCGGCATCGCGGGTATCGTCGGTCTGGCCCTGGGTGATCTGCACCTTGTGGCTGGGCGCCTGGAGATTCTGGATGGGCACACCCGCCCGCAGGTTGATCGACAGCGAGATGTCGTGGCCGTTGCGGAATTGCGGCCGCAGAACTGGCGGGCTGATTCGGCTGGCGTCCGGAACGCGATCCGTGTTAGGAACCGGCGGAGACACCTTGCCCTCAAGCCCGGCCGGCGCTGGCGGCGGCGACGCGCTCGGCGACCCTGGGATGAACCGCGGGCCGACTACCATCGGGAAACTGAACTCGTACGTCCCGAGGTCGTACCGCAGCACATCCACGTACGAGATTCGAATCTGTACCTCCTGGTTGGGTTCGATGTTGGCGACGGATTGGGTGAAGATGTTGGGCCGCTCCTGTTCGAGAAGGGCGGCAGTCTGGCCGGCCATCATCGCCCGCTCATAGATCTGCCTGGCCTCAGCGCGACGCTTGATCAGGCCGACGATCCTGCGATTGCCGACGACCATGGTCATGTCGTCCACTGCCGCTTCGTGCGGCAAGGGGAAGACGTATACTGCCTCGATCTTCTCATTGGTCGGGTTGTGAAATGTCTGGGTGACGTTCACGCGGGCGATGAAGCCGGCGATATCGGCTTTCACGTCGGTGTGTTTCAACGGGCACTCGACGATGCTGCCATCCTCCTTCACGATGCGCAGCGCACCCTGGCTGACTTCCTTCTGGGCGATGGCAGACTTGTCCAGACCGGTCTGATCCGGTACGGCCGTCACGTCGCGACCCGTCAGGCTCAGTACAATCAACGACAGCAGCAGGAAACGGCGGGAATACACCATGAATCGCTCCTTGCAGGCACAGAGCGCATAGACGTGGGTGGTCGGCTAATGTTCCGGAAGTCTGCGTGCGGCGGGAATAGGATTACCGCGGCGAGGGTTTCAACCCACGTCAGTGGTCGTTCAGAAATGGAGCTAAGGATATATGCCCGATACACCGCAACCGCATGATGGACTGGGAATTACAAGAAGTGATCGACAGGGCGTTGGCGTATTTCTCGCCCGGCACAGTACGGCCGTGTTCGTTGGCCTGATCGTACTGGTGATGGTTGTGCTTCAGTGGCCGATGATCAAAGGGGCCTTCTACAAAGTCAGTGGCATGGAGGCCCCGACGGATGGGATTCCGTGGCGAAGGGATCTGGCGCTGGCCATGCAGCAGGCGAAGGAATCCGGCAAGCCCATTCTCGCGGACTTCACGGCGAGTTGGTGTCCACCGTGCAGGGTCATGAAGCACGATGTCTGGCCGGATGAAACAGTGCGCAGACTGGCATCGGACAACTTCATTCCGGCGCTGTTTGACTCCGATGACCCGCAGGCCCAGGAGACCTTTCGGCGGTATCAGGTGCAGGCGATTCCCACGATTCTGGTGCTCGACACCGAGGGCAATGTCCTTCACCGGGTGAACTTCCTCGATCGTGACCAGATGGTCAGGTTTCTGGAACGGACGGCGAATCTGCCCGGATAACTTCTTTCTTGGAAACTACTTGTGGCAATGCCGGGCGGAAAGGCCACGCGCATGGCCGATTGCGATACAGGGCTTATAATGGTGTTGTTGCCTCTTCGGAGCGTGACGACCCATGGCGATCGAATCGGATCTCCCCGAGCCACTTTCCGCGGGGCAGCGCAAAACGCTGCCCCGAAGTCTTATAGGAAGACTGACCGCCACCGAGCCCGGTACGCGGCGTTTCAACTACTGGGCGCACGCGATCGAGGGTTCCCTATTCATTGGCGCCATGGCGTTCGTCAACGCCAACACGCTGCTGCCGACAATCATCGAGAGCCTGCAAGGGCCAAGCTGGCTGATTTCGCTGATGCCTGTGATGATGCAGGTTGGCTTCCTGTTGCCGCCGATCTTCACCGCGCATTGGATTGAACGCCTGCATCGCTATAAGCCGATGCTGCTGGCGACCGGCGTGGCGCAGCGTGCTCCCTACCTGCTCGCGGCCGTCGGGCTCTTCTTCCTGGCGGATCGGGTGCCTCCGGCGATGCTCGCCCTGCTGGTGGCGCTCGCCCCTTTGCTTTCGGGCGTGGCTGGCGGCATCAGCATGACAGGGTGGCAGCAGTTGGTGGCCAATACCGTACCGGAGAATCGTCGTAACTCTCTGCTTGCTCTGCGTTTCCTGCTAGGATCCGTGATGGGCATTACCTGCGGATGGACGATTTCGGCGGTCCTGAAATCGTACCCGGGAGCTACGGGATACGGCATTCTGCACCTTTATGCATTCGCCGCCCTGATGGCTTCATACGTGGTCTTTGCCACGATACGCGAGCCTCGGATGGTAACTTCGCATGTTCATGTTTCACAGGGGCTTATGGCAAGTCTAAGCGCCATGCCGCGGCTACTGCGCGCCGATCCGCAGTTTCTGCTGTATCTGCTGTGGCGCTTCTTCAGAAACGGCATCTTCATCGTGGCTCCGTTCCTGGCGATTCACGCCCAATGGGTTCTTGGCAAGCCCGAGAGCTACGTCGGTCAGTTGTCGGTCATGCAGATGCTGGGTGCAATTGTGGGCAACGTCATGGCCGCCTATCTGGGTGACCGCATCGGAAGCAAGATCGTAATTGTGATCGGAACCCTGGTGATGCTGGCGCTGACGGCCTGGTCAACGGTTGCGCAGTCGAGTCTGGAGTTTCAGTTGATCTTCCTGCTCCATGGGATCGGGTTCTTCTCAACTGAGGTGGGACAGATGGCCCTGCTGCTTGACGCCGCACCGAAGGCTAGGCGATCGAGTTTCCTTGCCGTAGCGCAACTGGTAACTCTGCCGGGCATGCTGCTGGCGGCATGGGGCGGGGCGGCGGTGTGGAACGGCAACCGCCAATTCACCGTTTTGTGCATCGTGGCGTTGGTTTGCCTGGCATTGGCGACGGCGGCCATCCTGCCGGTGCGGGATCCACGGCGCAAGACTAAGACTTAATCGCGGGTCCCCGGTTCGCATACGGGCGCGCAATGGGCTCCCCTCGTCTTATCCGGAGGCGACCGTGCAGCCATCGCCAGCACCTGCTCCATCTGGCCGGGACACAGCGGCTCGTAGTAGCCCCGCTGATCTGCTGCGATAGTTCTCGCGTTGGCAAGGAGATAGAGCGACCCGGCCACTATCAGGGCGAAGAACGTTGCGATCCGCAGCGGGGCATAATCTCTGGGCATGGCCATCTCCATCCCCTCTCGATCCAAGTCTACATAGCAGCTTAACCTGCATTTCAACGCGGAGCAACAAAGCGAGCATCGGCAAAATCCGCGCCCGGCTGAGATTGGGGTCGATGACGAGGCGGCCAACGCGATGCGTCCGCGCGTGTAGATCAGACAGAAACGCAGCCTTCGTGAGGAGCCATGCCGATCAGCATCACGTGTCCCAAGTGTGGTACGACAGCCATCGTGCCCGATACCGCTGCCGGGGCCAAGGCGCGCTGCAAGCATTGCGGGCACGTCGTCCAGATTCCGGTCCAGGCGCCAAAGGAATGCTGCATGTGTGGCGTCGACGTAACCCATCAGAAGCGGGTACGTGATGAGGATGGCAGCTATTACTGCGAGGATTGCGCCAAGGAGCGCTTTGGGACCCTGGCAGGCCGATCCTCCAGCATTGCTGATGCCGCGGTGATCCCGGCAGTGTCCATCCAGGAGCCGCCGCCCACCGCCGTTCCGCAGGTGTCGATGCCCGCGCCGGTGGCGCCTGCGCGTTCGGAAGTGCCCGCACCAGCGATCTCCGATCCGGAGCCGGCGTCGTCACCGGTCCCGCCGCCGCCGGCTCAGGGACCGAGAAAGCCATCCCCGCCCTCGGCGGACGAACAGCATCGCCGCAGGATGCGCAACCGTGTCAACTTTGCCGTGGCGGCGGTCTTCGTCATCAGCATCGGAGTGGCATGGTGGGTCTTCGCCGAGCGCAAGGCGTATCAGCGGTACAGCATTCACATCGAGCCCGCCGTTGCCGCCCTGAGCCGTACGAGGGAACTGATCGATAAGGGCATCGGCTTTGAAGAGTTCTCGGCCCGCGTGCGGGTGACGGAGGATTTGATCGAAACCGCCACCAAGGAACTCGATCCCGGCGACCTCGACAGGGAATCGTTCCAGAAGATCCGGTCGGTTTACGAGCAATACCGCCTGGCCGCCCAGGAATGGGATAAGCAGGTCCGCGCCGCCGCGGGAGCGCGTATTGAGACGGTCGAATCTCAGGAGCCCATCATCATCCAGCATCTGGTGTCGGCGGGGCGGGGCGTTCAGGAGATTGAACGGCTGTTGAGCCAGCGGGATTGACACTTCGCCCCGCGCTGAGGCGGACTGGGCGGGTTGGCGGGGCTATACTCAGTCCAGCGAGATGACCGCAGCCACCAGCCCAGCTCAGACGCTGTGCGCATTGCCGCCGGATGCGGCGGCCTGCGCCCCTTCACTCGATTGCTGCGGCGGGGCAGTGCACATGCCATGGTTGCGGCTGGCGGTGGGGATTTTCGTGGCCGCCCAGACGATGCTCTTCGGGCTGGCGATCAACATCACGCCCCCGGATGATCCGGCGACGCGCATGCTGCTTCACACAGGCATGCTGGCGGCGACGCTGGCGGTGCTGGCGCTGCTCGGCTGGCCGCTGGCCAAGGCGGCGGCCAGGGAACTGGCATCCCGGCGGATCACGATGGAGTTGCTGTTTCTCGTCGGCCTTTCTGCGGCGATGGGCATCTCCTGTCGCTCCATGCTGGCGGGCGAGGGGCCTGTCTATTTCGAGGTGGTCTGTGTGCTGCTGGTGGTCTACACCATCGGGCACGCGATCAACGCCGGCACGCGGCGACGCGCGATATCCGCCGTCGAGGCTCTGGCGTCACCCATCTCAACTGCCCGGCTGGTGGATGGCTCGGGCACTCGACATGTCGCCGCGGAACAGCTTGTCGCCGGGAACATGGTGCGGGTCATGCCCGGAGAACTCATCCCTGCCGATGGCCGGGTCGTGGGCGGCAGGGCGATGGTGCGTCAGACGGCGTTCACGGGCGAGTGGCTTCCGGCCGTGTGTGGCGCTGGCGACGCCGTCTTTGCGGCGACCGCGTGCGAGGACGGCACGCTGGATGTTGAAGTCACGTCGGCTGCCGGCCGGCGGCGAATCGACCGACTGGCAGCGCTAATCGACAGTGCCCGCCGCTCGCCCGCGAGCCTTCAGAGACAGGCCGATCGGTTTGTCCGCTGGTTCCTGCCGATCGTGCTGACGGTCAGCGTCGGCACGTTGATCTACTGGGCTGATGTCGCGGGTTGGCAGCAAGGTCTGTTCAATGCGCTGGCGGTGCTGCTGGTGGCATGCCCATGTGCGGCGGGGCTGGCCACCCCTTTGGCAATCTGGTCGGCGATGGCGAGGTTGAGTCGGGACGGCCTGCTCCTGCGCAGCGGCGACGCCGTCGAGCGGCTCGCGGCGGTGGATGGGGTCATTTTTGACAAGACCGGCACGCTTGGCGAGCAGCGGCTGACGGTTTGCCGCGCGGACTTACCTTCTTACGTCCAGGCCGCCGTCGCGGCTGTTGAGCGACTGAGCGGTCATCCGGCGGCGGTTGCGCTGCGCGAGCTGGCGACCGTTGATGGCCCGGCCGTCGAAGTGGAAGCAGTCCGCATTCTCAGCGGCCGGGGCATTGAGGCGGATATCCGCATCGCTGGCGGCCCTCTCCAGAAGCTTCAGATCGTCCGAGATGATGCCCGGACGCCTGTGGCGAGCATGCGGCTGCGTGTGAATCTCGACGGCGAGAATGCCGGCACGGTCGAACTGACTGAACGTCTGCGGTCGTCAGCGAAATCGGCCATTGATGAGCTTGCCCGACTGCGCCTGCCCGTTCAGATCATGACAGGCGACAGCCCGCCCATGGCCGCGGCGGCGCAGGAGCTTGCGCCCACGACCGCCGGCATGACGCCACAGGAAAAGCACCGGGCGATTCGAGGCTTCGGTCGGCCGCTCTTCGTTGGCGATGGCGTCAACGATGCCGCGGCGATGGCGGCTTCTCATGCGAGCATCGCCCTTGCGGAGGGTGCGGAAGTCACCGTCGAGAGCGCCTCCGCCACGCTGCATGGAGGGGATCTCAGCGCGATTCCACGGGGCATTGTCGCATGTCGCAGCGCCGTGCGGGCGATCCGTATGAACCTACTGTGGGCTGCCGTGTACAACGCGGTGGGCATCTTCGCGGCCGCGATGGGCTGGCTGCATCCCGTGCTGGCGGCGGTCCTTATGGCCGCATCCAGCGCATGGGTCAGTTTCCGGTCGGCCGATCCGACTCCGAGCGAAGAGGCTGGCGGCGTAGACTGGAATTACATCCTGGGGCATAGCTCGGGCCTGATTGGGCAGGGGGTTATCCTGGCATGCCTGGCCGACGTGCCGATCTGGGCGGTTGCTATTCCGTTCGCCGCTCTGGCATATTGGATCATCCGGCGTGGCCGTCGTTGGTCCACCGGCGCTGACATGATCCTGGGCATGGTGAGCCTGGGTGGTCTTGGGATGAACCTGGGCTGGTGGGCGGACCTGGGGTTTACCCCGGCCCTGCATGCCGGCCATGGGTGCTGCGCGGCGAACAGCCTGGCGGGCGCGGTCATCGCGTCGCCGTGGATGTACATCGGCATGTTGCTTGTCGGAGTTCCTGCCATGTATGTCCTGCGGCATACGCCAGAGCGTTTCTCGTGGCGTCGCTGGTGCTGCGTCGGGCCTCTGGTCGTGGGCGTGCCTGGGATGATGCTGGGCATGTGGGGTGGTTCGCTCCTGGCGGGCAAGCTGATGGGCATGAACCCATCCGTCTTCGTGATCGTGCATTACGTGCTGATGATGGCGGGGATGTGCGCAGGCATGCTGGTGGCCCATGTGCCGGCGCCGCATGGGCGGGGTTAGCGGCGGCGCGGCATCTCGCTTGCGGCGGCAGCGTTCTGAGCCCGGGTCGGCAAGAACCGCCCCAGTCCCAGCCGGAACATTCCGATGTTTGATATGGGGCCGGCCGCCTGGGTGCTGGAGCCTACCGATACTATCTATCCACAGCAGCAGCGCCACCCGCGCCGCGAGGGCAGGGTCGGGATGCCCTGACGAAGGCTGCGGCTGTTGACTTGCCACCGGCCGCGGCCAGAATCGGGGGATGCCTTACGAATTGGCCATCATCGGCGCGGGCAACATGGCCGAGGCCATCGTCCGCGGTATCCTGCGATCCGACCTCTATGCCCCAGCCCAGATGATCGCGGCTGACGTGTCGGCCCAGCGACGAGATGCATTCCGGCAGATGGAGATTGCGGCCGTCGAAGACCTCGCGGTGGCGGCAAGCGATGCGGCCATCATCCTGCTGAGCGTCAAGCCACAGCAGATGAACGGCGTGCTTTCCGCGTTGGCGTCGGCGATCAACGAACGGTCCATGGTTGTCTCCATTGCCGCGGGCACCCCGAGCAGTGCCATCGAGCAGCGACTTGGCGGGAACAAGGCATGGCGCATCGTGCGGGTGATGCCTAATACGCCGATGCTGGTAGGCGAGGGCATGGCGGCCATCGCTCGAGGCCGGCATGCGACCGACGCCGACCTGGCGGCGGCAAGGAAGCTGTTTGAGGCGGCGGCCGCTGTGGTCGAGGTGGATGAGGACAAGATGGATGCCGTGACCGCGATTAGCGGTTCCGGGCCGGCGTATTTTTTCTTCCTGGTCGAGCAGATGATCCAGGCGGGGATGGAGATGGGCCTGACGCGGGAGCAGGCGCACCTGCTGGCGACTAGGACGTCACTTGGGGCGGCGAGGATGCTGACGGCCAGCGCGGATGCGCCGGCCGAGCTGCGCCGGAAGGTGACCAGTCCGGGCGGCACAACGCAGGCGGCGATTGCGACCATGGAGCAGCGGCGAGTGCCGCAGGCGATTGTCGAGGCGCTGCATCGCGCCTGCGAGCGAAGCAGGGAACTGAGCGCTGGTTGAATCAGTTACGGCCGCCGGAGGTCCGCCAGAGCGGCCCAGGTGAGCTGGATGAGTTTCTCGGTCAGCCCATCGCCCGTTTCACCCCAGATTTCCGTGAGCAGCTTCCGCAGGCCATCGGGGGATTGAATTGCGTCGTCCGTGGGCAAGGGTGAATGGAGCATTCCGGGGTGCTTGCGCGCGGAAAGGACCGCCGCCGCCGCGCCTTTGGCGAGATTGATCGGCTGGATGCCCTGCCGCAGCGCCAGGCGCATGGTTCCATAGAGCCGGTCGTCGTAGCCGAGCTTGCGGACGTGGTCGCGGATGACGCGGGGGACCAGATCGTTGAGGTTCGGCCGGACCATGCGGTCCAACAGGTCTTCGGCATACGCCCGATAGCCGTCTGTGGTGAAAAGCGGATCGCCCAAGCCCGCGTGTCGGCGGATCAGGGCTGCGCCGGATTCGTCGATGAAGGCCGCGCGGGCGATTCGCATGATTTGTGCATCGCGGCCGGCGTCGGCGATGGTTGCCAGTCCCTTGTGATCGGCGAGATAGCCGATCAGGGCGTGGATGGCGTTGTGGCCATATAGCTTGGCCTCTTCGAACGGCAGCAGGTCATCTTTCTCAACGAATACCTTGATGCCCCGCGCGAAGCCGGGCAGGGTGATCCGGCTGATGAGAATGCGGTTGAATTCCTCGACCAGGATTGCGCGGGGGGTGTTGGGGGTCATCGGCGCCAGGTTCATCCTGCGCATGACATCTGGCTCGGTGATGATTCCGGACATCTTGCCGATGACGGTGTTGAGCACCTGGACATCCTTCAGGGCGGCGGGGGAATGGCGGATGATCTTTTCGGAAAGGATCTCGGCGGCATGATTGTGGTTCTCGGCCGCGTAGATGACAGCAGGATTGGGCGTTTTCCGTTGCGATAGCCCCCGCGCGAGCAGCGCCGCGACGCAGGAATCATCGCCGGAATCGAAGAAGTTGACGCTCGGCAGGGCGGTGGCCAGCTCATCGGCCTCGGCGATGGCCAGGAGGATCTTCCGCCGGTCGTCGGGGTCGCGCGGGTCGTACAGGTCAACACCCTCGACCGTCACCTGGTCGATGCGGTCTTCTCTGGCGATATTGATCGTGTAGGCACCGCCGTTGTCGCGGATTGCCTTGACCAGGAGCGGATCGATCTCGGCGACCGCATAACGGGCGAAATTGCCCGACTGGTGCGCCTCGAACAAAAACAGGGCGCTTTGAATAGGGCCGAAACCGAATCCGACGAAATTGCGCATGATCATCCCATCGATGCCCGAGTCTCAACGTCAGTCCAGGCATTCTTCCAGCAATTGCTCTTCCCGTGCCCTATCCCAATGTTCAACCGGCGTGAGGTTCTCGATCGTGGCGTGCGGATACAGGATCACCTTGCCCTCGACCTGGTTGGCCTTGATCATCCGCAGGACATCGGGGGCGTGGCGGAGCGAGCCGTAACCATAGACGTAGTTGCCCGCGTCGATCTGCCCCATGGCGATCGCCTTGAGGCTGGCGGCCAGGTCGGAAGGCGCCCCGCCGCTGGATCCGACGAGCTTGATCTCATCGTAATGCACGCGAATGGCGTCAACCTGTAGCGTGTGCTGCCCGCGCGGCAGCCCGCCGAACAGATTGGCCACGCCGCCCTTGCCCAGCAATTCCAGCGAGGCTTGTTGAACGGGCTGGATGCCTACGGCGAGGATGATGTCGTCGGCGCCTTGGCCGCCGGTCAGTTGCTCGACCATCGGCTTGAGCTGATCGGGCTGAACCGTCACCAGCTCAACTCCCAGCCTGGTGGCTTTCTCGCGCAGGAGCCGGCGGGCCTTGTCGAGTCGCTCGGCGATCTTGTCGCAAACCACCAGATAGCGCGGCTTGAACCGAAGCGATAGCTCGGCGTGCATCATGCCCATCGGGCCGGCGCCGATGATCACCGTGGTGCCGTTGGTCAGCATGCCGAGCCTGGGCGTGCGTGGCGCAAATGCCGATTCCTTGATCAGGTGGATATGCCTCTCCTGCGCTGAGTGGATGCAGGAAATCGGCTCGCCCATCGACACCGCGAAGTACGGAAGTCGCGGGTCCGGCAGCGGCAACAGGCATCCGCCCCGTAGCACCTCTTCCTGGATCAGGACATACTGGGCCAGGCAGCCGCCGAGGGTGTATCCGACGGCGCACTTGACCATGCCTTCGGCGTGGTTCCTGTAACGTTCGCGATGGTTGAACGGCGGAACATCGACGGCCGGCTGAATGCCGTATCGCTCGCCGGGCCTGTACTGGCCGGAGAGGCCTGGGCCCGCCTTTACGATGGTGACGGAGCCCTCGTCACCCAGAATGACCGGCCATTTGGCCGGGTCCCAACCATTGAAGTACGTGTGGGCTGCACCCTGCTCCATGATCTTGAGGATGGAGGTGCAGACGCCGGCGGCATCGACCCGGGCCAGAAGCTGATTTGGACCGGGTTCGGGCACCGGCACCTCCCGGCAGGTGACGTTCTCCGGACCGGTGCCTGAAAGCACCACGGCTTGCATTGTCTGCGGCACCCTGATGGCGGCCGGATCGCGATAGGTTGACAGCTTCGACATGGCGAGCTCCATCGTGTCTCAAGGGAGGTGCATTCGCGATCTGCTATCCCGCCGCGACGCGCAGCAGTTCATCCTCGGCGGCCTTGTTCCAGTTGCCATCGCTCAATTTCGCCGCCACGCTCGGATAATGCATGTGCAATTCCGCGAGCGGAATGAGCCCCACATCGTGGAGCATGGGATAGACCAGGATCTTGCCCGCCAGCGTGCGGTTCTCCACAGCCGCGATGCCGTCGGCCGCGCCGGCCATGCCGCTGATGGCATCCACCGAGCAGTTCGTGTCCAGCCGGCCTTCTTCCACTTTCCGCAGCACGATTTTCATGTCGCGGATGACCGAGCCGCTGGTGCCGAACATGAAGCAGCGGTTGGCGATATACGCGTCAAGGTCAATCTCCTGCTTCGTCGGAGCGGGAATGCCCGCGAAGATGTTGATGATGCACCCCGGGGCGGAATCTCGAATTGCGTTCGCCACCAGCGCGCCCACAGGGGCCATCAGGGCGACATAGCGGAATTCCTCTGTGATAGGGTTCTTCTGGGTGTTGATCAATCGCAGCCCGACATGGTTAGCGCGGGCCATCGGCTCAACCTTCTTCCGCAGCGATTCCAGTCGCGCATCGTCCATATCGGTCCCGATGACAGTGATGTCGGGCACGCCGGAACAGACCGCGCGAATCACGTGCATCTGCCCCATTGGCCCGCCAGCGCCGACGACGGCGACGGTGTCGCCGGGGCGGATCTCGCCGGTGGGGGGGATCGTCTCGTAGGAATCGGCCGGGTCGTTGCCCGCCGTCCCGATCCAGCGGGTCATGCCGTAGTGGATGCGCCCGATGCCGACAGACACCGGCTGGCCGATCTTCCTGCCGCCCAGGACGATGTTGATGATCCCGTGCGCGGCCAGCTTGTCGTTCAGCAGGTCGATGGTCGCCTTGCTGGCGCCGAAGTAGATGATGTCGTCAAATGCCTCATTCGGCAGGCCGGCCACGTCAGCGGGGCGGGCATGTTGGATCGACGTCGGCTTGTTGTGCCGCGTGAGGGCCTCGATGCCCTGGGCCTGATGCCCTGGTTCGACCACGACCAGCGTCTTTCCGCCGGGCTTGACGGTTCGTCGTTCTTCGGTCACATACGAATCCTCAACGCAGGCCCAAGGCTCGACCAATGCGACGGCCGACGCGCTCAGACTTTCGCTCACCGGGATGAGAAACCGCTCGCCGCTGGCCGGCTCGATCACCACTCGCTCGTCCATGAGCACGTATTCCTGAAGCGCGCCTTCGAAGTTGTAACCAAAGGCGGCGTTGGAGTTGGCCGTTTTCAGGTCGCGGTAGTCGGTCTGCACCAGCACCCGCTCGCCAACCTTGTGCTGCTTCACCTGATCGCCCACTGCGACAATTCGGCACGTTACCTCATGCCCCGGAACGGTGGCCCTGCCGCCGGGAACATAACTGGAGATGGTCTGGAGCACCTCCCCGGGCAGCCCGCGAATCACTTCGCTCTTGCGGGCATGCGCATCAAACTGCTTGAGCAGTTTCAGGTCTGAAAAGCACAGCCCCACGCACTCAACCTTCGCCAGGATCTGGTGCGGCCCCGGCGCGGGCACCGGCTTCTCCCGGTTGAGCTCGAGCTGGCTGGGCCCGACAAGCTGAACGGCGTATTGGGTCTTGGGGAGCTTTGTTTTCATGGATTGACAGCCTGCATGAAGCGTTCTCGATTTCCGGTCTCAGCGTTACGACAGCATGACCTGCCCGCCGGTCACGGGCACGGCCTGGCCGGTTTCGTACTTCTGGTCCATCAGATAATAGACCGCCTTCATCACATCTGCGGTCTTACATCCGCGGTTCATGGGGACCTTGGCCTCGTAGAACCGCTTCACATCCTCGATCGTCTTCGCCCCGGGCACCTTGCCGCCGCGAAGATACTGCACGAACAGCCCATTGTTCGGATCGGACCAGAGCGGGCCGTCGAAAAAGTTGCCCGGGCAGATCGAATTGACCTTGATGCCATCCTCGACCAGTTCCAGCGCGAAGCTCTGTGTCAGGCCGATGCCGCCGAACTTGCTGCCGGCGTAGGCGCCGTTGCGGTTCGAGCCCTGAAGGCCCGACTTGCTGTTGATCTGGATGATGTCGCTCCAGTGGGCCGGCCGAGCCATATGTTGAATCGCCATGATCGGCGCGGTCTTCTGCACGCACACGAAATAGCCCTTGTAGTTTACGGCCGTGACAAAGTCGAAATCCTTCTCGCTCTGTGTCTTCACGCTGCCGGCCTTCAGCACGCCTGCGTTCGACACCAGCAGGTCGAATCCGCCATAGGTGCGGACGACCTGATGCAAAGCCTCCTCGACAGAGGCGCCGTCGGTGACGTTCACCGCCAGCCCGATGGCTCGGCCGACGCCCCTCGCCGAGCACATCTGCGCCGCCGCGGCTTTGGCGCCTTCGGCGTTGATGTCCGTCAGCACCACGTGCGCGCCTTGGGCGGCCAGATCCTGCGCGATCTCCAGGCCGAATCCCTGGGCAGCGCCGGTCACGACGGCGATCTTGCCCGCTGCCCGGCCCGCGGCGGCCGCGGCCCTGGCGACCTTGCGACGGTACTGCTCGACTTCCCAGTTCTCGAAGAACTCCCGCTGGCTGGGCGGCATGTAGTTGATCTCGCCGAGGCGACGCGCGCCCGCCATCACCTTGATCGCGTCGGCGTAGACGATGCGCGTGGTGTCGGCGGCGGCGAAATCGTCGCCGGCCGTGAACATGCCCAGGCCTTTCACCAGCACCACCTGCGGGGCATATCTTGCCTTGGCCTGATAGGCTGTCACCGCAGCGCGCAGTCGTTCGACGATCGCGGCAGCATCCATCTCGTCGCTCGGGTCGAACCACAGCGGCATTGCCTTGCAGTAAACGATCTGGTCCGGGCACAGCGGCCCGCCGAGGGCGGCCGATTCGCCATCTTCGCCGGCCACCAGTCCCAAAGTCAGGTCCGAGTCGTCGAATGTGACCACCCTCAGAATGTCCTCCCCCGCCAGCAGGCCGCGAAGGGCCGGCCCGATCGTGTTTACGAGCCCGCGCGCGGGAATTGGGTCGAGGCGTATGACCCTGCCGAAGGGCTCGCGGTTCGGCATGGCTTCCATGTGTCTTGCCAGGAGTCCCATCAGCCAGTCGGTGTGCTTTCGCACTTCCGCCGGCGTGTCGCCGCAGATCACCAGGCCGTGGTTCTGCATCATGATCGCGCGGGGGCAGTCGCGGCCGGTCTTTCTCGTGTAATCCTCCAGCGCAGCGCTCATCGTCTGCGCCAGGATCAGCCCTGGATCGACATCAGGCACCCACAGCACTTCATCCCCGCAGACCTGCCGGATCAGCTCCTGCCCGTTGCGGCAGCAGGTGAACATATTGACCAGCGTGGCGTGTGTGTGCACCACCAGCCTGCGCGGCATCATGTGATGCAGCACAACCTCGACGCTGGGCCGCTGGTTGCGCTCGGGGTGAACGCGCGCCGCCATGACGGCGGCCTTGAACCTCTCCTCGCGGACGGTTCGATCCGGCCCGAAGTCGGCCGTCAGCAACTTCTCCAGTGCCGGCCGGTCCATCTCGACGAATCCCTCGGCCGTGATGTTCGCCAGGGCCACGCCGCTGCCCTTCACGAACAGGCGGTCACCGATCTTGACGGAGGTGTTTCCACCGCCGGCAAGGACGAAATCCGGATCCGACCCGTAATACCGCGAAAGCCCCGCGATCTGGTCCAAAGGGGCATCCGTTGATTTGAAGCTGGGCCACTCGATGGCGGAAGACATCTCTACTCCTGCTCACGTGCTGCAACTACCTGGCTTGCTCAAAATACCTGTGGATGACGGTTGCGCCGACGGCGGCGAAGGCGAGAATGCGTTCCTCGGCCGACGGGTATGCGGGATTCGGGCTGCCCTGGGCGTCAACAAAGCCGCATTCGCCATGAAGGGTCAGGAACTGATGCGCCGCCACCACGCAGGCACCCTCCCAGAAAATCTCCTTCAGATACTCGGGCACCGGCGCGCCGTTCAGGCACGCCGGTTCGATCGACAGCATATCCAGCGTGTTGTGCTCGGTGCCCGCCGTCACCACCAGTCCCGCCTGGCGCATCGCCTTGGCGTACTGGCCAAGAACCTCGGGCGTATTGCGAATGGGAATGAACTCGGCGCAGTGCATCCGATTGCCCTTGATCCGGTCGATCAGCGCTCCAATCGGCTGCTCATAAGGGCAAACGGGGCTAGTCCCATCCGCCAGCGTGGGATAGCACGGAATTCCGCCCATCTCCAGCACCAGCGCGTGGGCCTGCTCGAACGACAGAAACTGCTCCTGAACGAAGGCCGGCTTGCCGGCCTTCATCAGATGCGAGCGGATCTCGTTCTGCACCTTCACCGCGTCCCCAGCCGCCTTCGACCGCGCACCCAGCACCGCCGCCAGCTTCGCTTCCCGCTCGGCCTGGGCCACGACCTCAAAGAACCGTTCCTGAAACGCCTGGCAGATGTGCCGTTCCTGTAAGTACACCCGCTCGCGGGCGCACCCGTGCCTGCGGACGACCATGTCGATCACCGCGCCCTCATCCAACTCCATCGCCACGCCGCGCTCGCCGAAAATCGCATCCAGCTTCGCGACCATCTGACGCATTCGTTCAACGTCATTCCGGCGGATCGTGTTGACGGCGTGCTCGGCGTTCTTGCTCATCGGCGCAAACCGCGTGATCCCCTTGCCGCAGGTGTAGATGCGCCCAGGGTTGCCCGGATCGTTGATCTTCACGCCGGTTCTCACCAGGTCGTCCATCAACGCGATGATCTCCAGCCCGAAAAGCGGGAAGATGCCGTTCTGCTTCGCCAGCCGCGCAAAGTCGCCGTAAACGTCGTAATCGTAGTAGTTCGTAACGCCGACGACCCGCACATCCTGCGCAACGCACAACTCGACCGCCTGCTCGACGCTTGAGAACGCCGAGAAGTTCGGTGGCAGGTGAATGTGCGTGTTCACCTTCGGCCGGCGCGCGGGCGCAAGCCCATTCCGCGCCGCCGCGTGCATCTCCGCCACGCTGCCGAGCTTCCTGATTCCCTCCAATGCCGCTGTCACGACGCTCTGCATGATGCACTCTCATCTTCACCACGGAGGCACAGAGGCACTGAGTAATTCTCCTCTGTGTCTCTGTGCCTCCGCGGTTTGTTTCGCTCCTAAACCACTCCCGCCACCGCCCGCATCATCTTTCTCGCTGGCAGGTGAATCGCCGCCGACATGGCATCCTCGGCCGCTTCCTTCAATGCCTCGCTGATGGTCGGATGCGCGAAGATCACCTCCGCCACATCCACGGCCGTCGCTTTCATGTGCAAAAGAGCTCCGGCCGCCGCGATGCACTCGGTCACGTTGTGTCCGATCATATGGACGCCCAGGATTGTCCCTGTTTCGCGGTTGCGCACAACCTTCATGAAGCCATCGTTCTCGTTGACCGCCATGGCCTTGCCGTGGAACGTCAGGGGGTAGCTGCCCACGGTGATTGGCAGCCCCTGGCCTTTGGCTTCTTCGGCGGTCGTGCCCACTGTGGCAATTTCGGGGAAGGTGTAGATGCAGTTCGGCACGGGGCTTTCCAACGTGTGCTCCCTGCCCAATGCGTTATGCACCGCCACTTCACCTTGTGCGGACGCCGCATGCGCCAGCAGGCAACGCCCGTTGGCGTCGCCGATGCAGTAGTAGTCCTTCACGGGCGTCTGCATGCGATCGTCAACTCGCACAAAGCCCCGGTCCGGTGTGATCCCGACCTTGTCCAGTCCAATATCGGCCGTGTTCGGCCGGCGGCCGGTGGCCACCAGCACCCGGTCGGCCTCGATTTCCAATCCGCTGTTCAATCTTGCCCTGGCCACAGTGCCCGAAAGGGCCAGGCTGTCGATCTTTGTCCCCGCGAACACCTTGATTCCGCGCTGGGTGAAGATCTTCGTCAGGGTTGCCGCGATCTGCTGGTCGATGTTGGGAAGCAACTGCGGCAGCATCTCGACGAGGGTCACCTCGACACCCAGCGCCCGCATCATGCACGCGAATTCGCACCCGATCACGCCGCCGCCCACGATCAGGAGCCGCCTGGGCAGCGTCTTCCAGTGCAGCGCCTCATCGCTGGTGCAGACTACAACGCCGTCGTTCGGCCAGGTCGCGACCTTGGATGGCACCGAACCAACCGCCAATATCGTCTTGTCCGCAGTGATTTCTTCCGTGCTTCCGTTGCTGGTAACGGCAAGCCGGCCGGGCGCGGCGATGGCCCCGCGGGCCTGGTAAATCTTGGCCTTGCGCCCGCTCAGCAGCGCCTTGACGCCGCTTCGCAGTCCCTGGACGACCTTGTCCTTGCGGGCCTGAATCTTTGACCAGTTGATGCTCACCTGCCCCTCGACATCGATGCCCATATCGGCCGCATGTCGGATATGGTGAGCCAGTTCCGCCGACGCCAGCAGCGCCTTGGAGGGAATGCACCCGTAATTCAGACACGTTCCGCCCAGGTGTTCTTTCTCGATTATGGCGACCGAGGCCCCCAACTGCGCTGCCCGCAGCGCCGCCACATAACCGCCCGGCCCGCCACCGAGCACCGCCACGTTATAGTGCTTGCTCATTTCTCACCTTGTCGCCCTGTCGCCTTGTCACCCGGTCATCCGACGAGTTGCGCCGGCCACTCCAGAAGTTCCTTCAGCCGTGCCATAAACTTCGCCGCCAGCATGCCGTCGATGATGCGGTGGTCGGCGCTCAGTGTCATTGTCATCACCCGACCCGCCCGCAGCGTGCCGCCGCTGACGATGACTTGCTCTCGCATGGCGCCGACGGCCAGAATCGCCGCCTCGGGCGGGTTGATGATGGCCGAAAACTCCTCCACGCCGAACATGCCCATGTTGGTGATCGTGAACACACCCTGGCCCATGGCCTCGATCTTGCCGCCGCGAGCGTTGCCTGCGATGCGCTTGGTCTCCGACCCGATCTGCTTGAGCGTCATTTGCTCCGCGGCGACCAGCACCGGCACGACGAGCCCGTCATCCATCCCCACCGCGACACCGACATTGGCCGTCGGAACCTCGATCATCTCATCCCCATCCAACCGGCTGCGAAAGGCCGGAAATTCGCTGATGGCCTTCGCGCAAGCCATAACCACCACGTCGTTCAGGCTGCAAGGATACTTGGCCTTTTCGCCTTGATAGAAGCTGTAGAGCGGGTCGGCATTAATCGTTGCCCGGATGTAGAAATGCGGGATCGTCTGTTTCGACAGCAGCAGGTTGGCCGCGATTGCCTTGCGCATTTTCGACATGCGTTTGCGCACAGCGCCCTGAGGCGGCGCAACGGCCGGCGCCGCAACCGCGGCCGTCCTTGCCGGAACCGGCGTCGCCTTGAGCGGTACATCGGTCGAGACGATCCGACCACCCGGACCGCTGCCCATGCCAATGGTCGAGATATCCACGCCACGCTCCGACGCGATCCTTCGTGCCGCGGGCGATGCCTTCACCCGTCCACCCTCCGAAACCGCCGCTGGCGCTGGGGCAACCGCCGACGCATCCGAGGCTGCCACGGGCTGCTCGTTGCTGACTGAGGGTTGGCCGGTGCCCGGTGGCTGGGCGGCGATGAAGGCCTCCACATCCGCAGCGTTTTCCGCCAAATAGGCCACCGGCTGAAGCACCGGCAGCGTGCCGCCTTCATCCAGCACCAGCACTGCGACCTTCCCCTCATCAATCGCCTCCACCTCCATGGTCGCTTTGTCGGTCTCGATCTCAAAGATCACCTGGCCCTTGGCGATCAGGTCCCCCGGTTTCACATGCCACTTGACCAGAGTTCCCTCTTCCATGGACTGGCCGGCCTTGGGCATCAGAATCGGTGTCACCTTTCCCATGGGCTTATTTCCTTGCTGTGGCTTGGCTTGCGCACTGAGATCAACCTTTGCCTGCTGGCCGGTGGCTGGCGCCGCCCCTCCGATAACAGCGATGGCGGTATCTACGGGCACGGTCTTGCCTTCCGACACCAACAGCTCACGTAAAATCCCGCCAATGCCCGACTCCACTTGGAGCAGGCCCTCCTCGGTCTCAACTTCGACCACCGTTTCTCCTTGGCCGACCGCGTCGCCGACCCGCTTCAGCCAGCGACGAATCGTTCCGGATTCGACGTTCTTTCCTGCTCGTGGCAGTGTGATTCTCGGCATGGTTACATGACCTCTTACGGTTGACTGACATACTTTCGTCAAAAATGTGCATGAGTCAAGCATATTCATGCGCGATTTTTGTTGAAATGGGCGACACTTTGTTGTCTACTATGCGCGTGATGTTGCCAGAGGTGCCACGAAATGGCCCTGGCGGCGCCGCATTGACGAGGTTTGAAATGGATTCTTCTCGACAGCGCCGCGAACGCATTCTCACCGAGGTCTTACAGCGCCGGCATGTCACGGCCAAAGACCTTGCCGTTGGCATGGATGTTTCCGAAGCCACCGTTCGCCGCGACCTCAAGGCCCTGGCCGATTCCGGGCAGCTCGAACTCGTCTACGGCGGCGCCACCCTTCGGCGCCCGAATGATCTGTCCCTCAGCGCCAAGGGCACACGGCATGTCGAGGCCAAACGGGTCATCGGCCAGCTTGCGGCCGACCTGATCACCGACAACGAGCAGATTTTCATCGACTCCGGAACGACCTGTTATGAACTGGCCCTGCGGCTCAAGGGCCGCCGCAATCTCTTCATCATCGTCAACTCCGCCCGGCTTGCCCTCGAACTCGATGCCCCGGGCCTGAGCGTCATCATGCTCGGAGGCCAGTACCGTCCCGATCGCATGGATGCCGTCGGGACCCTCGCGCTGGAGACCCTCAACCAGCTTCGCGGCTATGTCTGCCTGATCGGCGCTGACGGCATCAGCATGGATTTTGGCGTCGCCGCCGCCGACATCGAGAGTGCCAATCTCTATCGCCTGGCCGTCCAGAACGCCCGTCAGACCGTGCTCCTGGTCGACCACAGCAAGTTCGCCGCGCCGTCGTTGTTCAAGATCGTCGGCTGGGAAGCGGTCTCGAAGCTCGTGACCGACCAGCAACCCGACGCCGCCTGGAGCGGGTTCCTCAGCAGTCGAAACATCGAAGTAATCTGCCCCAATAGCAACGAAGTTGTTCACGGAGTCGCACCCATGCACACGTAGAGTGGGCGCCGCCCACCGCCGCTTGTCGTCGTGCGCACGCCGTGGATAGGAACAGAGTGAATCAGGAGAGCCGTCCATGCCCAAGTGTCAGATGATCAATCCGACCGATTGCCGCGCCCCGGGTTCGGTCACGTTTCAAGCCGTGCCGGTCAACCAGTACGACAAGTCCGTCGGCGATGAACTCGTTCGCTTCTCGAAGCAGGACCTGATGCGCATTCAGCGCGACATGGAAATCATCCGCGCCTTCGAGTCGATGCTCAATGAGATCAAGCTGCGCGGCAACTACAAGGGCGTTGAGTACAACCACAAGGGCCCCGCGCACCTGTCGATCGGCCAGGAAGCTTCCGCCGTCGGCCAGGCTTATCTGCTTGGCGTTGATGACCATATTTACGGCTCACACCGCTCCCACGGCGAAATTCTCGCCAAGGGCCTGTCGGCCATCGACAAAATCGAGGACAAGACCCTGCTCGACATCATGAAGTCCTATTTCGACGGCGACTGCCTCCGCATCGTCGAAAAGGACGCCAAGGGCTCGACCAAGGACCTGGCCATCGACTATCTGGTCTATGGCGCGCTGGCCGAGATATTCGGCCGCGAGCCCGGCTTCAACAAGGGCATGGGCGGCTCGATGCACGCCTTTTTCCCGCCTTTCGGAGTCTATCCCAACAACGCCATCGTCGGCGGCTCGGCCGATATCGCCACCGGCGCGGCCCTGTACAAGCACGTCAATCGCAAGCCCGGCATTATTATCGCCAATATCGGCGATGCCTCCCTGGGTTGCGGGCCGGTGTGGGAAGCGCTGTGCTTTGCCACCATGGACCAGTTCAAGCTTCTATGGGATGAAGCCCATCGCGGCGGACTGCCGCTGATCTTCAACTTCGTCAACAATTTCTACGGCATGGGCGGCCAACCTTGCGGCGAGACCATGGGCCTCAAGGTTCTGGCCCGCCTTGGCGCCGGCATCAATCCCGAGCAGATGCACGCCGAGCGCATCGACGGCTTCAACCCGCTGGCCGTCATCGATGCCATTGCCCGCAAGAAGAAGGTGATTGAAGAAAGACGCGGTCCCGTCCTGCTCGACACCGTCACCTACCGATTCTCCGGCCATTCGCCGTCCGATGCCAGCAGCTATCGCGAGAAGGCCGAAGTCGAAGCCTGGCAGAAGGTCGATTCCCTCCAGGCTTTTGCACAGGAGTTGGTCAAGGCCAACGTCTGCACCCAGATGGACATCGATGCCATGCGCGAGAACGCGGAAGTGATCGTGCTCCGCGCCTTCAAGAAGGCAATCGACCTGAACATCAGCCCGCGTGCCGACCTGAAGAAGATCAACTGCCTGCTCGATCGCACCATGTTCTCCAACCAGAAGGTCGAGAGCATGGAGGGCAACGGCAGAAAGCCCGAGACGCTGATGCCCAAGGAGGAGAATCCCCGCGTCAAGCAGCTTGCCCAGCGCAGCCGCAGCGCCGTCGACGAAAAAGGGAACAAGCTGCCCAAGAGCAAGTGCATCGGCATCCGCGATGCCTTGTTCGAGGCCATTCTCGACCGTTTTTATGTTGATCCGACCCTGGTGGCCTATGGTGAAGAAAACCGCGACTGGGGCGGGGCGTTTGCGGTTTACCGCGGGCTGACCGAAGCCCTGCCGTATCATCGCCTGTTCAATTCGCCAATCTCTGAGGGCGCAATTGTCGGAACCGCAGTGGGTTATGCGCTGGAAGGCGGGCGGGTCATCGCCGAGTTGATGTATTGCGACTTCATGGGCCGGGCTGGCGATGAAATCTTCAACCAGCTCGCCAAATGGCAGTCCATGTCGGGGGGCCTGTTGCGCATGCCCGTCGTTCTGCGCGTCTCCGTGGGCTCGAAGTACGGTGCTCAACACAGCCAGGACTGGACGGCCATTGCCGCGCATATCCCTGGCCTGAAGGTGGTGTTCCCAGCCACGCCCTATGACGCCAAGGGGCTGATGAATTCGGCCCTGGTCGGAACAGATCCGGTCGTATTCTTCGAATCACAAAGAATTTACGATGAGCCGGAGTGGTTCGCACCCGGCGGCGTGCCCACTGGCTACTACGAAGTCCCCATTGGCGAGCCGGATATCAAGAAGGCCGGCAAGGACCTCACTCTGCTCACCATCGGTGCGACCCTCTACCGCGCCTTGGAAGCGGCCAAGGTCCTGGAGGAAAAGCACGGCATCTCGTGCGAGGTCATCGATGCCCGGTCAATGGTACCCTTTAACTACGAAAAGGTGATCGAGTCCGTCAAGAAGACCAGGAAGATCCTATTGACGTCAGACGCCTGCGAACGCGGTAGCGCATTGCAGACCATGGCGGCAAAGATTGCACAGTTCGCCTTTGATGAGCTGGATGCTCCGCCTGTGGTCGTGGGGGCGCGCAATTGGATCACGCCGGCCGACGAGGTCGAGGATGCCTTCTTTCCCTATGTCGTGGATATCATCGATGCCGTGCACGAACATATCCTTCCCTTGAAGGGTTATGCGGTTGCTCGCGATTGCAGTGTTGCAGACCTCATGCGCCGCAGTGGCGAGGGGCTTTAATCCATCAACATATCGATCTGTATCTATTGGTTTGCCGCCCCCGGGATTGTCCGGGGGCTTTTTTTGAGTTCATGGGAACTAACGGCGGTATTCTGGCGTTTGAACAGAGTGGTGTCAGTATTGCAGGGATGGAGCGGCATTTGCTGCTCTATGACACCATCCTTTAGTCGGGCGACGTTGCGGGGCAGTCGTTGAGAGTCCCGCATAACAAGAGTCAGCGGCCGGGCCTGTCACATCGAGTAATCGGACGTGCTGTGGTCTCGGTTCGTGGAGGAGCGGAATGCGCGCTTGTGTTACGGGGCACGTTCCCGCCGAATTTGAGCGACAGGCTGCCGTGGTTCTGGGCTTCCATGATTTGTTACGGCATTTCCCCCAACTCATGGTGGATGTGGTCCGCGCCCTTGTTGGCCGGATTCCCCTGATCGGCATCGTCCACAGCGAGGAGCAGCGACGACACGCCGTGACTCTTCTGTGTGACTGGGGCCTGCCCGCCCACCAGGTCCATTTTGTATCCATGCCGCTGAAAGGCATGTGGGTGCGCGATTACGGTCCGGCGTTCGTGCGTCTGAACACCGGTGGCATCGCCATTCTCGACCCGCTCTACGCCCAGACAGAGCGACAAAACGATGACATGCTCCCGACGGCCATGGCCGAGTTGCTCAAGCTCCCCGTTGCCCGAGTTCCCCTGGCCGCCGAGGGCGGCAACCTCCTCACCAACGGCAAGGGCTTCGTTATCACCACCGAAGCCATTATGCAACGCAACAGCTTCTGCCTCGGCTATACCCCTCAGCAGGTCCGACAGATCCTCCATCAGTACTATGGTTTTACCTCAGGGGTGAGCTGTTTTGTACTGGCCGAGGAAGGCACCGGCCATGCTGATATCTTCGCGACATTCGTCTCGGCCGACACCATCCTGGTCGGCCAGTATGACCGGAAGGCCGATCCCATCAATGCGGACATTCTTGATCGAAACGCGATCAAGCTCGCTCAGACTCCACTGGGGGGCGGCGGCGTGCTCAAGGTTGCGAGAATCCCCATGCCGAGCAACCACGGCGGGGTCTTCCGCACCTATACGAATGTCATCTACGCCAATGGCACGCTCCTGGTGCCCAGTTACAGCGATGTGGACCCGGGTTTGGAACGCGAGGCGCACGCGATCCTGAAGTCGTTCCTGCCGGATTGGGACCTCATTGCCATCGATTGCACCGAGGTGATT
>CAZMXI010000052.1:0-27648 GCA_964570205.1 uncultured Tepidisphaeraceae bacterium
CGCAGGTCAAGGATGCTACCCCGCGCCTCTTCGCCACCGGCATCATCGCCGTGGCCCCGCTGTCGAGCAGCGTGAAGACCCGCCTGACCTTGCCCAGGCCGCCCTCGCGGACAAACTGGCAGACTGCGCGAACGGTGGGAATCGAGCGGTATTGCGTGCCGGTCTGGAAGACTCGGCCGTAGCGCTGCATGACGCGCACGAGTTGTCGGCCCTCGTCGATGGTGACCGAGACGGGCTTCTCGCAGTAGACATCCTTGCCGGCCTTGGCGGCGTCGATGGATTGGAACGCGTGCCAGTGGTCGGGAGTGACGATGACGACGGCGTCGATGTCCGTGCGGGCGAGCAAATCGCGATAGTCGTTGTAGGCAGCGCAGCCAGAGTAAGCGCCGCTGGCGCGATCGGCGGCGTAGGTGGTCTCGATGATGCCCTTGGCTCGCTCTCGGCGCGACGCATCAACATCACACACGGCCAGCACGCGCACGCCAGGGTCATTGGCCATGCGGTGCAGATGCCCGCCACCCATCAGGCCGTTGCCGATCAGGCCGACGGTGATTTTTGAACTGGGGCCCGACTGGCCGAGCGCTGTCCCGGGGATGATCCACGGCGCGGCGATGGCCGCGGCCGAGCCCTTGAGGAATTGCCGCCTATTCATGATCGTCATGGTACCTTGGCGGGCAAATCCACGCGAGGCGAGGAGTTCGATGGAAGCGAATGTGCGGATATGATGGACCGCGAGGAGGCCACGTCATGAGGCACTTGCCCGCATCCGCCGCCGTTCTGATCGCGCTGGCAGGGATGTTGTCACCGGTTTGCCGCTCGGCCGAGGCGCTGCGGCCGGTGCCGAAGTCGGCCACACCGGCCGACATTGCCGTCGATTCAGCCCAGTATCGCCGACAGGTCGAGGAAGACTGGCTGAAACGGCTGGAGGTGCCGGTGACGACGCAGTCAGATGCGGCCGGGGCATGCGACGGCGTGAAGGATGGCAAATATGGGTTCCACACCGGGCAGGAAGCCAACCCCTGGTGGCAGGTGGACCTGGGCGGGCAGCGCGACATCCACCGGGTGGTCATCTACAACCGTCTGGACTACGCACCCGGCCTGCACAACGCCGACAACCTGGTGATCCTGACATCGGATGATGGCAAGGCGTGGACGAAACGATACGCCAATAGCCGCCACTTCGGCGGCGTGGGGCAGGCCGGGCCGCTGGTGGTGAGATTCGAGCGGCTTGCAGCACGCTTCGTGCGCATCATGGTTGCGGGCGATAAGCCGATCTATTTCCACCTGGATGAAGTGGAGGTTTACGGGGCCGAGGCCGGGAAGAACCTGGCTCTGCGCCGGCCGGCCGACCAGAGCAGCCTGAGCCCGTGGTCAACCGCGAAGATTCGGCAGGTCCGCTATCCAACCGGCCAGGTGATTGACTCCGCGCGGCGGCTGGCGTCGGAGTTGCGCGATGCGGGAGTGGATGTCGGCGAGCACCTGCGGCGGATTGACGATGCGGCGAAGCGATTGGCATCGCTTGGCACTGATGCTCCGGATGCTGAGCAGCGGAAGGTGTATCTGGAGGCCCGATGGGCGGTGCGGCGGCTGGTGTTCGCCAATCCCCTGCTGGGATTCGACCGGCTGCTGTTCATCAAGCGGTTCACGCAGGAGACCTACCCGGACATCTGCCTGAACCACATGCCGTGGGTGTCTCGGCCGGGCGGCGACCTGTGCATCCTGTGGGCCGGCGGGAGGCCGCTGTTCGCGGCCCTGGCCGAGGGCGCTGGGGCGTCGATCCAGATGCGCCAGCTTCTCAATGGCGCCCTTGGACCGGGACATGTGCATGGCACGGACCTGTGGTATGACGGCGACCGCGTCGTCTTCGGCTATGCGAGGGCGGGCAGCGACCAGCCGCCGGCCGGATGGCTGGACCGGACACAGAGCTATCGCCTTCGGCGTGAGGTGGAGCCGATCCACATCTTCGAGGTTGGCGTTGATGGCAAGGGCCTGAGGCAGATCACCACAGGGGAGTGGAGCGACCTGGACCCAACCTATCTGCCGAGCGGCGAGATCGCGTTTGTGTCAGAGCGATGCGGGACCTCGCTTCAATGCAACGAGTTCGACAAGGATGAGACAAGCTGCAACCTGTACGTCATGCAGCGCGACGGATCGAACATCCGCCGGCTGAGCGTGAACAAGGATGGCGACTACCTTCCACACACCCTGGCTGACGGGACGATCGGGTATACGCGATGGGAGTATCACGAGCGGAGCTGGGCGTTCATCCAGTCGATCTGGACAGTCCGGCCGGATGGCACCGGGGCCGACGCCATCTTCAAGCAGCACTTCGTCGATCCGTGGGCGCTGGAAGATGCCCGGTCGATCCCGGGGAGCAACAAGCTGGTGGCCGTCGCTGCCGGGCACCACACGCTGGCGGTGGGACCGGTGGTGGTGATCAACCATTCGATCGGCATCAACGAGCCGGCCGGCATCAACATCGTCACGCCGGGCGTTCGGCCGCCGGAGGGCGGCATGTCGGGCATCGCCGTGCCGGGCGGCGGCGTGACGGATGCATCCGGGTTCTATTCAACGCCGTGGCCACTCTCGGAGAGGCATTTTCTGGTGGCGTACACGTACGGCCCAGAGCGCGACCCGGCCGGTTATGCGCTGTATTTGATCGATGTTCATGGGAACAAGGAGCTGGTCTATCGCGATGCGGGCATTTCCTGCTTCGCGCCGATGCCGTTGCGGCCGCGCCCCAGGCCCCCGGTGCTGCCCGACATGACCGACCCGGCGAAGGACCATGCCACGTGCCTGGTCAGCAACGCCGCGTTCGGGGTGGAAGGCATCGACGCCGGGCGTGCGAAATACCTGCGCATCGCCGAGCCGATCGGCTGGCCATACGACAACGCGCGTGGCGGCCAGCGCTATGGCGAAGACCACGGCTATGGCGGGCCGGGTGCGGAACGAAAGAACCTGCTGAGCTGGACGCCGGTGCGCGTGATCGGCACGGTTCCGGTGGAGGCCGACGGCAGCGCGCATTTCCGCGTGCCGGCCGACACGGCGGTCTATTTCCAGCTCCTGGATGAGAACCAGATGGAGTTGCGGCGGATGCGCAGCTTCGTGAGCTTTCAGCCGGGGGAGTTCCGGGCGTGCGTGGGATGCCATGAGACCCGGGCGATTTCCGGTCCCGGGGGCACAACGGCGGCAGGATTGCGGCCGGCGAGCATTCCCGAGCCCCCGCCCTGGGGGGACCGGCCGATCAGCTTCCTGCGCGACATCCAGCCGGTGCTGAGCCGCAACTGCGTGAAGTGCCACGGCGGATTGAAGCCCGCGGGCGGGCTGGATTACTCGCCGGGCCTGACCAGCTACGACCCGAACATCGCCGGTTACGGGCACAACCGCGCCTATGAGACGATCATGGCCAGGCAGTTGGTGGCGGTCTCGGCTGTCCGCCAGCAGGATGCCAGCATCACGCCGCCCCTGGCCTATGGCGCGCATCGCAGCAGGCTGATCGAGGCGCTGGACGGCAAGGCGCACGCCGAGCGGGTGCGGCTTACGCCGGAAGAACGCCTGCGTCTGATCACCTGGATCGACGCCAACGCCCCCTACCACGACCATTTCGTCAACAAGCGGCCGGAGAGGCCTGCCTATGACATCGCCGGGGATGGGCAACTGCTCCAGAAGATCAAGGCGACGCATCAGAAGCGATGTGCATCATGCCATCAGACGGATGATGTCTCGCGCCCGGACTGGATCGACCTGCATGCGCCCGGCAAGAGCCTGTTCTTGGCCGCTCCTTTGCCCGCCGGCGCTGAGGGCAAGTGCACCGGCGGTTACAAGGATGCATCCGATCCTGATTACACCGCCCTGCTGAGCGCGGTGGGGCAGGCGGTGCAGAGGCAATGGGCCAATCCCCGCCGCGATCTGCTGGCGCTGAGCGAAGAGCCCCGCGCCGCGGCCGCGGCATCGCTGATCGTGGGGCTGGAGGATCTGCCGCCGGTGCAATTCGCCGGGGCCGAGATTCGCCGGGCCTGCGCTGCGGGCGGGATGCGGCTTGCGGAGATGGATCTGGCGAAGGCGACGGCGGCGAAGGACCCGTTGCGCATCTTCATCGCCGGCACGGCAGCCGGCAGGGACCTGCTGATGGCGCGATTCGCGCTGAAGCCGCCAGCTCAACAGGGCGCGCAGGCGTACGCGATCCGCCGACTCGATCGCGAGGGCCAGACCAGCCTCTTCGTGCTCGGAGCGGATGCGGCCGGCGCGATGTATGGCGGTTTGGACCTGGCCGAGGCGATCCGGCTTGGCACGCTGGATAACGTGGCCGATTCCGAACATGCCCCGCACATCGCCCAGCGGGGGATCAAGTTCAACATCCCCCTGGATGCGCGCACGCCCAGCTACTCCGACAACGCCGACGCCGCCCAGCAGAACATTCCCGAGATGTGGAGCATGGACTTCTGGCGCGAGTTCATCGATGAAATGGCACGTCACCGCTACAACGTGCTGACGCTGTGGAACCTGCACCCGTTTCCATCGCTGGTGAAAGTGCCGGAGTTCCCCGAGGTGGCGCTGGATGATGTGAAGCGCACGACGCTCAAGCTGGATGACACGTTTTCGCACACGGGGGATGACATGGTCCGCCCGGCCATGCTGCGAAACCTGGTGACGGACAAGAAGATGACGATTGACCAGAAGATCCTGTTCTGGCGCGACGTCATGCAGCACGCCCGCAATCGCGGCGTGGATGTCTACTGGTTCACCTGGAACATGTTCGTGTTCGGCGCGGATGGCAAGCACGGAATCACCGCAGCGCAGGACAACGACACAACCATCGCCTATTTCCGCGCCAGCGTGCGCGAGATGGTGCTGACCTATCCGCTGCTGGCGGGCTTTGGCATCACAGCAGGCGAGCGGCTGAACGCCCGAAAGGATGACTACGACAAGGAGAAGTGGCTCTGGAAGGCTTATGGCGAGGGCGTGCGGGATGCCGTCAGGCTTCAGCCGGGGCGGCAGGTGCGGATGATCCACCGCTTCCACATGACCGGCCAGGCCGACATCGTGCGGGAATGGAAGGATTATCCGGGTCCGTTCGATCTGAGCTTCAAGTACGCCATCGCGCATATGTATTCCACGCCGAAGCCGCCATTCATCCAGGCCGCCCTGCCGCACCTGAAGCCCGAGCTGCGAAGCTGGCTGACCATCCGCAACGACGACATCTACAGCTTCCGCTGGGGCGATCCGCAGTTCGCGCGGGAGTTCATCCGCGCCATTCCCGGACCCGACAAGATCGCCGGCTTCTATATGGGTCCCGACGGCTACATCTGGGGCCGCGAGTTTCTCAGCACCGAGCCCCAGTCGCCGCGCGAGCTGGTGATCAGCAAGCAGTGGTACAGCTTCATGCTGTGGGGGCGGCTGAGCTACGAGCCGGACCTGGGTGACGATCTGTTCAAGCAGACGATCGCGCAGCGGTTCCCAGAAGTCGATGCCGATCAGCTCATGGCCGCCTGGGCCGAGGCTTCGCGCATCGTCCCGCAGATCACGCGGTTTTTCTGGGGCGACATCGACCTGAAATGGCTGCCGGAGGCGTGCCTGAGCCATCCGCGCCACAGGGGGTGGTACACCGTGCGGCATTTCGTGGAAGGGCACACGATGCCGGGCAGCGGGATTCTCGACATCCTCGCCTGGCGAGAGCAGGTCTTCCGCAAGCAACCCTTCAGCGGCCAGACGCCGATCCAGGTGGCCGATGCCCTGGCCGGCCATGCGGCGGCAGCGATGCAAGCGGCGGCGCAGATGCGCCCGCGGCAGGGCGACAACAAGGAACTCCGGTTGACGCTGGGCGACATCGAGGCACTCGCGCACCTGGGCAACTACTACGCCGAGAAAATCCGTGCGGCGAGCCAGTTGGCGCTGTTCGATGTGACGGGGGCGGCCGAGCAGCGGGCGAACGCCGTCGAGCACCTGAAGCTCGCCCTGGAACACTGGAAGCGCTACGCCACGGCTTATGCGCGGCAGTACAATCAGCCCGTGCTGTACAACCGCGTGGGCGTGGTGGACATCCCAGCGCTGGCCGGGAAGGTCGCCGCCGACATCGACATCGCGCGTAACTGGAAGCCGAGCACATACAAGGATGCCTCCGGGCGCAAGCCGGGAGGCGATGTGCCCTTCCGGCCGTAGTCACAGGTCAAACCGTGTTAAGCATGTCATGATGCGCAACATCTACATCCTGTTGTCACTCGTTGCCACGTCGCCGCTCAGCGCTGCCGAGCCGTCATCGCGCGACCAGGCGGCCGAGGCGCTGTGCCGGTCCGTAGCGTTCTACGCAACACAGGTTGCCAGCCACGGCGGCTACGTCTACAAGTACAGCGCCGATATGGCCAGGCGCGAGGGTGAGGGCAAGACGGGACCTGACACGGTGTGGGTCCAGCCACCCGGCACGCCCGCAGTGGGAATGGCGTATCTGGATGCATGGGAACTCACCGGCGAAGCCTATCTGCTGGATGCCGCGAAGGCGGCGGGCGAATGCCTCGTCCGCGGGCAGCTTCGCTCCGGCGGGTGGACGGACCGGATCGAATTCGACCCGCCCGCACGCGCCAAGTTCGCCTACCGCGTCGACCCGCCGCGCCCGCGGGGCTTCAACGTCAGCACGTTCGACGATGACAAGACACAGTCTGCCGTGCGTATGCTCTGCCGGCTGGATCGAGCGCTGAAGTTAAAGGACCAGCGCATTCACGAGGCCGCCCTGTTCGCCCTGGATTCGATCCTCAAGGCGCAGTTCCCGAACGGCGCCTGGGCGCAGGGGTTTGATCAGCCGATCGATCCAGCCAAGCACCCCGTCAAACCGGCGACTTATCCAGATGCCTGGCCGCGCCAATACCCCGGCGGCCGATACTGGTGGCACTACACGTTCAACGACAACACGATCGCCGACACAATTGAAACACTGCTGCTGGCGGCCGAGGTCTATGCCGAGCCCCGTTATCGCGATGCCGCCCTTCGCGCGGGCGATTTCATCATCCTGGCGCAACTGCCGGAGCCGCAGCCAGCATGGGCGCAGCAGTACAGCTTCGACATGCACCCCGCCTGGGCTCGCAAGTTTGAGCCGCCTGCGGTCAGCGGCTCGGAATCGCAGCAGCTCATCCGCATCCTGATGAGGCTGTATGTCGAGACCAGTGACCCGAAGTTCCTGAAGCCCATTCCGCCCGCCATCGCGTGGTTGCGCCGCTCAGTCCTGCCAGATGGCCGACTTGCCCGGTTCTATGAGTTGAGAACCAACAGGCCCCTGCACTTCACGAAGACTTATGAGCTGACCTACAACGATGGCGATGTGCCGACGCACTATGCCTTCAAGGTGTCCAACGGCGGCGACAGCCTGGCACGGGAGCACCAGCAACTGTCTGCGTTGACACCGCAGCAGTTGGCCGAATTACGCGGCAGCCGGACCGATCCGCCGCTGAGAGTTCCCTCCGCTGAGCAGGTAAGCAAAGTGATCGCCGGCCTCGATGACCGCGGCGCGTGGGTGGAGGCCGGCCGGCTTCGGTATCACGGCGAGGATGACGACACCCGCCAAATCATCGACAGCCAGACATTCATCCGCAACATCGGCCTGCTGAGTCGCGCCATGGCCGACCCGACCGCGGCCAAAGCCCGCTGAAATCGGGAACTGCGCCAACAGCGGCTCATCGCCCGTGTACCGTAGGGCAACGGGCTTCGACAGGCTGACTCCGGGAAGGCGATGCAGGGAAGAAAGGGCGCAACGAACGGGTGGCCGCTGTGGCTGTGCGCTGCGCTGTGGGCGCTGACGCCTGCGGTTGTCGTTGCGCAAGCGACCCGGCCGTCGCTCGAAATGGCTCGCGCCGCCACGCGCCCGAGCATCGACGGCAAGCTCGACGATCCCTGCTGGAAGGATGCCCCGGTCATCAAGGACTTCACGCAGGTCATCCCTGTGGCCGGCGACAAGCCCACTGAGAAGACCGAGGTGCGGCTGTTGTACGATCGCGACGCGATCTACATCGCCATCCGATGCTATGACTCCCAGCCAGACCGCATCATCTCGCGGCAGATGCAGCGCGATGCCGACCTGGGCTCGGATGACATGGTGAAGATCGCGTTCGACACTTTTGGCCGACGGCGCGATGGCTATTATTTCAGCACCAACCCGGCAGGCGCGCGCGTTGAGGGATTGATCGAGGACTTCGCCGACCAGAACAAGCTCTGGGACACCATCTGGGATGTGGAGGCGCGCATCGACGACCAGGGATGGACGGCCGAGGCGGCGATTCCGGTCAAGAGCCTGTCCTTCGACCCCGCCGCCACCGCCTGGGGATGCAACATTGAGCGCACGATCCGCCGCAAGCAGGAAGTGGCGCGGTGGACGGCGATATCGCCGGCCAAGCCGATGACGTCGCTGGCCGACTTCGGCGAGCTGCGCGGCATCGCGGGCCTGAGGCATGGGCTGGGGCTGGAGGTCAAGCCATTCTTGACCTACAAGTACACCGATGACGAGAACTTCACAGACTGGTCGCTGAAGCCTGGGTCGGATTTCATCTATCGCATCACGCCCTCATTGACGGCTCAAGCGTCGATCAACACCGACTTTGCCGAGGCGGATGTGGATGACCGCGTGGTGAACCTCACGCGCTTTCCGGTGTTCTTTCCGGAAAAGCGAGACTTCTTCCTGCAGGATGCATCGCTGTTCGCCTTTGGCGGCATCGGCACGTCGCCTCTGCCGTACTACTCGCGCCGAATCGGCCTGGATGCGGGCGGCCGGCCGGTCGATGTGCTGTTCGGCGGGCGGCTGACGGGTCGAATCGGCGACACCAGTCTGGCGTTGCTCACCGTCGAACAGGATGAAAGTGATGACCTGCCAGCCAAGAACCTCTCTGTCATCCGCATCGCCCAGCAGGTGCTGGATGAATCCAATGTGGGGGTGATCCTCACCCATGGCGACCCGCGTTCCGATGGCGACAACACGCTGGCCGGCGTCGATTTCAACTATCTCAACACCCGGCTTGATGGCGGCAGACGGCTCATGGGACATGCCTATTTCATGGGCACCGACTCCGACAACTTCGACGCCCAGGATTATGCATGGGGCCTGGCGCTGGCATATCCCAACGAGCCGTGGGACCTGTTCGCCGAAGTCGAGGAAGCGGGCGATGAGTTTGACCCGGCCATGGGCTTTATCGGCCGGCGCGGCGTCCGCGAGTACCGCGGCTGGATCCGTCATGTCTGGCGGATTAATCACGCCTGGATACGCAGCATCTCGCTGCGCTTCCGGCCGGAGGTGATCACCGAGGCCGATGGCCGGATTGTCGCCGAGGATTACGATCTGCCCGGCATCAGCCTCCTCACGCCCGCGGGCGACAGTGTGTACGCCGAGTGGTTCTCCAGCCGAGATGTGCTGGATGAATCGTTCGAGATCTGGCCCGATGTCATGCTGCCCGCCGACGACTACCGCTGGAGCGGCTATCTGCTGGAATTGCACACCAGCAGTTCGCGGCCCATCAGTCTCGACGTCGAGCACAGAGCCGGCACGTTCTACAACGGCACCCGCAACGACTATGGCGCCGGGTTCAGCGTCCGCCCGTCGCGGCATCTGAACCTCGGCCTGTTCTATGAGCTGCGGGATATCGACCTGGAACAGGGCGACTTCGACGTGCGGCTCGTATCCGGACGTGTCAACTTCGCTTTCAGCCCCAGCCTGTCGTGGACCAACGTGGCGCAATACGACAACAAGTCGCGTTCGGTGGGTTTTGACAGCCGAGTGCGATGGACCGTTCGGCCGGGCAACGACCTGTTCATCGCCGTAAGTCAGGGGTACGACTTTGACGACTGGCGCCTGCACGAAAGCTCCAGCCAGCTTATCGTCAAGGCAGGGCTGAGCTTCCGGTTCTGATCAAACAGCTTGAACGAACAGGAGCAACGGATAAGCTGATCAGTTGGTGGCGCCTGCGATCGTCGTGGCGCGTTCGAACATGTCCCGCTGGAGGAGCAATCCCATGTCAGACCGCAATCCACTGTCGCGCCGCACTCTGCTGGCCAGCGCGCTGGGCGGCATCGCCGCGGCGGCCATGCCGGCCGTCAGCATCGCCGCCCAGGCCCGCGCCGCCCAGGAGGTCGATCTCGACACCATCGAGAAGATCGTCGTCAACGGTCGGATCAACCAGTGCATCTGCGGCGTCGGCCTGCGCATGCCCCTGGAGCAGAAGTGCGCCATGATCGCCAAAATGGGCCTGAAGGGCATCGATTTCGCGGGCCCGAACGACTGGCCAACGTTGAAGAAGTACAACCTGGTCTGCTCGCTGGCGCGCGGCGCTGGCAGCATCCCCACCGGGTGGAACCGCACCGAGAATCATGAGAAGCTGATCAACGACATGAAGTCGGGAATCGACCTCGCCAGCGAGGCCGGCTGGCCGAACGTCATCACTTTCTCGGGCAATCGCCACAAGAACAGGGACGACAAGGAAGGCCTCTCTGACCAGGAGGGTGCCAAGAACTGCATCGCGGGCCTGAAGCAGGTCGCGGGCTATGCCGAGCAGAAGAAGGTCACGATCGTGATCGAGCTGCTCAACTCCAAGCGCAATCATCCCGATTACCAGGCCGACCGCACCCCCTGGGGCGTCGAGGTGTGCAAAGGCGTCGGCTCCGACCGCGTCAAACTGCTCTACGACATCTACCACATGCAGATCATGGAGGGCGACATCATCGCCACCATCCGGCAGTACAACCAGTACTTCGGCCATTACCACACCGCCGGCAATCCCGGCCGCAACGAGCTGGATGAGAACCAGGAACTCTACTACCCACCCATCATGAAGGCGATCGTCGCCACGGGGTACAAGGGCTATGTGTCGCACGAGTACGGCCCTAAGGGCGACGCCATCAAGGCGCTGATCCAGGCCGTCAAGGTTTGCGACGTCTGATCATCGCACATCCGGAAAAGCGACAGAGGATGGAGCCGGCGAGCTGCTCCATCCTCCGTCATTTATGCCGGGATCTTTGGCCGGTTCACTGATTGCCGGTCGTCGCCGTGGAGTCGCTGCCGCCGGACAGCAGGCTGGGCGGGATCACCCGGGCGCTGACACCCTTGTTAACCTTCGCCGGGTCCACCGAGGCGAATGAGGTGACCTTGACCAGCCTGCCGAGTTGGGCATCGTCGGTCAGCTCGCCGTTGACGCCGATGAATTGGTCCATCAGGCGGACGAAGTTCTTGTCGGTGCTGCGCACGTAGCAGATGGTGCGCTCCGTGGCAGGATCCACCAGGCGGAAGATCGTGTCATCCCCGCGGAGCGTCGATGCCTTCAGCGAACCGACGGCGGTGAAGATGCCCGTGCCCTGAAGCTTGTTCTCGGCGACAGCACGCTGGGCGCGGATGGCTTCGAGCTTGGCTTCAATCTCGGCGCTGCGTTTGCGGGAGGCAAGCAGTTCCTCGCGGGCGTCGTTGCGGACTTTCAGGATCGCCACCCGGATCTCCGCCACGCGACGGATCGACACGGGAGCCTGCTCGCTCGTGGCCAGCTTCTGATAGCCCTCCAGCAGTTCGGGCAGCGGTTGTTCGCCCAGGTCGGCGTTGGAACTCGACTTAGCCAGGTTCTCCAGCCGCTCGAACTCGGCCTGAGCGGCGGCGAAGGCCTCAGCGGTGGCATTCGATGGCCGCGTCGCCGGACCGGTCGCCTCAACTTCGGTCGGCCGTGTGGTCGGAACAACCGATGCGATTTCCGACGGCAGGGTCGTCGGACGGGCCGGCGCTTCCCCCTCGGCCAGTTTCCGCACCGGATCAATGAACTTCTGATGCACGTATAGGAAGGTCCCGTCGGGCGGAAGAACGCGATAGAACGACTCATCGTAATCGCCCGCCACCGTCACGCGATCGCCCTTGTTCAGTTTGCACTGCACCGTGCTGATAACGTTCACCAGGCCGCTGCCGGCGCGCACGCGGCAATTATCCCCGGTGACCGTGCCGGTCCTGCCATCCGCATCGAGTTGCACGTACTGTTTGGAAATCAGACTGAAGGAGCCCTGCGGCGGAATGATCTTCAGCCACTCGAACTGGTGGCCCACCACCGTTACCGGTGTGCCCTTGTCCAGACGGATCGTGGCGTAGTAGTTCTCGCCCGGGCCGCTGCGCACGTTGACGGCGGCGGCGTTGATCACGCCGGCAAAATGGAATTTCGAATTCGGAACCTCCGGCACCGGCTGGTCCTGGCCAAGAACGGCCGGGGGCGCAGCAATGATGGCGGCCATGAAAACAACGGAAAGCAGAAGGCTGCGGGACATGAGCACCTCCGTGTGCGACGTTCGAGAGATCCTTTGCGCCGGGCCATGGCCAGACGCCTCGGAAGTCATTATCGAGCGCAATTATCATCCAACCTCCGCAGAATGTAAAGCAATTCTTGCGCGAAAGTCCGTTTCATGCAGAGAAACCGGCGGGCGCGAGCTGGCTTTTTCGTCGCGAGGCAGGCATCCTTATGCACAGCCTGCGGAGATGATTCACAGATCAGGCAGCCCATATCGAGAGGATGAGATGAACGTGCGTTCGATGGCTTTGGCGATGATGGGAATCGCGATGTTCATGGCTAGTTGCGCGGCCGCCGCCAACCCGCAACGACTGAAGATGAGCGAGAACAGGCGCTTCCTGGTCAATCAGGATGGCTCGCCTTTCTTCTGGCTGGGTGACACGGCCTGGGAACTGTTCCATCGGCTGAATCGCGAGGAGGCGGATCGATATCTGGAAAACCGGTCCAGGAATGGATTTACGGTGATTCAGGCGGTGGTGCTGGCCGAGTTGGATGGACTGAAAGACCCGAATCCTTACGGCCAAGTGCCTTTGATCGACAACGACCCGACGAAGCCCAACGAGAAATACTTCGAGCACGTCGACTACATCGTCAACAAGGCCGACGCGCTGGGCATCCACATCGGCATGCTGCCGACCTGGGGCGACAAGTGGAATAGGAAATGGGGTGTCGGCCCGGAGATATTCAACACGGAGAACGCCGAGAAATACGGCCAGTTCCTTGGAAAGCGCTACAAGGACAAAGCGAACATCATTTGGATTCTGGGCGGCGACCGCCTGGTCGAAAACGACAACCACAAGGCGATCATCCGCGCCATGGCCAGAGGTCTGCGCCTGGGCGATGGCGGTGCCCACCTGATGACCCTGCACCCGCCGGGCGGCGCCGGTTCCAGCCAGTGGTTTCACGAGGATGAATGGCTGGACTTCAACATGCGGCAGAATGGCCATGTGCCCGAATACACCGGCCGGTACGACAAGACCAGAACCGACTACGACCGCAAACCCGTCAAGCCCGTGCTCGACGGCGAGCCGATCTACGAAGACCACCCCGTCTCTTTCAAGGCGAATGAACTGGGACACTCAATTTCGTCAGATGTGCGCCGGCCGCTCTATTGGGACCTGTTCAGCGGCGCTTTCGGCCATACCTACGGCCATCACTCGGTCTGGCAGATGTGGCAGCCGGGCAAGGGTCCGATCAACAATCCGCTGATGCCGTGGTTCGAGGCCATCGAGCAACCCGGCGCCGCGCAGATGCAGTACGGGCGTTGGCTGATGGAATCGCGGCCGTTCCTGACACGCCTCCCCGACGATGCGATCATCGTGACCGACCGTATTCCCACGAGCGTGCCCGGCACGGGGCGGTACCGGTTCGTCGGCACGCGGGATGAGGAGGGCACGTACGCGATGGTCTATGCGCCAATCGGCCGACCTTTCAGCGTCAGGATGAACGTGATCAAGGGAGGCAAGGTCAAGGCGTGGTGGTACAACCCGCGGGATGGCAAGGCCTCCGAAATCGGCACCTTCGACAACGCCGGCACAAAGCAGTTCACCCCGCCGGACAAGGGCGAGATGATCGACTGGGTGCTGGTGCTGGATGATGCGTCCAAGGGCTATCCCCCACCGGGCACCAAGCGGTAGACAACCGATACCTGGTTTGTCAACTCATCGCCATTCAAGCTGCGCGACGCGCTCGGCGACCCTTCGGCGTTCCTCCGCCGTGGCCCGCCGAAACGGCGCGGCCATGTGTTCCCCGCAGATGCCCAGGATCGACAACGCACACTTTATGCCGCGGATCACGCCGGGAACGCCCGCGCCGACGCCATAGAGGCCCCTCACGGCGGTCACCGGCCGCAGTAGCGACTCTACTCGGCCGGTCTCGCCGGCGGCCGCGGCTTGGTGCAGTTCGACATACCGCTTCGGCGCCACGTTCGCCCCCGCGCCCACGCAGCCGGTGGCGCCGGCCGCTATTCCCTCGACAAACAGAGGCTCGAAGCCCTGCAACACCGACCAGCCCGGCCGCCCGATCGCCACAACCTGCCGCAAGTAGGCCAGTTCACCACCGGAGTCTTTCATGCCAATGACCCGCTCGATGGCCGCGAGCTCACGCACCGCATCCAGGCTGTAGGCAGTCTTGGTCAGCGATGGAATGTTGTACAGCAGCACCGGCAGGGGCTGCCGCGCCACCACCTCCCGGATGCACGCCACCAACTCCGCCTGCTCGGGCGGAAGGTAATACGGTGCTGAGAGCACGACCGCATCGGCTCCGGCGTCGGCCGCGTGCTTCGCCAGGGCGATGGAATCGGCCAGGCAGGTGTCCGTGATGCCCGCGAGCACCGGCAAACGGCGCCTGACCAGCCGGCAGGTCTGAGTGATCAACTCACCCCGGGTTGCGCCGGGCAGCGAAACCGCCTCGCCCGATGTGCCCAGGATGAACAACCCGTGAATGCCGCCCGCCAGCAGGTGATCGATGAGTCGCTCCAGCCCGGCCAGATCCAGCCGCCCATCCTCCAGCAGCGGAGTGACCATCGGCGGCACAATGCCGTGGATCGGCGCTGGAAGAACCGGACTTTCCGCAGGCATCATGACTGCTCCACCTCGGCGAGGGTGCATTGCGATCGTCTTCTCCATGCATCTCGGCCGAATACCAAGCCCACGAACAGGATAGCCGCCGTGCCAACCACTGTCGCCATCAATGGGTGAAATGGGCTGCGCATGGGCCACCACCCCTTCGATGACAGCGAAATCCACACGATCACGCCCACCCCGGCGCACACCGCCGCCAGCGCTGGCCGCCGGCCAGCGCGCGACATCAGGCCCAGCAGGAACAGCCCAAGCATCCCGCCGCTGAAGATGCCCGCCATGTCCCACCAGATATCCAGAACGTTCCGGGCGCGGATCATCGCCAGCGCGGTAAGCGTCCCGGCCGCGCCCCAGCCGAGCGTGGCCACGTACAGCACGCGGATGGACTCGCGCGGACCGGCTTCCGGGCGGAAGTACCGCCTGTACAGGTCGCAGAGCGTCAGCGTCGCCATGCTGTTGAGGTTGGAATCCATGGCGGCGGCAAAGATCGCCGCAATAACCAGCCCGCTCAGCCCTGGCACCAGCTCGTGGCTTATGAAATGGGGCAGGACCTTGTCCGGGGCCGCGACCGGATCGGGCCCGCCCGCCAGGAGATCCGGCCGGTGGGCGTAAAGCGCGAACAACCCTGTCCCGATAAGGAAGAACGCCGCGGCCGTCGGCACATACAGCATCGCTGCCAGCCAGAGGCTCTTGCGCGCCTCGCGGTCGTCGCGAGCGCTGATATAGCGCTGCACGTAACTCTGGTCCACGGCGAAATTGCCGAGGTTAATGACCAGGCCATAGAACAGAACCACCCAGAAGGTGGACTGCGACAGCGATGCTCCGAAGCTGCCGAGACTGAACTTGTCATGCCGCCACGCAACATCGATGATGCCGCCCAAGCCGCCGGGCGTCCTGGTCAGCAGCGCTGTGATGATGATGACCGGTCCGGCAATCAAGACCAGGCTTTGCAGCACGCCCGTCCAGACGACGCCGCGGATGCCGCCCAGCAGCGTATAGACGGTCATCAGCGCCCCCGTGACCGCGATGATGAGCCAGATCGGGGCATGGATCATCGGCGCCAGGGCCAGGGCCAGCAGGTAGACGATGGTGGCCATGCGCGCCATCTGCGTCAGCAGGAAGCACACAACGGCATAAGTCCGTGCCCAGGAGCCGAATCGTTGTTCCAGGTGCTCATACGCCGAGACATGCCCGCTGCGCCGATAAAACGGCACGAACCACCGTATGGCAATGATGGCCGCCACCGGCATGGCCATCGTGAAGACGAAAGCGTTCCAGTTGCCGGCAAAGCTCTTGCCGGGATTCGCCAGGAAACTGATGCTGCTGATGTAGGATCCGAAGATGGACAGCCCCACTGCCCACCCCGGCAGGGTCCGCCCCGCCGTGGTGTATTGCTCGGCCGTCCGGCTGCTGCGGAAGAAGATGGACCCGATGAAGACCACGCACCCCAGGTAGCCCCCCAGCACCGCCAGGTTCACCAGCAGCGGCATGTCCACCATCGCGGGCAGAAAGATCATCGGCGGGAAATGTAGATGACGGCCGGGGCCAGGGCAACTGTTGGTTAGCAACGCGAACGGAGACACGCGGAGCAACGTCCGTCGCCTCCGCGGCTATCAACCCATGTCGAGGCCTGCGCATCGCTTTCCGGGAGGTTCTTCATGTCGGGATTTGCCATATTGGCGGCCAGGGCGGGCGCGGCGGCGTTGGCCATCCTTCTTTCAGGCCATGCCTGGGCGGCGCAGTGGAAAGAGACCGGCGGAACCAGGATTCCCCTGCCGCCGCCCGAGCATCCACGTCTTTATCTCCGCGCGGCACAAGTTGGCCAGATCAAGGCACGCCTGGCCCACCCGACGCTCAAGCCCGCAGTGGATCGGCTTCAGAGCCAGGCCAGAACCTCGGCCCAGCTCAAGATCGAATGGCAGGCGCTTCAATACTTGGCCAAGGCAGACCAGAAGCTCGGCCGATCCACCGTCGAGCAATGCCTGGACATCCTTCGCAAGTGCGAACTGCCCGACAGGATGGATGCCTGTCGCGTCACCGGCCGGATGATGGTCACGGGCGCCATCGTCTATGACTGGCTCTACCCGCTGCTCTCCGCGGATGAGAAGCAGGCCTTCATCCGCGAACTGGTCCGCCTGGCCAAGACCCAGGAATGCGGCTATCCACCCACACGGCAGGGCTCGGTCACCGGCCATTCCTCCGAGGCGCAGATTATGCGCGACATGCTCTCGGCCGGCATCGCCATCTATGATGAGTTTCCCGAGATGTACGACCTGGCGGCGGGCCGCTTCTTCCGCGAACACCTGCCCGTGCGCAACTGGATCTATGATGGGCATGCCTACCACCAGGGCGACTCTTATGGCCCCTATCGCTTCGCGTGGGATACCTTCCCGCTGCTGATCTTCAACCGCATGGGCTTCGGCAACATCTACAACCCCGCGCAGCGCCACGTGCCCTATTACTGGCTCTACATCACCCGCCCGGATGGCCAACGCCTTCGCAGCGGCGACACCTTCAGCCACAGCGCGCCACGCGGCCGGCCCTGGCCCGAGGGGATCGGCACGCTGCTCGTCGCCAGCTACTACAAAGACCCGATCCTGCTTGCCCGACATATCAGCCAGAATGCCAACCGCGACGGAGAGGCCATTTTCGACATCCTCTGGCGAGATATCGAGTTACAGCCGAAGGGCCATGACAACCTGCCGCTGTCGCGGTATTTCGGCTTTCCCTTCGGCTGGATGGTCGCCCGCACCGGCTGGGGCGACGACGCCGTCATCGCCGAGATGAAGGTCAATGAATACAACTTCGTTAACCACCAGCACCTGGATGCGGGCAACTTCCATATCTACTACCGGGGCACGCTGGCGGCCGACTCGGGCGTCTATTCCGGCTCGTCCGGAGCCTACGGCAGCCCGCACTGCATGAACTACTTCTGGCGGACCATCGCCCACAACACGCTGCTGATTCACGACCCGAATGAGGATTTCGGCCGCAAGGGCTACGGCAACGATGGCGGCCAGCGACTGCCTAATGGCCGATCCGAGGCCCGCGACCTGAAGATGCTCACCGATTCCGCCAAGGGATACCGCACCGGCAAGGTCCTGGATCACGGCTTCGGCCCGGATGCCGACACGCCACATTTCACGATCTTGAGCGGCGACATCACCGCGGCTTACAGCGCCAAGGTGCGAAAAGTCGTCCGCTCCATGGTGTTCCTGAACCTGCGCAACCAGAGGGTGCCCGCGGCCATGATTGTGTTCGACCGCGTCATCAGCGCCAAGCCGTCCTTCCGCAAGTACTGGCTGCTACACAGCCTCGAAGAACCCCGGCTCGACGCCGCCTCCGCCACCATCGATTGCACGCAACACGGCGGGCGCGGCCGGTTGGCACTGGATGTGCTTTATCCTCCAGCGGAAAACCTCGAGCTGACGAAAGTCGGCGGGCCGGGCAAGGAATACTGGGTCTTCGGCACGAACTACACCAACGATGTTTCGGCCGACCGCGTCGAGCGGCAGTCCATCGAATTGGCCAACTGGCGAATTGAGGTCTCTCCCAAGGCCGCGGCCGAGGAAGACCTGTTCCTGAACGTCATGCAGGTGTCGGACCAGCAGCGCCCGGAGCGATGGCCGGCGCGGAGGATGGAGACGCCCCAACACCTCGGCTGCCTGATCGAAGGCCCCGACGCTTCCTGGCTCGTGTTGTTTCGGCGCGATGCGGATCGATCCGCTGAAGATGTGAAGCTTGCCGTGCCCACAGGCCGGCCGACGCGCGTGCTGGTTGCGAACCTTGCTCCCGGCCGGTGGCGTGCAACATCGGCCGGCGGCCAGACGATCCAGATCCAGGTGTCCGCTGACAGCGGCGCTGCCTGGTTCGAAGCGGCCGCCGGCGAATGGACCCTTACCCGGATTGCTCAACCATGAAACAACTGCCTCATCTTTTCGCAATGCTGTGCCTGCTGACAAGCGTTTCGGCTTCCCTCGCGGCCGCCGAGCGCGTGGTTCGCGTGGCCGATGACGCGGCCCTGCGGCAGGTCCTGCGCGCAGCGCAGCCCGGCACGCGCATCGTCATCGCCCCCGGCAAATACCGGCCGGAAGTCTACGCCGCCAACCTGAAAGGCACGGCCGAAGCGCCCATCATCATCGAAGGCGCTGATGCCAAGGACAAACCGCTCTTCCAGGGCGGCCGGCAGGGCCTGCATTTCAGCGATTGCACGCATCTGACGCTCCGCAACATCGCCATCAGCGGCCAGAGCATCAACGGCATCAACATCGACGATGGCGGAAGCTTCAACACGCCCTCCCACCACATTACGCTGGAGAGCGTCGATGTTTTCGATGTCGGCCCGAGCGGCAACCACGACCCCATTAAGCTGTCGGGCATCGACGACCTGACGATCCGCGGCTGTCGGATCGAGGGCTGGGGCGGACAGGCGATCGACATGGTCGGCTGCCATCGCGGGCTGATCGAGAACTGCACCTTCCAGGGCAAGCAGGGCTTCAGCCAGGATGCCGGCCCCCAGACCAAGGGCGGCTCATCCGACATCACCATCCGCAATTGCACGTTCATCAACGCCGCCGGGCGCGGCGTCAACGCCGGCGGATCAACCTCGCTGACCGTCTTCCGCCCGAAGGGCGCCAAATACGAGGCGAAGAACATCACCGTCGAGGGTTGCCGGTTCGTCGGCTGCCAGGCGCCCATCGCGTTCGTCGGCGTCGATGGCGCTGTCTTCCGATATAACACCATCTACCACCCCGACAAGTGGATCATCCGCATCCTCCAGGAGACGCGCGAGCCCGGCTTCGTCGCCTGCCGCAACGGCCGATTCGAGCGCAACCTGGTCGTCTTCCGCTCGCGGCAGGTGCAGATTCACGTGAACATCGGCACCGCCACCGACCCGGCCAGCTTCTCCTTCCGCGAGAACTTCTGGTTCTGCGAAGACCAGCCCGCCCGCAGCCGGCCGGGTCTGCCTGCCCGTGAAGAAAACGGCGTCTATGGCGTCGATCCGAAGCTGGCGATGTCCATCGACGGCGTGCCGGGCGTGCCCTCGGCCGAATCCGCCAAGGCCTATGGCGCTGATGCCCTGCCGACCAAGGCGGCATCCAGCATCCCCCAGCAGCCCTGGTTCCCCAAGGCCCCGCCGCTGCCACAACCCACCGGCCAGGTCATTCGCGTCGCCAGCGTCGATGAGCTCTTCCGCGCCGCCGAGCAGGTCAGGCCCGGCGGCACGATTCTCGTCGCCGACGGCCATTACATGCTGCCCCGAACCTTCGACCTGCACACCCATGACATCACCCTGCGCGGCGAGTCCGGCGAGCGCAACCGCGTCATCCTCGACGGCGCCCAAAGCCGCCACGGCGAACTCGTCGGCATCACCGGCTGCTCAGGCGTCACCATCGCCGATCTGACGATCCAGAACATCCGCGCCAACGGCTTCAAGATCAACTCCGATCGCTTCACGACCCAAGTGACCATCCACAACTGCGTCATCCACAACATCTGGGAACGCGGCGTGAAAGGCCCCGCCGTGCGCGCCCAGGACCGTGAGCGATTCCGCCCCAGCGACTGCCGGATCCAGTATTGCCTGTTCTACAACGATCGGCCCAAGCAGTTTTCCGATGACCCCGCCGACACCGCCCAGAACTTCGGCGGCAATTATGTCGGCGGCATCGATGCCATGTACCCCCGCCGCTGGACCATCAGCGACAACGTCTTCATCGGCATCCAGGGCCGCACCCGCAGCGCCCGCGGCGCGGTCTTCCTCTGGCAGCACGCCGAGGATTGCATCATCGAGCGCAACATCATCATCGATTGCGATTCGGGCATCTGCCTGGGCAATTCCTTCAAGCCCGATGATGTGCGCGTGCACGCCACAGGCTGCATCGTCCGCAACAACTTCATCACGCGATGTCCCGAGCAGGGCATCCTGGCCGACTACACCCGCGACTGCCGCATCCTGCACAACACCATCCACGACCCCGCCTCCAGGCTCCAGCGGCTCACCCGGCTGGTTCACGACAACGAAGGCCTTGTGGTCGCCAACAACCTCCTCAGCGGACCGGCCATGCGCATCGAGACCGAAAGCCGCTTCGAGAACACCGGCAACGTCACCCGCGATATGACCAATGAGCTGGTGGATCCGCGCGGCGGCAATCTTCACCTGAAGCGCCCCGTGCCACAGGTTGTGGATGCCGCCCGGCCGGCCGCCGGCGTCGCCACAGACATCGACAACCAGCAGCGCGACGACCGCCCCGATGTCGGCGCTGATGAGCATCGCCCCTGATGCGCGCCTCTATTCCGCTTTCAGCACCTGGATCGCGTCGGCATGCGCCAGCCCGTTGGCACCTTCCGTGCCGATTCGCACCGACCAAGTCTTGCCGGCCTCAAACCGGAACGTGCCCAGCGACACGAACGTCGGCGCAATTGCCGGCTTCTCGCGCTGATTCACCCGCATCGCCTTCTCCCCATCAGCGCTGGTCACTGTCACCGGCGTGTTCGATGCGCGATTGGCGTGCGGCTGATGGGCCAGCCGCACCTCGTACCGCCCCGTTTCGGGCACCTTGAACTCAAACGTGGCCGTCGCCTTGCTGTTGGCCTGGGCATACAGATAACCCGGCCCGACATGGCCCGTCAGGCTGCCCGGCTCGCTCCAGTGGCCCGTCAGCTTCGCCGCGGTCTCATCCACCACGATCCCCTCGAGCTTCGCCGGATCGACGAACGTGCCCTCGGCCGGCGCCTGCCGCACCGGCGGGAATTTCGGCGCATCGGCCGGCACATAAAGCTTCCCGTCCGGCGTGTCCCGCCGCGTGGCGCCGGGGCGGTTCATGAGGTCTTTCAGCTCATCCAGGTAGTTCTCATACACCTCTCGCGGCGTGGCCAGGTGGCGCGTGCTGATGGAGGCCGCCTTGCCCACCACCTCGCCCATCATGCCGCCGGTCTTCATCACGCGCACGGTGCCCAGCGCCTCGTGTGTCACGCTGATGCACCGCCCGGCCATGAACAGGTTCTCAATGTTGCGCGAGTAGAAGCACCGATACGGCACCGGATACCCGTTCCGCTTGTCCACTCCCTTGCCGAACACCGCCATCGAGATGAACGGGTCCTGAGGGTACTTGCGGTTGTAGTTCTTGTCCGGGTAATGCAGATCCAAATCCCATGTCGTCGGCACGCAGCCATCGGGGAACTGCCTCTTCTTGACGATGTCCTCCTCCGTCAGCACCACATCGCCCATGAGCTGCCGCGACTCGCGCGTCCCGCCGATGTAGGCAATCCATTCCAGCCGGGCATTGGCGTGATGTTCCTTCCCGCCGCGGTTCTTCATCGCGTTGAACGCACCGAACACCGCCCGCAGGTTCCAGTCGCGCATGTACTCCAGGTCCTTGATCGGGTCCTTGTCGAAGCCCGTCTCCCAGAACCATTGCCCGTGGAATTTCTGCGGATACGGGAAATCCACCATGTCGATGTTCAGCGCCCACGGCGCCTCGGGAAACGCCGTCGGCTCATCGGCGTTGTTCCACCGCCACATGTTGCTCATGCCCATGTGGCCGGTCTCCTGCACCTTCAGGTCGGCCTTCGCCAGGTAACCCACCGTCGCATGCCCCGTGCAATCGGCGAAAAGGCGCCCTGAAAACCGCCGCGCCTCGCTGGTGCGCGTGTCGAGGGCCACCACCGCCTCGATTCGGCCATCCTTCGCCTCAACCGCGTAGACATGCGTGTTCAGGAACAGCTTCAGCCTCTTCTCCTTCCCGACCACGTCAATCTTGTTCTCATCATGGAACTCCTCCTTCAAACCCGGCGAGCTCTTGGGCGTATTCAGCGCCAATTCCTCCACGATTTCGCCCAGGTGCGGATAAAGCCCGATCCGCGTGTTGCCCATCGGCCACACCCGAATCTCCGAGCTGCCGTTGCCGCCCAGCACAGGGCGGTTCTGGATCAGCGCCACCCTGCACCCCAGCCGCGCAGCGCTCAGCGCTGCGCACGCGCCCGCATAACCCCCGCCCACCACCACCAGGTCGAACGGGCCTTCCTCGATCGGCTTCTCCGGCAGGCCCAGCAGCCGCTTGCGCCACGCCGCCATCACAGCGCTGTCGTTCGGCGGCGTGAAATCCGGGTCATCCGAAAACAGCACCGCATCGCACCGGCCATCGAACCCCGTCAGGTCGCGAAGCGTCAATGTCGCCTTACCATCCCGGATCCGCACCGTGCCCCCATCCTGCCAGTGCCAGTCAGCACCCTTGGTGCCAAAGGTCTCCTCCAGCGCCTTGCCATCTATCAGGAGCTCAAACCGCCCCGGCGTCCCCGGCGCCTTCCACCGCGCCACCCAGTCCTTCGTGCGCACCCACACGCGGTATTGCCCCGCCGCGGGGAACATCACCGTTGTCGTGGCATCCTTCACCGGCCGGCCCAGGCCGTGCGCCAGCAGGTACGGCGAGCCCATGATCTCGATGAACTGCGTGTCCAGCACCCAGCCGCCGTGCTCGGCGAAGCTCTCGGCCTCCACCAGCACTTCCCTTGCAGCGGCCGGTCGGCCAAGTGCCCAAAGGCACACCACCAGCACACACATCCAACAACGAATCCGCATCGTACAGCTCCTACAACTCCCACCCTTTTCGATAATTCCGCACCAGCATGGGGGCGATTTCGGGCGCATTCGTGGCCGCCATCTTCGCACTGTCCCACAGCAGCCGCTTGTCGCTCCGCAGGGCAACGTTGCCAAGCTGGATCGTCTCGGCGAATGGATAGGCATTCTCAAAGCTCGCATCGGATGCCGGCCCGCCCTTGCAGGCGCGAATCCACTGCTCCAGCTCTCCGATCGGCCGCGGTAGCGTCCGCGGCGGCTGTTTGAACTCGCGCATGCGCGAATCGGGAATCAGCCGCGGCGAATCGCCGGTGAAACCGGCCAGCAGCTTCCCTCGATCGCCCACCAGCAGGATCCCCTCCGGCGGCAACTGCTGGCCATCCGCCTTCAACTCCTCGGGCGTTTGCGGCCGCAAACCACCGTCATACCAGTGCAGCGTCACGGGCGGCATCTCGCCGCGCGCCGGAAAATCCCACCGGATCGTCGATGCCTGCGGATACGACACCTGATTGTTCACCTTGTACCACTGGAAGTCGCGGATGGCCCAATACTGGCTGCGGCTGGCCTCGACGGCAATCGGCGTCCCCAGCTTCAGGATATTGAAGATCTGGTAGAAGCTGTAATGCCCCATGTCCCCCAGCGCTCCGCTGCCGAAATCGATCCACCCGCGGAACACCGCGTGGGTATACGAAGGGTGATACGCCCGCTGCGGCGCTGGCCCCAGCCACAGATCCCACTCAAAGCCCTCCGGCACGGGCGGCCGGTCGGCCGGATACTGCGTCATGCCCTGCGGCCAGAACGGCCGCGACGACCAGTTATGGACCTCCCGCACCGCCCCGATCGCCCCCGCCGCCACCCACTCCATGATCGTCGGCGTCGCATCCTGCCCGGCTGCGCAGAACATGTGCGTGGCGACGCCCGCCTGCCTCGCCACATCCCGCACCAGCCGCGTCTCGGCCAGCGCGTTGGACATCGGTTTGTGCGTGATCGCGTGCTTGCCCAGCCGCATCGCCCGCACCGCCACCGTGCCGTGCAGGTGATCCGGCGTCATGATGTACACCGCATCGATGCCCTTTTCCCTATCCAGCAGCTCGCGGAAGTCGCTGTAGGCGCGGCACTTGCCCGCTGCGCTGCCATCGCGGCGGGCGTAGTACCGGCTGACCACTTCCTGCCCCACTTCGCGCCCGCACAGCCCGCCGCGCGCCCCCTTCGCCCATGAATCATCGCCCAGAAACGAGCGGATCTTGTTGTTCAGCTCATCGCGACCCCACTCCGGATAGTCATCGCTCCTGCGATTCGGGTCGCACACCGCCACCACGTTGATCTCGCTCTTGGGCAGCGCTGCCATGAGCTGCCGCAGCCCCTGTGTGCCGCAGCCGATGTAAGCCAGGTTGATCTTCTCGCTGGGCGCGACAAATCGGCCCCCGCCCAGCACGTGCCGCGGCAGGATCGACACCGCCGCCCCCGCCGCCGTCATCGTCACCAAACGCCGCCGCGTGATTTGCCTGTCGCCCATGACCATCGCCTCGCTTTCCGATTTGTCCCATCACTTGCCGATCCGCCGAAGCGTCGCCAGCGCCTGCTTGGGCACGTCAAAGCCCCGCCCGCCATCTCCGCCCGCCTCCACGATGTACCACTGCGTCTTCTGCGTCATCTCGCAGAGCTGGAATACTTCCTTGTAGTAGTCGCCGTCGAATGTCTTGTCCTGGTACTCGCGCAGATGGATGCTCGCCCCGCGCCCGGGGAACTTCTTCAGCATCGCGATCGGGTCGCCATCGCCCGAAAGGCAGTTGCCTATATCCATCTGCATCACGACATCAGGCGCAGCGCTGCTGAACAGGATATCCCACGCGAACCGGCCGCCGATCTTCACGAAATCGAAACCGTGCGCGTGATACCCCACCCGCATCCCCTGCTTCCGAACCTTCTCGGCCGCCGCGCCCAGAAACTCCGCCAGCCCCTTGATCGTCTCCTCCGACTTCATCCGCTCCTGCGCTGCCGCAACGATGAGCAGCTTGTTCCCGAGGATCTGGTTGTTCTCGACCGTGCGGGCCAGGTTCGAATCCTCCAGCGCCTTGAGCTGAAGGTGCATGCCGCAGCACTTCAGCCCGTTGTCATCCAGCATCGCGCGCAACTGCTTGGCGCTGTAGTCCTTGAATACCGCCGGCGTCCCGCCGTACCCCCAGAACTCCACCGCCTGATACCCCAGCCCCGCCACCGCCTTCAGCGTCCGCGGCACATCCGCCTCGAATTCCCCGCGCACGGCATAAAGCTGAATCCCGATCGGTATCTTCCCCGCCTCCCCCGCCAGCCCACGAGCAGCGCTCAGCCCAGCGGCCGCCGCAACACTCGCCTTCAAAACCGCTCTTCGTGACATGCTCATGGATTCCTCCGCAGATAGCGCCGATTGGCCCGGAGATGCGCGGCCGGATTCGCCGATGCGGGCCTCACCATAGATATACCGCCCCGAGCGCCCCGCGTGAATCGACGCCCGCCGGGATTCCGCAACCGGGCATTTCCCCCCATCCTCAGTTAAGCTGTCTATCATGCGGAACCACCTCTTCCCCATCGTGGTTGTCCTCTTCCTTTCATCCGGCTGGGTCCATAGCGCGACATTCCACTGCGACCCCGCCAAAGGCTCCCCCGATGGGGACGGCAGCGCCCAGCGCCCCTGGGGCACGATCGAGCAGGTCATCGCGCGCAAGCTCATCCAATCCCGCGATGCTTCCGGCAACGTCGCCAACCCCGCCGCGCCCGTCAAAGCCGGCGACACCATCCTCCTCCGCTCCGGCTGGCACGGCGCCATCCGCATCCCCAGCGGCTACAACGACCAGTTCATCACCATCGCCGCCGAGTCCGGCCAGTCGCCCCAGGTCGCCTTCGTCGAGATCCGCGACGGCCGCAAATGGCGCATCAAGGGCCTGACCATCTCCCCCTCGCTCTCACCGACGAAGCTCGACCGCGCCCCGCGCAACCTGGTCATGCTCGGCGAGCACGGCGGCGAAGACTCCGCCGAGCTGGTCGTCGAAGACTGCTTTGTCTATTCGGTCCTCGACGCCTCCGCCTGGACCGCCAAGGACTGGATCGAAAAGCCCGCCAGCGGCATCTGGCTCGGCCGACATGGCAAACGCCACATCGCCCGCAACAATTATGTCCTGAACACGCGATTCGGCATCAACCTCTGTGCCCCCGAATGCCTCTGCGAAGGCAACATCGTCGCCAACTTCTCCGGCGACGGCATCCGCGCCACCCGCGATGGGCTGGTCGTGCAATACAACGTGGTCAAGAACATCTTCGTCAGCGACGCCGACGGCGATAAGAACCACGATGACGGCATCCAGGTCTTCCTCTTCAACGCCGGCCGCGGCACGGTCCGCGACATCACCTTCCGCGGCAACATCATCCTCTCCCGCGAGGATGACTCGCTGCCCTTCCCCAACGCCATGCAGGGAATCGGCTGCTTCGACGGCCCGCTGGTCAACTTCACCGTCGAAAAGAACATCGTCTGCGTCAACCACTATCACGGCATCTCGCTCTACGACGCCCAGGGCTGCACCATCCGCGACAACGCTTGCTTCAGCCGCTGGGGCGGCCGTGCCATCCCATGGATCATGCTCGGCCAGAAGATCAACCAGGCTAAAGGCAACACCGTCCGCGACAATCTCGCCCACAGCTACAACTTCAAGGCCGACGCCCAGGTGAAATCGGAGAACAACGCCAGCGTGACAGAAGCTGCTTTCCGCCGGAAGCTGGACGAACTGGCGACCTTCATCGACGACAGGTTCGGCAAGGTGCATCCCGTGGCGCAACGCCCTCGCCTCCTGGCAGGGCCCCGCGCTGCCGCGGCGTACTTCCCGCCGCCGGAATCCCAGGGCGGCTGGCGGAGGCTCGACAAGCCGGAAGATCTCCGCCGGCTGGCCGGCGTGAACCCGGACAAGCTGCGTGCGCTGAAACAGTGGCTGCTCGACAGCGACAAACGCGACTTCGCCGCCGTCGTCATCCGGAATGGCTACATCGTCCTCGAGGTCGAGCGCGGGAATAGCGCCATAACCGATGCCCGCCGCGTCGCGTCCGTATCCAAGGCGGTCTGCGCCACGGTCCTGGCCGTCGCCTCCGAGCAGAGCCGCAACGGCCTGACGCCGCGCAAGATGACCTTCGACGACCCCGCCTTCGACTTCATCCCCTGGGCGCAGCCGCTCAGCGATCCCCGCAA
>CAZMXI010000053.1:0-23500 GCA_964570205.1 uncultured Tepidisphaeraceae bacterium
CCCCAAACCCCCGATTCTCATGAGTCGGGGGTTTTGCTTTGCGCCGGAAGAAGGGCCCGGGGGACCATCAGATCCGGAAGCGCAGCCGATTGCTCTGCGAAAGAGAATCCCGACAATGCGGGCGGCGGCACATCGGAGGATTCGGCATGCCTAAGCGCACAGGCGGAACATCGCGGCGGGACTTCCTGGCCCTCTCGGCCAGCGCTGTATTATCGGCTGAAGCGTTTTCGGGTGAAAGCAAGCCAAAGGCTCTGCGCAGGCGGCCGAATTTCCTCGTCATCGTAGCTGATGACATGGGTTTTGCCGATGCTGGATGTTATGGGGGAGAGATCGCGACGCCAAACCTGAACAGGCTGGCGGCCAATGGCGTGCGTTTCACACAGGTCTATTCCACAGCGCGTTGCTGGCCGTCGCGTTCCTGCATTCTGACCGGCTACTACGCGCAGCAGATTCGCATGGATCCACCCAAGGGCCGCCTGCCGCGATGGACGCGCGTGTTGCCGCACTATTTGAAGCCGATCGGATACCGGTGCTATCAATCGGGCAAGTGGCATCTCAACGGAGCGCCCAAGGTGGTAACTGACGGTGGATTCGACCGCTCCTATAAGATTGACGATCACGACCGGTTCTTCTCGCCGCGCCAGCACACGCAGGATGACAAGGCGATGGCGCCGGTGACACCCGACTCGGGCTATTACTCGACAACATACATCGCCGACCATGCCATCGGTTGTCTCAGGGAGCACGCCGAGAAGCACGGTGACCAGCCTTTCCTGCAATACCTGGCCTTTCTCTCACCACATTTTCCGCTGCACGCCCTGCAGAGAGACATCGATCGGTATCGAGATAAGTACCTGGAAGGGTGGGATGTCATCCGGGAACGGCGATGGAAGCGTCAGTGCGAGATGGGGATCGTTAACTGCGCGTTGTCATCGCGAGATTCCCAGACCGCGCCGCGTTGGAACCTGTCGGCGGAACAACTGCACCAGCGCATCGGCAAGGGCGAGGTTGCCCGGGCAGTGGCGTGGGATGAGTTGACCGACCAGCAGAAACGCTTTCAAGCGACGAAAATGGCCATCCACGCGGCAATGATCGACAGGATGGATCAGGAAATCGGCCGCGTGATCGAGCAGATTCGGGCAATGGGACAACTGGATGACACGGTGATCTTCTTCGTTTCAGACAACGGATCGAGCGCAGAGCAGATCATACGGGGCGACGGGCACGACCCGGCCGCTTTGCCGGGGTCGGCGAGAACATACCTGAGTCTCGGGCCGGGATGGTCAACCGCAGGCAATTCGCCCTTCCGGCTGCACAAGAGCTGGGTCCACGAGGGCGGCATTTCGTCGCCGCTGATCGTGCACTGGCAAGGTGGTCTCGCCGCGCGAGGCGAGTTGCGACATACCGTAGGGCATTTCGTTGACCTCGTCCCGACGTTGCTGGATTTGGCCGGAGCCAAGCCCACTCAGGTATGGAACGGCACTGAGGCTCCCCCGCTACCCGGACGCAGCCTTGTGCCGGCCTTGGCCCGCGATGCCGAAATCGAGCGAGATTGGATCTTCTTCAACCACGACGGACACTACGCGCTGCGCATGGGCCGGTGGAAACTCGTGTGTGCAAAGGCCGACGAGTGGGAGCTGTATGACATGAGCAACGATCGCTGCGAGATGGTCAACCTCGCGGCTGCCGAGCCCGATCGAGTAAGCCAGATGGCCCGGAAGTGGAAAGGGATCGAGTCACAATTTCGCGCTCAGGCGGACGCAGGCACCTGACAGCCTCGCAAGGTGCCGCCCGACTGGCGGCCAGCGTCTGAACGGCCCGCCAGCCCGCCGCAAGCGGATTCCCCGTCGAGCCAGAGGTGCCATTCGGACTTGCCTACCTGCACGCGCAGGAAGCCTGAAATATCCCACGTGCGCCGGCTGCCCGGGGCGGGTCCCATGGACCGCCCAGCGGCCGGTGCGCGCCTGGGCGACCCCTATTTCATCACCGAGTAGTCGGTTGGGTTCATGTAGATCGACTCGGCCTTATCGACAAGCCGCCCATCCTTCTCCGATTCAGCCCGCGCCTTGATCCACTCGGGGTCCTTGCGAAATGCATCCCACGACTTGGCCGCAGCCTCGCGGCTGGGGTACGCCAGGATGTAAATCAGGGTGTTCTTGCTCCGTGGCTCATCCGTCGGCACCCAGTAGCCGATGACCTCCATCCCGTGTTTCTTGAAGAGGCCGTTGGTGTGATCGCGAAAACGGGCGTTCAGCGCATCCAGCTTGCCCTCGGCCGCCGTGTAGATGCGCATCTCGAAGACACGCTGCTCGGCAGCCTGGGGCGCATCGGCCGCCATAGCCATCCGCAGCGTGAGTACACACACAGCAACCGTCGCCGCCGTGACGATGCACTTCGTCCTACTCTGCATGATGTTGTCCTTCCCTGATCAGTCCCAGAACTACGCGCACGCCATTGTATTGACGATGGACACGCGACGACGACGCATGGCAAGCGAGGTCAACGCCGCAAGCAGCGTCAACGCGCCAGGCTCCGGAACGGCCGCCGCCGACTGGCCGGTCTGCTTTTCGACCATGTATGCCACATAGCCCTTGCTGAGCAGGGCGAAGTCCGCCGTGCTGATCACGCCGTCATAGTTGAAGTCGCCCGTGTTATAAAGTGGCCGATGGCTCGTATCGCCAGCCTGCGTCGCCAACATGTACGCGACATATCCCTTGCTCAATGCGGCGAAATCCGCAGTGCCAATCGCCTCATCCAGGTCAGTGTCGCCAACCCAGGTGAACTTGGCGCCGACGCTGCCGCCGAGTTCGGGAGTCTGCGCGATGCCCACGGCGATCGTCTTTGAGAGCAACGGGTCTGCGGCCAGCAAGCTGCTACGTATGCCCGCGCCATCCCAGGTCCCGCCATTCCGGCCCGATGCGACCAGGCCATTCACCTGGCCAAGGACGGATTGAAGCTGGTCCTGATCCTCCAGAGTGATGATCAGGCCGCCATCCAGCAGATCAAGCTGTCCGCCCTGCTCGATCGCGAGCTGGCGAAGATGGAGCGATCGGCCAAACTCCGTGAAGGCGGCTTGCCCGCCCTGAAGGGCCAGGCTCTGGAAACGCTGGCTCTGTCGCATCTCAAGGCTTGCGCCGAGGGCAATCTGCACCGGACCGATATCTTGGGAGGCCGCCAGGACCAACTTGCCCTGCTGAACGTCCGTCAGGCCAGTATAGGTATTGGGCGTGTGGAAGATCAGGTCCGAGCCACCCAGCTTCACAACGCCGCCGGAACCGGTGATTCTGGCGCCATGGTCTCCATAGAACCGGTAAAAGCCGTTTGAGTTGTTCACCACAACGGAGCCAGGCGCGACATCGCCGGCAAGCGTGATGGTTCGGGTCCCCAGATCGGAAACCTCGTCATCGAAGATCACGTGATCGCCGTCACGGTATTTGAACGCGACCGAACCAAGCACAAGCTCATCCAGAGAGAGCGTGTCCGACCAGTTGCCGGGATTGAACTTGTTCCAGCGATCATTAACGTTGCCGGTCCAACGCACCGTCTGTGGCGGAAGATCGACTGGCCCCGCTGCGAGTTCGTGGCCGGGATTGAGCTGCCACCACATCTGGAACTCTTCACCCGTGAAGTCCAGATCGAGGCTGTCAAGATAGGTCGGCGTTCCCTGCATGGGCCCGCTGGTAAGCAGGTTCATGCCGAAGACACCCCCGATGGTCGGGATATCCACCACGCCCACGATCACATCGCTGTAAACCAGGTCAACGCCCTGTTCGGTCTGGACAACCAGGCGATCAAGCATGATCACGGGGCTGAAGGCGCTGCCCCCAATGCCGCCAACCTCGGTGTAGTCTATCACGGCCGTATCGGGATGATCGGGATCAAGGATCACCCCCATTTCTTCGGCCATCGCCGTGCTGATCATGGTCATTTGAGCGCCGGTATCGAGAAGCATCGTCCGCGTGGAACTGCCGTCGCCGACAGTGGTTACAACATCCTTGACCATCGGCAGATCGGCGAACGTGGGCAGAGGATCGTCAGGCTGTTGTTGGCCGGTGTGCTCCGCCACGAGGCGTTCCAGGCGGACCTGATAGTCGTACGCGGCCCGCGCTGGCGAGGCAGCCAGGAAGCGGCTTTCGATGAACTCGAACTCCGCCACAGGCCGGACATCGATCTGGACACGCTTGCCGATCATGAGCGGCATTCCGAGAACGGCCGAGAACGACCCGAAGTTGCCCCCGCCAGCATCGAGCTGGTCCTGCGAGAAACCGAGGGCATAGACATTCGGCACGAGGTATTCCTCGGTGTCACCCATCGGGGTGAAAACGAGGTTATTGCGTGCCAGCACATGCAGCAGATCGGTGCCCGCCACGCCGATTTCCTCGTACATCACAGGCTCGCCATTGGTGCGAAGGGCAAAGCCATAGCGGGCCGCATCAACGGTCAGCTCGAGTTCCTCCCAATCGAAATCCATGTAGGCGTTGTAGCCAAACACCAACCCATTGGCTCCGGTATCGAGCAGGCCACCCCCGATGTCGAACGGCGGGCCCAGAGTGAGGCCGGAATCAGGGTCGCGCATCTCCCACGCTACCCGTGGCTGATCCATGGAAGCGAGGTCGGCCCGGCCAAGATAGATATGGGACGTCGCTTGGCCCCACGCCAGGCTAGACAGGCCACACCCAGCAACAGCGGCCATCACCGCGGACGCTCGACGCCTCGCTTGCATCACGCTCCCTCCAAAGCAACCCCTGGTCAGTACAGGCTGAAAGCCTCGCTGCTATTGTACCACACGTCCACTGGCCAAGAACGGCATTCGACCGAATTAGACGCGCTGAGTTGCCCAGTGTACCCATTGTGATCGAAGCCTTTCGCCGCTGAGGCCGCTCCATTTCATGACCGGGCGGTTAGAGTAAGCGCCATCACACGCCTCGGAGGACGATCGTCGCCCCCTCAGAGGGGCGAAAGCGCAACTGGCGTGAGGGCCGGGGCGGCGTGTAGGATGGCGATGTGGGACACACTCAATCATTTCCACGGCGCGGCGTGTTGAAGATGCTGGCTGCAGGGGCGATGTCGGCGGGGCTGGCCGGGCGGCTCAAGAGCCAGGTCATCAATGCGGAAAAGAAGCCCCAATGGCATGACGACGTGCTCAAATACCTCCAGAGTCTGGCGCGCCAGGATGGAGGCTACGGCTGGGATGACCAGCCAGAGTCCCACCTGACGCCGACGTTATGCGTGGTCGGCTGCTACCACCTGCTCGGGCGCGAAGTGCCAGCCGGAAAGAGGGTCGCCGATTTTGTGCGCACCCACCACCCCCAGCGCGGCAAGCGAAAGCCCGAGACGGAACTGCACGTTTTCGAGTATCAGCAGATCCAGAGCCTGCTCTGGCTCGGCGCGGATGCGTCTGAGCTGGCCCCGGGGATCCGATCGTGGACAAAGCCGACGGCATACCCGAAGAACTACGAAATGTCCGGCCACCCCGTCTTTGAGAACGAGATCGTAGCCATCATCGGCCGGGACCTCCTGGGCATGAAGATGGACGATCTTGCGCCCGCCTTCATCGCGTACGTCGAATCGCGCCAGCGGCCCAACGGCACATTCAACAATGTGCCCGCACTGGAGGGCGGCGATGGCCATGTCATCCCGACGTGGTGGGGCCTGCGCGCCTTGAAAGCGATGAACCGGCACATCGCGCATGTAGACGAGGCGATCGCTTGGCTGACCCAATGCCAGATGTCCAATGGGGGCTTCATGTCGGCCGTGAAGCCGCCCGTGGGCGGCATCGAGCAGGTAACCTACACCTGGGCGGCCGTGCGTGCCCTGGCGTTGCTCGGCGGCGCGATGCAATGGCCGGGTCGCGCTTTTGATTTCATCTTCCGCTGCTGGAGCGCCGAGGGCGGCTTCGGAGAGCGCCCAAGTTGCCCATCCAACCCGCTGACAACCTTCTATGCGGTCGATGCATTGGCCGCCATGGGCAAAATCAACGCCGAGCCGGATCGGCCGAAACCGGCCGTGGCCATGGGGCGGCGAATCGATCCTGCGCTGAAGGTTTTCACCATCCAGATCGAGGCGCCCGGCAAGGGCAGCCCCACCGACGCCGTGGAACTGGCTCGCTCGCTGGGGATTCACCTCTGGGGCGCCAAGAACGCCTCCCCGGCATGGCTCAAGGCGGCGCAGGATGTCGCTGAACGCCGAAAAGTCCCGGTGACGTTCTTCCCGGCCAACGAGGAATACGGTACCTGGATCACCGCTTCAGGCATGGGCACCTACAGCCATGGCAGCGACACTATCGCCCCGGCCGGCGCGGACATTGGTCCAAGCCTGGCGGGCAAGGGACCGCTGACGTTCCGGCAGTTTCAGAACCGGCGATGGGCGCCACTGAACGCAGCCGGCGGGCGGCTCGTCTGGCAGTACAACGAGAGCGAGCCGTTCACCATGGCGATGATGGATGCTTCGGCATTGCAGGGCGGCTATACCGCCATCGCCACCCATCACTTCGGCAACCCGGACTTCATTGCGAATCAGCCGTTCCTGTATCGATACAGGCACTCGATGCCGATGATCTCGCTCCAGGATGCCCACGCGGACGAGTCCTGGTGGTGGGCCGACCAGCTCACGGGCTTCCGCACCCTGTTCCTGGCCCATGAGCCAACCTGGGAAGGCTGGCTTGAGGCCATGAAGCTCAACCATGTGGCGGCCGTGCGGCGCGACCCGCTGACAGAGGGGCGTGTGCGGATGTACGGCGGCGTGACAGGCCTGCGCGAGTTCCTGCAGCAACGCGAAGAGCAATGGCGTTGGTGGGACAACAGTCCGCGGATCGAGCGGCCGATGCTGTCCTCCGCGGTGCTTGGCCCGGCCGATGTCTTCGAATGGTCCAAACCGCAGTCCGGGCTGGCAGTTCGCATTCGGCTGGCCGCCACAAACACGCTGAAAGGAATTCCCAACGCCCCGCTGGCGAAGCTCATCGCGGTCAAGCTTGATGGCCGGCCGATTGAGGTCAAGGAAGCCCAGAAGAAGAGCCCCAACGGCGCGCTGCTCGACAGATGCATGATTGCTGATCTTGGCGACCTGACCGCAGGCAGGCATGTGTTGGAGGCCAATGCGCAGTGCCTGGCCGACGGGCGGGCGCATGCACAGAAGATCGAGTTCGAGGCCACGTAGTCACAGCCGATCGGCGATAAGGGCAGCACAGGCCGCAGCGCCATCGGTGCGGGTGCATCCTGCTGGTTCGGGGGCGGACAGAAGCTGGCGCAGATCATCAGACCAGTTACCGGCAAGGAAATCGCCGGCGGCAATCTGCCGCATCGTCAGGTATTGGGGGCACTCCATACTGGTCAGTTCATCTTCGCGGAATCCAGCCCTTGCCGGCCACAGCAGCGGTGTCCTCGCTGCGATGCAGTCGGCAAGGATGCCATATCCGAGCTTCGAGACCACCACATCGCTGATGGCGACAAGGTCGGCGAAATCGATCTCCGGACGCAGCAGGACGGGCAGGATATTCGCCGCCGGCGGCTCGCCCGGCAGGTTGGGGCACAGAAAGAGCATCTCGGGGCAAGTCTGCGCGGCAACCCGAAGCGCATCGGCCGACACGCCCCCGCGGATGGCAACGAGAATCCGTTGGCGATCGTCCGCGAGGTCGATGCTCAGGTTCGGCAATACCCGCTCCGGTGCCTGACGGCTGACGGCAGCGACGAGGGGAACCTCGATGGCCTGCCGGAAGCTCTCGATGCTACCCCCCCACGGCAGGTGCAGAATCGCCGCGAAGTGTCCATGACTCCGGCGGATCGCATCAACCAGCGGACCATATTCGGGCCGCGAGGCCAGGAACGGCTCGTAAATCCAATCCCAGGTGAAGTTGGAGATAGCCAGTGCGGGAAGCCCGGCCGCATCGGCAATCCGCCCGGCCAGGAAAGGGATGTCCGCCAGAATCAGGCAGCTTCTAGACTGGCGGAGGAATCGCTCCTCCGATCGCAACAGCGCCGGCGCCTGATCGAGGGCACATTGCGCCTCGCGCAGCGTGGCGCCCGGGTCAATCGAGAGGATATCGCGCTCCACCGCGCCCGGGTCAAGCGACACGGGATGATGCAGCACGTTCTCCGCCAGAATGGACGCAAAGACGTGCCTCGGTGCGCTGGTGCGGAAGTGGACGGTGGCATCCGGCCGGACGGCCAACAGCGAGCGAACGACCTCGATCGATCGGCGTGCGTGCCCGAAACCGTGCCCGGAGACGTAATAGGTCAGTGTCGGAGGCATTGGACTGTTCTATCGTGGACGGCGGTCAATCATCGACATGCGTGCGATGGTGCTTGACGGCGGAACGTTGACGCTTGGCCTCCAGCCGCCGCTGCCGCGAGGCCCTGCTGGGCCTGGTGGGCCGCCGTTTCTTCGGGCGGACCATCGCCTGCACGATCATCTCACGCAACCGCTGGAGGACGGCCTGGCGATTGGACTCCTGCGAACGTGCTTGCTGAGATTCCAGGTGCAGGTCGCCGGCTTTGGTGATGCGCCGGCCGGCCAGTCTTCTCAGTCGCTCCCGCGCATCGGGAGCCATCCCGCGCAGATCCTCCGGCCTGATCCAGAGTTCAACTTTGGTGTTCAGCTTGTTGACATTCTGTCCGCCAGGTCCGCCGCTGCGGGCAAACTGGAATCGCAGGGCGGACGTCGCGGCATGAACGCCAGGCGCAACCTCCACGCCTTCGGGCATCGGTCTTGGTGCGATAGGCGGGATGTCGGCCATTCGCTGAACCTACTGTGTCGGCGGCGTCGATGGCTGAGTCTTCGGAACGTCCACCAAAGCACCCTCCGCCGGCGTCTTCCCTTCACGGGGAGCCGTGTTGAGCGGGGCAACCTGGAAATGCCTGGCGGCGTTGCCAAGGAAGATGACCACCAGCAGGATAGCGAGGTTGAGGCGCATCCACATGACCGGGTTCTCCGGCGGCTGGCGGCCGCTGGTCAGCAGCATTGCAATCAGGATCGTAATCAGGCCGATCGCAATATGCGCGATGGCCCAGCGAACGACATACGAGGTGTAACCCTGGGCCCCCCACATGGGGTAGAGCGAAAGCGACCCGCTGACAATCAGCCCGATGGCGCTGATCCAGACCACCCATCGCCAGACCAGCCGCGCGCGGGCGAAGACATACAGTTGCTGCTCCCGCTTGAGGTCTTCAATGGCCACCGGCAGCACCAGCTCGAAGAACAGGGTGCCGCCGACGATGAGGGTCATGCTCACAATGTGCACCCACCGGACCAGCGGGAAGAGGATGTCATATAGCCACTGAGCCATGGGATACCTATCTATTGCGGCGATCGCGGATTGGCAAGAGCGGGCGACGAATGGAAAACCTCGCGAAGAGTCTTGAGGGATGACGCCGCGGCAATCACCATCAGCAGCAGCGCCAGATTGATCGTAATCCATCGCCGGCGGGGATGCTCTGCGCCCGAGAGCATCCACAACGATAATCCAAAAACCGCCCCGGCCAGCAGAAGGTGAAGGCCCCACAGGCCATGGAGAATCGCGGGATTCGCTCTGTACTGCGCAAAAAGGCGTACAGAGTTGTACACGCCGCTGAGCAGCAGCAATGCGATGCACGCGTGGACGACATGCTTGAACGCGCGGCGGCAGTCGCGCATCGCCTGATCGCGCGTGGCGTGGTCCATCCGCGAAAGTCCGCGCTGCAGAACGATCCTCTGGTAGAAGACCCCTCCGACCACGATGGCGGCCGCGCTGATGTGAATCCAGCGCGCAAGCAAAACCAGCGTGGTTTCACCGCTGAGCCGATCGACGGCGGCAAGCATGTCGAAGAACATGGCCGATCCTTCCCGCAGTACGACGCCGCCCATAGGCTAATGCAAATCGCCTGTCCACGGAAGTGGTGCCCCGCCGAGCATGGCACGGGTCCGTTCAGTCGCACGGTCAGGGTTCCGCCGGGTCAGGCAAAGAAGGCCGCCGCCCCGCCGCAACTACCTGCAAGCCGACATCATGCCTGCGGCCGACCGCCCGGAGCCAAGCCTAATGCCGCCTCTGCCACAACAGGTATCATCAACACACGCAGCCGAGCAAGTGCCCTGCCCCTGTGACTGATTCGATGTTTCTGATCGCTCGGCAGCTCGGCCGCGGTTTGAGCAAGCTCACTCACGAGGAAAAGCGGATCATATCCGAAACCATTCGATCCGCGCGGAGCCTGGATGATCCTGCCCTCCACGGTATCTCGGACAGTGAGGATGATGCGGCCCTTTGGATCGGCCAGCGCCAGGACGCAGACGAACCGTGCGTTTCGCTGGGCATCGGGCACATGGGCGATTTGGCTCAGAAGCAGCGCGTTGTTGGCCGCATCACCTTTGCCGGCCTGGTGCATCTCCGCCCAGCGGGCACTGTGAACACCCGGCCTGCCCTTCAACGCATCAACCTCCAGCCCGCTGTCATCAGCAACGGTCCACATGTTCAGCCGGGTGGCGTAGTACCCAGCCTTGAGACAGGCATTGTCGCGAAAAGTGTGTCCGGTCTCGTCGGCCGCCGGAAGGTCGCGGTGGGCCGACAGGTCATCCCACTGCAACCGGTCGCCGCCAAGCATCTCGCGGAACTCGCGGATCTTGCCGGGATTGGTCGTCGCGATGAGCAGTCGCACGGCATCACTCCCCAAGCGACCGCAGCTTGCCGCCGGTCGGCTTACGATCAGATGCGCCCCACGGATTCACCGGCGGCGGCGCGACCGCCGGCGGCTGAGCGATGGGCGCCCCCGCATTCGCCGGGGGCTGACCAGGAGTTGCATCATCCGAGGTCCCAATCGGATCGCGCCCCGCGCCATCCACTCCCGGTATCCGCACGATGCGGCTGGGGCTGCGCACCCATCTCTCCTGTCCCGTCTGGGGGTTGCGCATCTTCCTGGCCTCAATGCCATTGAAAATGGTGTAGGGGAATGCCTTCATCACGGCCATCAGCGACGCATCAACAATCTCAACCTTCTGCTGGATGACTTCGATCGGCCTCCCATCTGGTGTCATGCCGGCATTCGGCGCCATCGAGGGAGGCAGCGTCACCACGACCGAATTCGGATGCTGGGCAGTCCCCTCGGCCTGGACACGGACCGCGCTGTCAGGCCAAGTGCCCACGCACACCGAACTGGATGTGGGCCCATGGTAGTAGTAGGCGTCATGCCCCTGAGCCCGTGCCTCGCGAACCGCTTCAACCGCCTTCAACTTGCGATCCGGATCATCCTTCAGGATGGCCACCTGGAGCGTGTAGAAGCCCTTGGCATTCACCAGATTCCATTCGGGCGGGGCGGCCGGATCAGCGCTCTCCAGGGCGACGTGAATCGCCTGGGGAAACATGCGCTGAGCGGTGCGGGAATCGACCAGGGCGCGGATCCTCCTGCGGTCTTCGGCAGCGCGTGCCGCTTCCCGGGCATCGATCTTGTCGTCAATCGCCTTATAGAAGCCGTAGTACAGCGTCGTGTGATTGGCACTGCGAACGATATACCAGTCTTTCAAGCCGCTTGCGCCTGCCAGGCTGTTCTTCAGCGACCTGGCGAACTCGGCATGGTTCTGCATGCCCAGTGAAGCGCATAGAATCGTCCACCGGGCATCTTTGGGGATAGTCGGCATATCCGGCAGCGTGCTGCCACCGCCGGTCGCCTGGGCATTACCGCCGGTGTTGCCCGCGGGCGCGGGCTTTGTAGCGCATGACACGCCAAAACTGAGCATCAGCAGGCTGCCGGCGATGGTGTGAATTCTCATGGGTGTCCTCTAGTCAAGGCGTTCAGCAGGAGCCGCATTATAACAGGAAGTTCATACGCCTGTCGCCAGGGCCTCGTTCTGCCTCGCCATGATCCTCCGGCATCCGGCTACGGCCAGATCCAGCATCCGATCCATCTGGGCACGGTCAAATCCCTCGCCATTCTCGGCCGACGCCTGAAGCTCGGCGAATTTTCCACCGGCCGTGCAGGCGACGTTCATGTCCACCTGCGCACGGCTGTCGTCATGATAATCCAAGTCCAGCAACACCTTGCCGTCGACGATGCCCACGCTCACGGCCGCCAGTTGATCGACGATCGCCTTGGCCGGCGCATAGTTGGCTGGGTCATACCGCGCCAGCCCCCTGCCCGCGAATCGCCCAGGCGACGGCGGAACCTCCGCCGGCAGTTTGGCTACCGCATCCACCAGCGCCACATAGGCCGCCGATATGGATGCCACCCGCGTCCCCCCATCCGCCTGCAGCACCTGGCAATCCAGCGCGATCGTGTGCGGCCCAAGCTTCGTCAGGTCGATCGCGGCCCGCAGCGACCGCCCGATGATCCGCTGAATCTCCGTCCCGCGCGAATCCGTGTGCCCAATCTTCGGCCATGGCTTCCGCTGCGGCGTCGATGCCGGCAGCATGACGTATTCTGCCGTCACCCACCCGCCCGGCCGGTCATCGGCGAACCACGGCGGCACCTCCGCCGAAACCGCCGCCGTGCAAAGCACGATTGTCTTGCCCTGTTCCCAAAGCACCGACCCCGCAGGCGTCTGGGTAAACCGCCGCGTGATCCTGATCGGACGAAGCTGGTCGTCGGCCCTGCTGTCGATTCGCATGCCTGCAATATACCGATCGCTCGCGATGATTGCCCATCCTTCGGGGGAGGAGCAGGGCAAGGTAGAACCCTGGTCTTGAAACAGAGCAGAAAGCACGAAAGTGGCCGGTATATCGCAGCGTTTTAATGCGATATCTGGATTTCTGGTTTGCGTGACCAACTTATCGAGGTATATTTGTTTATTACTACTTCAGTGGGTCTGAAGTCTTTCTTACTGCGTGAGATATTCCTGGCACTTTCGAGAGGAGACCTCGCATGAAACGGTTGCAGGCAGTCATTGTCGGTGCCGCCATGCTGGCGATGGGATCGTCAGCTATGGCGGCCAGCGTTTTCTCGGACGACTTCAACCGAAACGCGTTGAATCCGGATACATCGAATCCCCTGTGGGTAGGGAAGGATGGAACCGCATCATCGACGTCAGGCAAGATCGTTGACAACGCGCTTGTTTTCACAACCGCGGCATCCGCAGGCGATGCCTTCTCCAGCCTGAGTAAGGCTTTCACGGCAACCGCAGGGCAATGGTACGAATTGACCTTCGACTATAAGGGCGTGGCTGGCAGCCCGTTGAGTGGCGGCTATATCGGCATGTCCGAGGGCACGCCTGGGAACCATAACTGGTTGGCTGGCACCGGGCCCGCTTCCTTGGGCGGGAGTCTGGCCCTGGTTGTCCTGCCATCCAGCACAGCCGCGCGGACCCTGGTCAGCGATGGCGATTGGCACTCGTATTCGATTTTGTTTAAGTCGAATTCTAACAAGAATTTGCGAGTGATGGTCGAAGACTTCGTCGCGCCCGGTGAGAATGCGTACTTTGACAACATCACCGTCACGGCCGTTCCGCTTCCGGCGGCGGTGTGGGGCGGACTGACCCTGATGGGCGGTATCGTAGCCAGTCGGCTGCGGCGCCGGGCATAGCAGGAGACCATTCAATCCGTGAACACCAGCCCCCCGGTTATACCGGGGGGCTTTTTTCGGGCGTGGCAACACAGGCAAGGACGCATCAGCAGAGAACGGGGTGATTGTGATCCTGTCACCCGAAACGCTGATGCGGTGAAAGAATCAGCCTCCGCACAGCTTCACTCGCCCGAGGCGGGATCCAAGCAGCATCTTTCAGCGATTCTGTATCCCCTCTAACTGTTTTTGGATTGTGATCTTACGGTCATCCGGCTTCGCCTTGCCCTCCTGCGGCAGCACGATCTTCTCCTCGTTGCGCAGTACCGTCACTTTCCACGACCGCGTGTACGCCTGCAGCAGGAATTCCTTGGCCTCCCGGAAATCCATCTCCTTCATGTCCGGAGCGCCTTCGATCGCCACGATCCGGTCCCCAACCTTCAGTCCGTAGGCCTTCTCCATCGGGCCGTCGGCCATGACCGTCTTCACCTCAAGCCATCCCAGCTTGCCGCTGGCAGCGTTTATCCCATCCAGCGTGATCGAATCCTGCGCCCGAACCCCGTCGCTGTCCTGTCCGGCCCAACGATTCGCCTGCTCCCGGGCATCCTTCGTTTCCCGGGTCACTGTCGCCGCGTTTTCCGTGAATAGGTAGATTCCGATGAATACGGCAACCATCAATCCCGCCAGCCCTACGAGCGCACGCATGATCCACCTCTGGTCTGGATTTCCTGGGTCGAACGCACTCGATTCTACCACCCCCCATGAGCCCCCGATACCAGAAGGCGCAAATCGTGTCTCAATGCCCCACAGCCACCCTCGCCGGATCGAGCAGTGTCCCGGCGAGCAACGCCGTCATACCCAGCACCATCGCCACCACAAACAGCCCCAGACACAGTAAACCCCATCGGCGCTGCGCCCCCGCGCTTACCGTCAGTCCCCACGATATCCCCGCCGTCCAGAAACCGTTGGCCAAGTGAAAACACCCCGCCAGGATGCCCACCGGATAGATAAACCATGCCACCCACCACCCCACATTCATATGGGTGTGGACGGTCCGCGTGGCGTTGTGGGCGTCGAAACTCAACCTGCTCCCAAACAGCCCGTACTTGAGGGCCAGAACATGGAACAGGATGAAAAACACCAGGATGACCGCGCTCACGCGCTGAGCCAAGTAATACCAGTTCTTCGCGTAAGGGTAGTTCGTGTTGTTCGGCTGCCCGGCCAGCGTGACCCAGATGCCGTATACCGCATGAAAAATGAGCGGTATATAAATGAATGTCCACTCCACCGCCCACAGGAATGGAAGGCTATGTATCTTGCCGACCTGCACCTGGTAGACATCATTGGCCTGAACCAGCGTGGCATTGACGATCAGGTGAACGATTACGTAAAGCCCGAAGAGGATTCCGGTCAGCGAATGCAGCCGTCTCAACAGAAAATGCTCTCGGCCGCCCAGAAGCGGCACCGTCGTGTCCGGTATAACTGTCGCCATCGACATCCTGGTGTCCTTTCCGCAACTGAGCCCCACATTATAGCGTCCGGTCGCACAACGGCTCAAACCTGGCGCTCTGCGAGCCCTGATGCAATCGCACGGTGATGGTACCAGATCGTCGCGGGCTTCGCATCGCCTCAAACAATGACCGATAACCACCGAATTGAGGCCAGGTTGGGAATCCTCCCGATCCCGCCATTGTCCCCATTTTGACGCCCTCGCGTCCGAATCGTATATCACCCCCTGGAGTTCGCCAGTGTTGTTGCAGTGAGGCGATTATGGATCTGGAACTTACGCAGTACGATAACGATGCCGCACGGGGCTCTCCCAGGACCCTCACGGTACTGGTGTTCCTGGCAGCATTTGCGGTTATGACCAGTTATCTGGCGATCTACGCAGGCACCAATGCCCTTATTGCCGCTGACATGATGAAGGCGTGGCCAATCGAAGCCGACCCCCGACCCCGCTGGATGCTGAACGCTTTCGTGGTGGTGTTTTCGGTCGGCGCAGTGGGCGGATTGTTCTTCCGGTTCATTAGCAACCGCCAGCTTCGCCGAATCGATGCCATGGCCGAAGCCGACTAAGGCCCCCAGAACTTCGCGCGCAGTGAGCAGGCCCGGGTGTATTCTTCCCCGGGCTTGCCTTTCAAATGGGCCACAATTCAGTTCTCGGCGGGCGGCGTGGGATTGGGTCCTCTTCCACTGCGTCCCCGGCCGCGGCGTCGGCGACGCGACCGACCAAGGGATCCCATTCCCTGTGCGGGCTGCTGACCACCCTCCCGCGGTAGCTGTTCCGGTGGCTGTTCTGACGCAGCAGGCGGCTGCGGCGAAGCCTGCGAGGACGCTTCCGGGGCTTTGCTCGCGGGTTGTCCGTTGCCGCCAGCCTCACGCCGCGACGGACGACCCCGGCTTGGCCGATCTCCGCGTCGTGGCCGCTGGCGTTGCGCCTCGGGCTTGGGCACTTCGACCGGATCGGTATCGCCATCGGCCTGGCGCGCCGGCTCAACCTGCGCCTCGCTTGCCGCGCGCGGCTCGGGCTTCTTCGGGCGCGGCGGCCGAGGCGCATCCGGCGCATCGCGATCCAGGAGTTCCTCGACCGCGAGGGCGACAATACGGCCTTCGTCGAGCCGGACCTTGACGAGCTGCGTCAGGATCATCGTTTCCTCAATCGTGCCCTCTCCGTCGGGCGTGCGGACGCGCGCGCCCACCCGGGGAAGCCGCTTGCGAAGCTCGTCATAGGTGGCTTCTTCATATCGGAGGCAGCACTTGAGCCGGCCGCACCGCCCGCTGATCTTCGACGGGTCCAACGTCGCCTTCTGCATCTTGGCGCTGCCCATGCTCACGGGCCTGAGGACTTTCAGAAACTGCTTGCAGCAACAGTATTGGCCACAGGTTTCATAGTCGGCGGCGATCCTCGCTTCGTCGCGCGAACCGACCTGGTGCATCTGTATCCGGGTGTGGAATCGCGCCGCGAGCTGCTTGACCAGCGTGCGGAAGTCCACGCGATGCTCCGACAGGAAGTAGAAGGTCGCCATTTCGCCCCCCAGGATCAGCTCAACGTCGACAAGCCGCATGGGCAGTTCCAGTTCGCGCACCATCTGCCTGCAAGCGGCAAGGTACTGCGGCTTCTGCCCATCCAAGTCATCCTGCTGGCGCAAGTCATCCCGGGTCGCAATCCGAATCACGCGCCCTTCGGATGTGAACGGAAATTCGGCGCCTCCGGAATTCTGTATGTACTCACGCACCTGTTCCCTGGAGACACTGACGGCGCACCCCGTATCGGGGCAAGTCGTCGTCAGCACGTGCGCGAGTTCAGTGCCTCGACGCGAGCGGATCACCACCTTCGCCCCGCAAAGGGGCCTGACGTTGCCATCGTAGGGAAGCTCGGCCAACTCGTTGAGGTATCCATACCGCACGATAAGGCTCGTGGGCAACTGGGGAAGCGGATCGGCGATGGGGGGAGAATCGGTTGAGGACATAGACAGCTCAAGCCACGCACGAAAATGCCGCGGGGCACCCTGGCGAAAGGGCTCAGGCGAACAGCTTCGCCAATTTGACCGCCAACTGCTGGAAAATCAAGGGAACGTTCACGTTTGCCTCGACCATCCGCTCCGACGCGGCCACGGCGTCAATCGCCGCACACGATTTCTCAAGCAGCGCCGGGTTGTCGGTTCGGCTCAGCATCTGCCGGAAGAACCGCGCCATAAGCCGCAGATACAGAATAAGTCCCTCGCGGGTCTGCTGATCCTTGCTTGCCTGTTCATCACGCTCGATCTGCTTCTCGGCATAGGCTTCGGCGGCCGCCCGCAGCCACTGCGGCAAGTCGCCGCCCAGCCGGCCGCTCAGGAGCTCCGTAAGCCGATTGTCCAGTTCCCGAGCGTAAGCCACCACGCCGTCTTCGAGCCAGCGGAGGGCAAGTCCCAGCGATCCGTCGGCGAAGCGGGCGATCTCGGCTGCAACGGGAGAGGCCGTGCCGCGCGCCTCCAATTGCCGGCGGATCGTCTGCTCATCAAGCAAGGCGAATGCGACGGTCTGGCAACGGCTGCGGATGGTGGGCAGCAGGGACAGCGGCTGGTCGGACAGGAGGACGATCAGCGTCCGGCCGCCGGGCTCCTCGAGCGTCTTGAGCATGGCGTTCTGGGCCGCCGTGGTCATCAGGTCGGCCTCTTGCACGAGGAAGAACTTGCCCCGCCCAAGCGAGGACCTGTGATTGGCCGGGTTGATGAGAAACTCGCGCACTACGTCGATGCCGAGTTCCTTGGCCGCCTGGGGGCCGGATTTCAGGTCACGTATCTGCTGGCGATAGACCGGATGGAAGTCGGGGTGATTGCCGGCCTGCAGCAATTTGCAGCTCGAGCACGATCCACAGCCTTCGCCGTCCAGGGGGTTTTCACACAGGAGCCACCGGGCCAGCGCCCTGGCGACGGTGGCCTTTCCCACGCCCACCGGTCCGGCGAAGATCAGCCCATGTGGGAGCCGATCCGCCAGGCATGCCTGGCGAATCGTTTTGATGGCCTGGCCCTGCCCGAGAATGTCACCAAAGCTGCCCGCCACGGATCAGATACCATACCAACAATCCAAGCCCCGCAAAAATCGCCACCGGGATCAGCACGACGAAGAACAGGACGATCCGACCGCCAATGCTCATGGCGCGCAGTTCGCCGGGGGTGAGCGGCCGGCGCTCACAGGCTCCCGGCGGCTCGGCCTTGCCGTTGCTCTTCGAGCTCTCGGGGTCTTCGTCGGGCAATCTATACAAAGGGAAGCTCATTCTTGGTTCAACACTCTGTGCCCCCTGTTACGCGGGGCGGTGATGAGGGCATTATGCAGAAACCCGTCGCCGCCTTCCATACCGACGCCTGGACCTGGTCCACCGGTCGGGCGGCGTCGATCACCGCGTACCGCCTGGGATCCGACCGGGCCTGTCTGAGGTAATTCCGCCGCACCTGTTCATGGTAGGCCAAGGACCTTTGTTCGATGCGGTCCTTGTCGCGCTGCATTCTCGCGAAGCTCTGCTCGACCGGCATGTCCAGGATCAGGGTCAAGTCCGGCCATCGCCCGCCGATCGCGACATCGCCGATCGCGCGGATGTGCCGGTCCGTCAGCCCATCTCCCCCAACCTGGTACGCCAGCGTACTGGAGACAAACCGGTCGCAAATGACGACTTTGCCGCTCCGAAGCGCGGGCAAGATGGTCTGGGCCACCATCTGGGCCCGGGCCGCCATATACAGCAACATCTCGCAGCGCATGCCCATTTCGCCGTGGGCCGGGTCGAGCAGAATCGCCCGGATTTGCTCTCCAATCCGCGTGGTTCCAGGGTCGCGCACCAGCGCAACTGCCGCGCCCAACGCGGCCAGGCGGTCGCCCAGCAGCCTTGCCTGCGTGCTCTTGCCACATCCTTCGGGTCCATCCAGCACTATGAACCGACCCGCCAGTGCGGCCACAACCTGTTCGTCCGATGGTTCTGTCATGCGCCGCCGCATCCTACAGCCCGCGGCGCAGCGTGTAAAACCGGATCACTGCTCGTCAATCGTCACGCTTTGCAGCATATCTCCCTGCTGGACGGCGTTCACCACATCCTGCCCGCTGGCCACCTGCCCGAAGACCGTGTGCTTGCCGTCCAGCCAGTCGGTCGCAATGTGCGTGATGAAGAACTGGCTGCCGTTGGTGTTCGGCCCGGCGTTGGCCATCGACAGCGACCCCACCTTGTGCCGCGGCTTGCCAGCGCCCACCTCATCGGCGAACTTGTAGCCCGGCCCGCCCCGGCCGGTGCCGGTCGGATCGCCGCCCTGAATCATGAAATCCTCGATGACGCGATGGAATTTCGTGCCGTTATAGAATCCCTCGCGCGCCAGGAACACGAAGTTATTTACTGTCGCCGGCGCATCCTTCGGGAACAGCTCGCAGACGATCTTGCCCCGTGACGTCTCCAAGGTCGCGGTGTACTTCTTGGCGGGGTCGATCAGCATCGCCGGCGGCGCCGAGTATTGCTTGCCCATGTATGGTCTCCTTCACATCAAAAGACTGACGCATCATAGCACATCCGCCGCCGGTGTCGCCCCGGCGAATCACCCCAAACTCCGCACGTCCTGTCGGATGGCTCAACACCGGGCGCCCTGGGGACTATCACCTGATGCCGAAAGCTGATCCATGATGCGCGTTTTCGCAGTCCGCCAGTTCGCAGCCGTTGCCATCTTCGCCGCCGTCGCGGCGCTGTGGGCGGCCGCTCGGCCAGATATCGTCGTCCGTCCCGTTGCCCGCGCTCAGACCGAGCCCATGCCCCACGAGGGCGATTCCGCCGATGATCCGGCCATCTGGATCCATCCAAGCCGGCCGGAGGACAGCCTTGTTCTCGGGACCGACAAGCAGGGCGCATTGCACGTCTTCGATCCCTCCGGCAAGCGCCTTCAGACCGTCGGTAGAGACACCAGTCCCAATAACGTCGATGTCCTGTATGGCATGAAAGTGGCTGGCCGAGAGGATGACATCGCCGTCGCAGGGACCCGCCGTTCACCCACGATCGGCGTCAAGGTCTTCAGGATCGATCCGGACACCCGCGCCCTCGTCGACATCACGGCCGGCGGCGTCCTGCCCGTTCTGGGCGGCGGCGCCCCTTACGGCCTCTGCACCTACCGCAGCCCGACGACGGGCGAGTGTTACTTCTTTGTTGATGATTACGCCGGGCGCGTCGAGCAGCACCTCCTGACTGAAGCCCCCGGAGGCATGATCACCGCCCGCAGGGTCCGCGCCTTCTCGCTGGGCTCCATCACCGAAGGGTGTGTCGCCGACAACGAACTCGGCCAACTGTATTTGGCGCAGGAGCGCGTCGGCATTTGGAGATTCAATGCCGAACCGGACGGCGGCGTCAACGGCAAGCTCATCGCCAAGATCGGCCAGAACGGGCTGACGGCCGACGTGGAAGGTCTCGCGCTATACTGCGCCCCGGAAGGCAAGGGATACCTCATCGCCTCCAGCCAGGGGAATCACACCTTCAAGGTCTACCGCCGCGAGGGCGACAACGGCTTTCTTCTCACGATTGATCCCGCCAAAGGCGACATCGATGATGTCAGCGACACGGACGGCATCGCGGTCACCGGGCAACCGATGGGGCCACGGTTTCCCAGGGGCATGTTTGTCGCCCAGGATGGCAGGAATGCCGCGGGGAACCAGAACTTCAAGTTCTACGCATGGGAAGACGTCGCCGGGCCCCACCTGGGAATCACGCCCCACCCCAAGCTGAGGTACTGACTCCCGTTCCGAAACCGGGCCGTTTGGCCTCTCGCGCCCCGGCCATGTGCGTTCGCTTTTCGCATCTCAGCACCGGATCATTCACCAGATATCGTTCCCAGTCGGACATGGCATCGAGGATGGCCTTGCCCCGCCGGCACTCTTCGACGGTCAATCGCCCGGACTGCACCAGGTCGTAGTACGGCCCCAGCTTCGTCTGCCGATACAGCGCCGCGAAGTGCTGATAAAACACCTCGCGCGGCAACCGAGTGGGGACCACGGCGTGCATCGTGTCGAAGCACGTGTAATCGTGCGTCAGCAACTGGTCGTGTCGAAGCCGATACAGCTCAGTCCCGGGCAGCGGCGTCAGCACGGTGAACTGCGTGTGCGTAATGGCGTGATCATCCACGTACTCCCGCAGCCGCGCAAAGTCATCCTCGGTCCAGTCCGGGTCGACGATGAACGCCCCCCAGATCACTACCCCCAGATCCTGCAGGACTTTGATCGCCCGCTCGTTGATGGCGGCGGTGTTCCGCTTGTTCACGTGTTTGAGTGCGCCGTCGTCAGCGCCCTCAAGTCCGAGCAGGACGCCGTTCAATCCAACGTCTGTCCATTTGCGCACCAATTCGGGATGCCGCACGATCGAATCCGTCCGGCATTCCATCTTGAACCGCATCTTCAGCCCCTCGGACTTCACCATATCCGCGATCGCATCCTCCCGGCGATGATTCATGAGAAAATTGTCATCGACGAATGTCACCTCGCGCCCGTCGATCTCCGACAGTTCCCTGAGCACCCGCTGCGGGCTCATCTGGCTTGTCCGTCCGCCGTAAAACGCCCACACGCTGCAGAAGTTGCATCGATATGGACACCCCCGCCCGGTTGCCACCGAGTTATCCGGCTGATGGCCGAGAAAGAAATAGCGATCGCGATAGGGAGCGGTCAGATCACGCCTGGGCAGTGGCAGCGCATCCATGTCGGTAGCCCCAAGCACAACACGATTCCGCACAAATCGGCCGTCAGCGGCCCGCCGAATCAGGTTTGGGACATCCTCGACACCAGCGCCGGCCGCGATCGCGGCGATCAGCGCGGCGAACACCTTCTCTCCCTCCCAAAGGGCTATCGCATCGACATCCGGAATGCAGAAATCCTCCGGCAAGAGGGATGCATGATGCCCCCCCACCACAACGAAGACATGGCTCGATACGGCTTTTGCGATCCGCGCCACCGCCTGCGCTGCATATACCTCCGGCGTCAGGGCGGTCACACCCACAACATCCGGCGCGAAAGACTCCAACACGGCCTCCAGTGCGCCGTCAAGCCGCATGTCCAGAATGCGCACCTCATGCTGGGGCACTGTAGCTGCCAGCAGTTCCAGATGCAGCGGCTCCGGGAGCGATGCCAGCCGGAAGCCGATTTCCTCGCCGGCATGCTCAGGCTGCACCAGTAGAATGCGCAGAGTTCGCATGTGTGGTGAACTCAGCATACGCCTGTTCCCTGCACACCCACAACGCCAGATTTCGGTTGTACAACGCCCGCATGCAGACAGCGCGCTTGGCTGGTCAGGATCAAAGCCCCCACGTAGAATGCGCTGGCAAGGTGAACATGATCAGACCTATGACGGTGCAGACCTCGCTCATGCTGGCAATCGTTACGCTGTTTCCCCCCTCGGTGGCGACGGGCCAGAGCGTCACTGCCGAAGCGATTGCCGGCGGCTCCGCTTCCGCCACACGGGCCGCTGTGCAGCGCGGTGGACGGGTGCGGGTTGTGGACCACGTATTGGCCGATGACGGCGGGCCGTTTCTCGGGCTTGGCGTTTCCTATTTCACCGCGCTGTGGCGCTGCAAGCACGATCGGCCGAGGCTGGAAGAAGACCTGGCGTTTCTCTCGCGACAGGGTTTCAACTACTACCGCATGCTGTCGATGGTAGGCTATTACCCCGCCTGGGAGGGGCGAGAAATCGCTCCAGTGGCATTCACCAGCCGGGCAAACAAGCATGTCGAGGCATGGGGGGATTACTGGCAGCAGCTTGGCGACCTGATCGACCTGGCCTACGACCGTCACGGGCTGCGCACTCAGATCACCATCTTCGCCGATGCCCAGCTGCTACCCGGCAAGGCCGCTCGCATCGAGCACATGCGAAAGCTCCTGGAGGATGTGGTGCCCGGCCGGGAGCACAAGGTCATCATGCTTGAAGTGGCCAACGAGGCCTGGCAGAACGGCTTCCCGGGCGATGAGGGTGTCGCCGAACTGCGGGAATTCGCCAAGTACCTGGACGGCCGGACCGGGATTCCGGTGGCCATCACGTCCAACCACGACTGGCCGGAGCTGGGGAAGACCAAGGGGTTCGAGCAGGTCTACGCCGGCTCGGCCGCCGACCTGGCGACCTGGCATTTCAGCCGCGATCGCCGCACCGATGACGGCTGGCGACCCGTTTACGACTGCTGGGAATTCGCCGATCTGCCCGGCCTGCCGCCGGTCAGCAGCAATGAGCCGATCGGGCCGGGTTCGTCGGTGAATGCCGAAACGGAGCCGGTTCGGCTGGTCATGGCGGCGGCATTTGCCTACGCGGCACGGATGCCCATGTACGTGTTTCACAGCGAAGCGGGCGTCTTTGGGAAGAGTCGCTTTGAAGCCATGCCCGGAATCGCTGGCTTCGGGCACATCATGCGGCTGCTTCCCGGCGACTTGCCCAACTGGCAGCGCAATGACGGCAAGGGCGAGCGGGCGCCGTTCACGGTCTTCGCCGGCGGGCAGGCCAACCGGTACTGGCCTGAGGTGAAAGCCGCGCGGGATGGGTGCGTGCGAAACACAGGCAGCCGAAAGGGTGATCG
>CAZMXI010000053.1:23510-26066 GCA_964570205.1 uncultured Tepidisphaeraceae bacterium
CAGCATTTCCGCACTCTGCAGGAAATCCAGGGTGTTGTTCAGATAACTGACGATTGCCCTCGAAAGCGCATTGCGCGCCGAAAGATAGGACGACTGCGAATCCAAAAGATCCCGCGTATCCGCCCGGCCGGCCTGGAGTTGGAGGCGCGGCACCACGTGCAATTCACCGCTTTTGATCCGCTTACAGGCAAGGAAGTGAAATCTGCGACTCTCCGAAAAGGCGAACGACTGACCCTGCCAGCCAATCCCGGTGCTCTGATCATTGTGGGCCGGCTGATGGGAACCGATTCGGCGGAAAACGGCGGCCGATGAGCGATGTAATGCAAGCAGGAGCCATCCGAATATGCACCGCCGACATTTCCTTCAGCTTGCCGCAAGCGCTTCCCTGGCATCTTTCTCCACTCGCGCCCGCGCTGCCGCGCCGCGTAAGCCCAACATCATCTTCATCCTCAGCGATGACCTCGCCCAGGGCGATGTCGGCTGCTATGGCCAGGAGCTCATCAAGACGCCCAACCTTGACGGCATGGCCGCCCAGGGTACCCGCTTCACGCAGGCCTACTGCGGCACCAGCGTATGCGCCCCGTCGCGAAGCTCTCTCATGACGGGCCTGCACTCCGGACATTGTCCCATCCGCGCCAATCGTGAAATCCAGCCGGAAGGGCAGATGCCCCTTCCGGCCGGCACCCTCACTGTCGCCCAGGTCCTGAAGGCCGCGGGCTATGCCACCGCGTGCATCGGTAAATGGGGCATGGGCATGTTCGACACCACCGGCAGCCCCCTGAAGGTCGGCTTCGACCACTTCTTCGGCTACAACTGCCAACGCCACGCCCACAGCTACTTCCCCACGTATCTCTATAACGACGAAAAGCGTTTTAATCTGCCGGGCAATGACGGAAAGACCGTCGGGAAGACCTATGCCCAGGAACTCATCGCCCGCGAAACCCTCAATTGGATCACCAGCAACAAGAATCGCCCCTTCTTCCTCTTCTATTCGATCACCCTGCCTCACGGGCAATACGAAATCGACGATGTCGGCCAGTACGCCGACCGCCCCTGGAGCAAGCTCCAGAAGACCTACGCCGCCATGGTTAGCCGCCTCGACAGCGACGTCGGCCGGTTGCTCCAGCGGCTTAAGGAGCTGGGGCTGGATGACAACACCCTCGTCATCATGGCGGGCGACAATGGTTCTTCCTTCGCGCCAACCTCGGAAATCGGCCGCCTCTTTAAACAGTCTCGCGGCCTGCGCGGCTACAAGCGAGGCATGTACGAAGGCGCGCTTCGCCAGGCCGCCATCGCCCGACGGCCGGGCGCGGTGCCGGCCGGGCGTGTGTGCGATGAACCTTGGGCGTTCTGGGATTTCCTGCCCACCGCCGCTGATCTCGCCGGCGCATCCATCCCCGTCGGATTCACACCCGACGGCCACTCCTTGGTTCCGATGCTCAAGGGCGGTTCGGCCCCCAGACGCAACTACTTCTATTGGGAATTGCACGAGGCCCAGTCGATCCAGGCAGCGCGATTCGGCGACTGGAAGGCCGTCAGGAACGGCCCCGCGGCCGCTATTGAACTATACAACCTCCGTGACGATGTCGGGGAGACCCAAAACCTCGCCGCTCAACAGCCGGACCTTGTCGCGAAGGCCACTGCCATCCTGAAGGCCGCCCACAAGGAGGACCCCAACTGGCCGCTTCGCGCCCGGCGCACCAACCAGCCGACTCGGAATAGCACACCCGGAACCCGTGCGGCACAGTGATGGCGCCGGCAAATGGGTCGGTCGGGCTGACGTATGACAGGCGTGACGCCAACCAGGGGTGGCGGCTGAGCGATCCTATCGCACCTTGACGGTGACCTTTCCGGCGCCTGGACGCTCAAAGGGCCCCGGCGTGGGATCGGTCGGGCTGCGCTTCTTGCCCAGATAATCGCTCGCCACCCGAATCGGAGCGCCGTCCGGGCGCTGGTACGTGAGGTTGGGAACGGCCGCTCTGCCCAAGAGCTCGGTGGTTACCAGCGAGCGAGGTTGATCGGCCTCCCACCCGCTGTCGAGAGTCAGATCAAGATGCCAGCCATCGGGTTTCTCTATTACTCTGACCGAAGGATCAACATCCGCCTTGACCAAGGGGGCTCTCTCGTGCTTCGATGGTTTGGCGCCCTTTAGGAAGACATTGCCGCCCATCCGGACAGGGAGCTTCGCGACGTCGTAACCGGAAAGCCCCTCAGGACCGGCGACGATGTTGTTGTAGTAGCGGTCGTCTCCCCCAACGATGTTCCGCAGCCCCGCGATTTCGGTTGTGTGCGCTGGATGGAACGGCGTGGCGCGGCTCAATTCGGGGCGAAGGACGATCCGGCCGGCGAACAGGTTATGGGCGTAAGCGCCGCCCTCGGACATATTCAGCAGGCTGGTCCGGGACAGCAGCAGGTTGTTGTCGAAAAGGAACGGTCCGTGGTTCACCTCGACAAACACATCCTGCCAGGCGTTGTCGTGGAGCAGGTTTCCCGAGACGCGCGTTCCCTGCGCCATCCAGTCCAGCCAGAGGCCCTGGCATGTCCGGTAGATGTGGT
>CAZMXI010000053.1:26076-27569 GCA_964570205.1 uncultured Tepidisphaeraceae bacterium
GGTTGTGGCTGATCTCAGTGTCGATCGCGGCGTGGAACTTGATGCCGGCCATCTCGGCGCCGCCGAACAGCCGGCGGACGTGGATATCGTGGATCGTGTTGCCGGTCACCAGACAGAAGATCGGCCCGAGACTGCCGACGATGCCGGCCTGTTCGCAATGCGAAACCGTGTTATTGCGGACGATGTGGGTTCCGATCGTGTCGCGATTCCAGCCCCGCTTCAAGCCGCGCTCAATGGTCTTGACGTACCCCTCGGCCGTGTTGGCCGACGTGTTGTCAAATTCGTCGCCATGCTTGCCCAGCGCGATGCCAGAGCAGGTTGAGTGACTCACCACGTTGTTCTCGATGATCCAACCCTTGCTCCAGTGCGTTCCGATCAGGCCAATCTGCTCGGCCGTGGGCGGCGCCCAGGGCGTGGCCCCATGCCGCAGGGCAAAGCCTCGCACCGTGATATAGTCGCGGTGGGGCTTGTCTGGGTAGAATACGGTGCGCCGCACGTTGATCTCGACCAGATGCTCATTGGGGTCCACGTCCGGAAACTGCGCCCAGAGGGTGGTGGTCGCCGCATCCACCTTGGCGAACCACAGCCCGGCATCCAGCGCATCAGCTCTGGAACGCTTGAAAACGAGGCACAGCGACTTGACCCCGCTGACGGGCTTGATCTTCGCCTGGAACGACGACCATGATTGCCAGCCGCCGGTGTTCGGGACCGTGCAGGCGCCCAGAAGCTCCCCGTCAGGGCCACCCAGCCGGATCTCGATCGTGCCGCCGTCCGCTTCCGACGCCCCGCGAATCTCGATCTCATCGGTGCGATCGCCAAAATCCACTCGGTCGTAGCGAACCCAGTGCCCGTGCTCGATCCAGCCGATGCACTGGCCGCCTTCGGAGCAGGCGGCGTTCCGGGTCCCGTTTCTGGCCGAAGAACCAGTGGCAGGAATCCTCCCGGCGGCGCCTGCGCCCCTGCCAGCCCGCAGCCATGCGACATTCAGCAGGTACTGCTGGCCAGCACGGCCAAGCCACGCCGGCGCGGTGCCCACGGGCATCATCAGCTCTTCCAGCTTGGTTGCTTCGATGAGCCATTGTCCGTTCAGATAAACCGCGCCGGTGTGATGTTCCCGTCCTCTGGGATCAAACCAATCGCCGCGGATGCGGTCGCTGTACGGATTGAAACCACCGAAGAGCGAATTGGGCAATGTCGCTTTCCAGACGTTGCCTTGGACCTTGATCCAGCCTTTGACCTCTTCCGAGCCCCTGATCTCAACCGTTTCGCCCGGCGCCGCCTGATAGACGATCCTTCTGGCGTGGGAATCGCCTCCTCGCGGCGGGTTGATGCGCTCGCGGTAAATACCGGCATGCACGGTGATTACGTCGCCAGGCCGGGCGAGGGCAAGCAGCCGGTCCGAAATGGCATCGAAATCGGCGATGTACATCACTTCCTGCTGCTCCTGTTTCCGGATGGCCGCCGCCAGATTTTCCGAATTGACCCCCGGGATC
>CAZMXI010000054.1:0-27459 GCA_964570205.1 uncultured Tepidisphaeraceae bacterium
ATGTGGTCGCTGATGGCAGCGCCGCTCGTGTTCTCGGGGGACATGACGAGGCTGGATGCGTTTACGCTGGGAATTCTGTGCAATTCCGAGGTGATCGAGATTGACCAGGATGCCTTGGGCAGGCAGGCGCGCATCGCGATGCAGAGCACGACGCAGCTTTTGCTGGTGAAGGATATGGAGGATGGATCGAAGGCGGTGGGGCTGTTCAACCTGGGGGTCAAGCCGACGACAATGGCGCTGGATGCGAAGGTGGCGGGGGTGGAGAAGATCGGCCGCGTGCGGGATGTGTGGCGGCAAGAGGACATTCGGCCTGGTGCGGAGGGGCTGCGTTTCGAGATTCCGCGGCATGGCACGGTGATGCTGCGGGTGTGGCCGGGATAGCGGATGCGGTTGCGGGCGGCGCGGAGATCAGGTGTGGAATTCGTGGGCGCCCTCGGAGAGGGTGCGGATCTCGCCCAGCGGGCCGATGAATTCGGCCTCCATGTCGTGGGGGAGATCGACGCGGACGGCGAGCTGGTCGTCGCCAGCGCGTTCCCATTCGACGCGGATGTTGCCGAGGGGTGACGGGACGACGCCGCGTGCATATTCCAGCTTCCAGGGGAACGGGGCGATACGCACCTGCTTCCAGCGCTGGCGGCGTGGCAGCGGCTGCGTTTTTCGGGTTCCCAGTCTTCCCAGAAGGTGGTGGCGCCCTGCTTGACCATCGCGCCCCATTTTTCGTGGATGAACTCGATGCCTTCCTCGCGGCAGCCGGCCTCGAAGATGGCGTCGAGCACGAAGGCCGAGAAGAAAGGACTTGCGGGGAGGATTCTGGACTTACGGGCGCCGGATGCCTTGAGAAGCACATCGCGGACGAGGGTGGTGTGGGCCTCGGGCTTCAGGCGCAGCAGCATGGCGAGGGCGTTGACGTGCTGGCTGGTGGTGTCAGGTTGTTTCCTGACCGACGGATCGAAACCGTCGCGCCAGAACCTGGACTTGGGGTCCCAGAAGCGCTGGATGATGGCGGCGGCGACGGCGCCGGCCTTTTCGCCGTAGCGGATGGCAGGCTCTTGCAGTTCGAGGACTTCGCAGATGGCGGCGGCCCAGCGGAGGGCCTGGAGATACATCATGTTGAGCGGGCCGCTGAAATTGCCGCGGTGAAGATTCTGCCAATCGAGGAAGACGCAGAAGGCGTCGAAGTTGCCGATGAGGCCATCGGCGGCCTCGTGAGCGGCGAAGAAATCGAACAGGCGGTGCATGACGGGCAGGCACTCGTGGAGCAGGGTGGTGCGGCCGGTGTGAAAGTAGTGGTCCCATAGGGTGCCAACCCAGGTCATCATGTAGTCGGGGAGGCGATGGCGAGGGCTGTCGGCCGGGGGGTGGGCGTGGAGCGAGCCGTCGGGGGCCTGCGACTGGGCGACCTGGCGAATGCCCCGCTCGAGAAGGGACACGTCGGCGAAGGTATAGGCGTTCGTGCGGAACTGGACGCGGGCGTCGCCCCACCATTGGGCCTGCTCGCGCCAGGGGCAGTCGACATAGGCGTCGAACATGCAGTTTCGCTGAGTTTCCCGGCCGATGAGCCAGATGCGATTCAGCATGTCATCGCTGCACTGGAAGCTGCCGAGATCCCTGAGGGCGGCATGAACTTGGCGGAGGGCGACCTGTCGGATCTTCAAGGGGACGGAGAGGTTGCGGAAGGCCAGGGCGGCGTAGCGCATGCCTTTGAAAGCAAAGGGTTCCCATCGCTGAGGGCCGGGGCGGCAACGGTATCGGTCGGCGGTGGCTTCCTCGTTGGCGTCGGGCGAAGGGGCGCCAAGGATGACCGGGGCGCCGGACTTGTCCACATCTTCAGCGTAGATGATGTCGATGATCTCATCGCCGGCGGCTTCGGCAATATCGAGGATGATGTGGCCGGCGCGGGTCTGGCCGAGGTCAAGGACGGCCATGACGTAGGAGCCGTCAGGGCGGGGGGCGATGGTCGTGGCAGACTCATCGGGGCGGAGCATGGCGTCGGGGTTTTCCAGAAGGTTCTTGTCCTTCTTGCGGTCCTCCTGAAGGAGCAGATGATAGACATCGTCGGCGATCTTGTAGCCCCGGCTGTTCTCGCCCGTGAACTGGGCGGTGATGGCGGCGAAGGGCTCGATGTGGTCCGTGAGGTGGGGGACGCCGCGAGGCTCCATAACGAGCCAGGGCGGCGAGCCGACCGGGCCGAGATCGACCGGGGCGGTCCAGCCGGTTTCAGTAGTGGGTTGGAAGTGCGGGGCCATCCATTGTGCCGGTTCGCGGTCGGCGTCGAAATGCTCCTGAAAGCCAAGCGCGATGGACAGGCGCGATACGTCGCGCCGCCAGCTTTGTGAGGTGGAACACATCCATCCATCCGGCGTGTGGACGGGGTGGTTCTTGCCATCGGCTTCGATGCTGCAGTCGAAGAGGAAGCCGCTGGCGTCGCGGTAGACGCTCTGGAATGTGGGGACGCCGTACTGGTGGACGATGGCGCAGATCGTATTGGGACCAACGTCAAGGAATGTTGCGATGTCGAGGCGGTCGAAAGACTGGCGATCGGGATAAGACCGGGCGGGACCCTGATGGATGTGGCGGCCATTGATGAACAGGGTGTACCGGGCGTCGGCGGAGATGCGGGCGATGGCGATCGTCGGCTTGACGGGCAAATCGACGGCGCGGCGGAAGCAGGCATAATGATTCCACGGGCGGCTGAGGAACTTGCGGGTCCAGCACCAATGGGCGCTCCATGGATTGGTCAAATCGGGGCTTCCTGCGGGCATCTCCAACTCGTTTCCTTGTAAAGCGTAACCGTGGCGAATAGTGTAACGTGTGGACGGCGGTTGAGGCAAAGGCACGGCAAAGCCTGGAAGATGGGCGTTATGGACAAAGAAGTGGCGTTGTTCATCACGTGTCTGAATGACCAATTCTATCCCACGGTTGGGATTGCAGTTACAAAGATTCTGGAGCATTTCGGATGCGTGGTGCATTTCCCGGCCGAGCAGACATGCTGCGGGCAGCCGTTTCTCAACGATGGCTATGAAGAGAGTGCCCGTGAGTTGGCAAAGCGAATGGTCGGCATTTTCGAGCCGTACGAATACGTGGTGACGCCGAGCGCGAGTTGCTGCGTGATGGTGCGTAAGCACTTTCCCAAGCTGCTGGAGGGGGATCATGCGTATGAACACGGTTTACGGAAGCTCTGTCGTGGGACATATGAGTTTGTGGAGTTTCTGGAGAAGGTGCTGAAGGTCGATTTCTTCCAGTTCAAGCTGCCCAGAGTGACGAAGGTGACGTATCACCACAACTGTCACCTGCGTGGGCTTGGGGCGAAGGACGACACATTGCGGCTGATCCAGGAGATGCGGAATGTGGAGTATCGGCCGATGGAGCAGGCGGAGCAGTGCTGTGGATTTGGGGGGACATTCGCGGTGAAGTATCCGGCGATCAGTTCGGCGATCGTGGAGGACAAGGCGTATCACATCGCGGCGGCCGGCGCAGACGTAACCATAAGCAATGACGTTGGTTGCAGCTTGAACATCGCGGGATCGTGCCATAGGCGAAACGTTCCGACGCGGGTGTGTCACATTGCGGAGCTGATTGCCGAATCCATGGGCCTCGATGTGACAGAATTGTGAGTGGTGTCGTCTATGGAGACAGGCCGGGGAGCTGGTGGACGTGGCGTATACTGTCAGCAGAGCCACCCATATGCGTAAGAAGGGCTTACAGACTCTGCCGAACCTGACGGAGGACGTCACGCGCCTGGTGGCGGACTTGGAACATGAATCGGACCGCGGCGTGGCGCTGCTGGCGGCGGCGTTTCTGGATGATGTCCTGGACGTGATGATCCGGGCGGCGTTGATCAACGATGACGAGGCGGTGAGCAAGCTGTGCGGCATCGGCCGGCCGCTGGAGTCCTTCGGGGCGCGGACGCACATGGCGCATTGCATCGGGTTGCTCGGTGCGGATGTGTATCATGACATCAACCTGATCCGGGAGATCCGCAACGACTTTGCGCACCGGCAGCCGACGACATTTGATGCGCCGCAGATTATGGCGAAATGCGAGAGGCTCAAGTGTGTGTCGTTCATGCTGGAGGATGATTCGTGCCGGTGCAGGGACCGATTCACGGCGGACGTGGTGCTGATCGTGAATCATCTGATCATCTGCACGGGACAGCTTCAACATGCCGAAGCGGCCAAGAGCTTCACCGAGAACGGTTTTCTACGGCTGAGGTGAAGGGGATGCGCCGCGCTTACAGGGTCCAGCCCTGGCGATACTCGTAATGAAGGAGTTTGTTGGCCTCGGGGACGTTGGTGACCTTGAGGTTGGGGCTGTCCCAGAGGAGTTTCCGGCCGCCGAGGCGGACGCTGACGGTGCCGAGGAGGACGGCTTCAGTGAGGGGGCCTGCGAAATCGGCGAAATCGGACCGCGGCTTGACGTTCTTGTTGCCCTTGGCGGCCTCGATCCACTCCCTGTAATGCCCGATGGAGCGGGGGAGAGTTCTGGGCGGGCGCTGAAATGCCTGCATCTTGGCTTCCGGGATGAGGCGAGGGCTGTGGCCGCCCCAGCCATCGACGAGGAGCATTCCTTCGTCGCCGGCGAAAAGGACGCCATCCTCCTTGTTGAGCTCGCGGCCGATCTCGAGTTCAGCGGGTCGGGGCGGGAGCAGGCCGCCATCGTACCAGTGGAGCGTGACGGGGGGCATGTCGCCGCGGGCGGGGAAGTCGTAATGGACGACCGAGGCGAGGGGGAGAGTCTCTTCGTACACGGGGGTTGAGCTGGCGCTGACGCTGGTCGGCGCGCCGAGCTTGAGGGCGGAGAAGATGGGAGCGATGTTGTGGATGCCCATGTCGCCGAGGCCTCCGGAGCCGAAATCCCACCAGCCGCGCCAGGCGAAGGGAACGTAGGCCGGGTGATAGGGGCGGTAGGGCGCGGGGCCGAGCCAAAGGTCCCAGTCGAGATGCGCCGGGACAGGGGGTGTCTGCCGGGGTCGTTCGATGCCCTGGGCCCAATAGAGCTGGCGGGCACCCTTGTGAGTAGGGCGGTCGGACCAGGCGTGGACCTCGCGAACCTGGCCGATGGCACCGGCCGAGATCCACTCATTGATGAGGCGGTTGCCCTCGAACTCCATGCCCTGGTTGCCCATCTGGGTGACGACGCGTTTCTGCTTGGCGGCGTTGCTGAGGGCGCGGGCCTCGTGAACGGTTCGGGTGAGGGGTTTCTCGCAGTAGACGTGTTTGCCGAGTTTGATGGCCGCCATGGACGCGGGGGCGTGGATGTGGTCGGGCGCGGCGACCAGGACGGCGTCGATCTGCCTGTCCATGTCAGCGAGCATCTGGCGGAAATCGCGGTATCGCCTGGCCTGCGGGAAACGCTTGAAGGCGGCGGCAGCGGCGTTGAGATCGACATCGCAAAGGGCGACGATGTTCTCGCTCTTGAGGCCATCGAGGTCATCGAGGGCCCGGCCGCCAGCGCCGATGGAGGCGATGTTGAGCTTCTCGCTGGGGGGAGTCTGGCCTTGGCCGAGGACATGGCGGGGCACGATCGTGACGGCGGCCGCAGCCGCTGAAGAGGCCAGCATGGCCCGACGGGATATCCTTGTGCGCATATCTGCCCTTTCGAGAGTCATTTGCGGAAGAAGCCGACGGTTGACTGCATCAGCTTGTCGCGAAGCGCGCGGGGGGCCTCGACGGACTGTGATTGGAGGTCTTCCAGATTGGCTCTGCAGAAACGGCAGCCGAGGCGGTTGATGTGGAAATCCACGTAGTCATGCCAGGGCTGGTCGAGGGTGCCGAGGAGGAATCGTCCGACGGTGCTGCGTTTGGGGCAGCTCAGTCGTTGCTCTTCCCAGATTTCGGTGAGGAGGGAGTCGGCGCAGCCTTCGGTTTCGATGGCGGAGACATCGGTTTCCTTCAGGCGCATCGCGACCTTTTCACGCAGGGACTTGAGCCAGCGGTGCTTGATGAGCGCGACGTTCTTCTCGTCGACGCCGACCTGCGGGGCGATGTCCTTGTTGCGGAGCTGGGCGTAGAAGAGCATCTCCATGATCTTCAGGTCGCGGAAGTCCTCGGCTTCCTTCAGGGCGCGGACCATTTCGGCGAGGGATTGGGCAAGGGCGTCGCGCTCGCGGTCAAGCTGCTCATCCCGGCGGGCGTAGGCGCTGGCGGTGGGATCGTCGGCGGCGAGTTGATCGAGTGTTGGTCCGGTCGGGGATGAATCGCCGGACACACTGTCCTGAAGCTGGCAGACATTGACGCGGCGGCCGCGGAGCAGGTCGATCACGCGGCGGCGAAGGATCATGAAGAGATAGGTTTCGAGGCTGGCTTCCTGGCGATAGGCCGCAACGCCCCTCAGGAACTGTACGAAGGTGTCCTGGACGACGTCTTCGGCATCGGCGGCGTTGATGGCGCGGCTTCGGGCAAACGCGAGGAGGCGGCCCTGAAATCGGGTGACGAGCTGTTGCCAGCTTTCAGCGTCGCCGCGGCGTATGCGCTCCACGAGGTACTGTTCAGCTTGTGTTGGCTCACCCATCGCCCCAAAGCATACCCGCATGGGGTTCGGGGGGTAAAGGCCCCAACCGCGTTACGCAAAATCGAGGGCCAGAAGCACCAGAAGGCTGCCTGCCAGGCCGATGACTATGGCGGCCAGAAGAAGAGACCATGTGAAGTAGCCGCGGGTGAGGTGGTTCACAAGGAGGTAAAGCAGCCAGGTCATCAAGGTAAGGACGCCGATGGACAGGATGCTGGCAAGGATGCTCTGCCGCCCGATGTTCCGGCGTTCAGCGGCAAGCGCCATGATCTGATCGGCTATCGCATTGATGTTGCGGTCTGAGAAATCGACGAGAACCGAGTGGCGGTAATACCCGACTGAGCCATGTGTGAATCGCTGGGAGAAATCATCCTGAATGAACGAGCCGCGGCGCATTAGCTCGCTGCGGACCTGGCTGTCGAGCCATCGCTCGTCGATTGGACCAAAACTCCGTAGGTGCTGGGGTCGGATGGCGCTGCGGACGAGGCCCAGGTACATCTGGTGGATCCGCTCGCGGGCATCGATCTGGGCGATGTGGGCGGTGGAGGCTCTGGAAACGGATGTGACGACGCGCAGAGTCTGGCCGGGGCGGCCGGGGAAGACGTCGTCGGGATACTCCATCCAGGGCTTGTTGACGAAGAACGCGACCCGGTTCGACTGCTGATTGCCAGGACCCAGGGTTGTGAGGCGAAGCGCATCCTGACCAGGCCGCGTCGGCTGATCATCATCCAGGCGGATCCAGATTTCGTCTGAAGGGCGAGTGGCGGCGTGGGAGGCGCGGTCGATGCGGTTCTGGCGAAAGCGATCGCGGAGTTGGCTGATGAACGCGTTGATCGCTTCGGATGGCACGTCGCCATCCACTCGGATGGGGATCGGGCTCTCACGGTTTGCCTGCTGACTGGCGCGGGGGATGTCCCATTGGCGAGCCAGGCTGCGGGCGGCGCCGTCGACGGAATGATGGACATCCGGCTCGGGCACGCCCTGGTGGACCGGAGGGAAATCGGCGCGGGCGGTGGTCATGGCGTCGGTCGTGTACTGTCGGTTGGGGGTGATTGCCGTCTGGCGTGTCGCGACCGGTTCCGAGCGGACGAACAACAAGGCGGCAATCAGCAGAGTCGCGATGACGGCGAGCGCGGTCCAGTGCTTGCGCACAGCGAGAAACAGCAGGATCGCGAACACCACCGCCGCGACGAGCACGAAGAACACCAGACCGCTGTAAGACTGTTGGTACTCAGCGAGCAGCATGGCCGGCCTCCTTTGCGTCGACAAGGGCATTGGCACGCGCGGCGGGCCAGAGGAACAGGACCATGGCTGCCAGCAGGAGGGTTGCGCCGATGGCGGCCGGTGCGCGGACAGCGTTTTGGAGGTAGTACTCGATGGCGCGTTCTCGGCCGGCCTGCTCGACGGCATGCTGCCAGGGGACGTTAAGGGCCGCATCAAACAGGAGCACGGCGGCGGCAAAGCCCAGGATGCCGAAGGTGGCGCGAAGCATATGGGTGGGGCCATCGCCGCGGCGAGCCAGCATCGACAAACCGGCGGCGAACAGGAGCAGGACGTAGGTTACGATCTGCATTGCCAGTTCCATGAGGGTTGGCCAGGAGGGTGGGAAACTCTGGCTGAGATCGCCGGGAGTCTGATCGAGCACGCCTGCGGTGATCAAATCGGGCAGGTCGATCACCATCGCAGACGCGGGAATGAAGGAAAGAGCCAGCAGGAACGTTGCGACGGTTCCGGCGACCACCCGGCCGATGTTCAGTGGCGGTCGGGGCCGAAGCGAGGAGGCCATGCTGGGCATGGTCTGGGGCGCGATGGTGCATGGAGCGGCCGGGGGCGGCGTCACCGGGAGGGTTCCCGGTTCGGAGCGAGGCGGGCCCATGGGCAACGTCAGGTCGGCGGGCGACGGCGGCGGCGGGGCGGCCGGGGTGGCCAGGACCGGTGCGGCGGGCGAATCCAGAGGCGCGCGAAGCAGGAAGCTGGTGATCAGGGCGACCGAAGGCAGGATGATGAAGAAGAGGGCGATGAGTTCCTCTTCGCCGTCGAGGCGGGCATTGCCCCAGAGCATGCCGCTTGCGATGATCGACTGAATGCAGGCCCAGCGGAGCAGGGGGCGGATGACGCCTGGCCACCAGCCGCGGAACGACTTCTCGGTGGCGCGGCGGAAACAGAGTATCGCCAGGAGGATCAGGCCGATGCCGAAGCCGATCAGTAAGCTTTCATCCTCGGCGCCGAAATTGTCGGCGCCGGGCGCGCAGAGCATGACCAGGCCGGTGGAGAACGAGATCACCAGGGCGATGATCCAGCCGATGCGCAGGGCGTTTGGGATAGGCATGGCGAAAGCTGTTGAAGCCAAGGCGGAAGACGGGGCCGGGGTTGCGCGGCGCACGGGCGCACCGGTCGGAGCCATTCTGCCATCGCCGCGGGGCAGGGGAGGGGGCGAGGCGCCCTTGGGGGATTGATCTCGCCGCGGAGCGCCGGCCTGGCGTCGTGACGCGAAGGGATCCCAGGGGCTGGCAACCTGGATGGCCAGCGAGGCGCCGGCGAGGACGCCGAACGTGACTTGGGGGAGACCGCTGAAGATCAGGGATGCCAGCAGCGCCAGAAGCGCGGCGCCACAGGCGAGGGGAAAGGAAACGCGCTGTTCCCGCCCCGGCGCGGTGGCTTTCCGCCAGTCCAGGACAAAGAGGGGGACGGCGATGGCGATCCAGGATATGAACAGGCGTCCGATGATCTCGTCAGAGCCCGGCCCCTCGGCCATGGCCACGAACAAGGCGCTGCACAGGATGCAGAACACGATGGCGACGCCGCCGGTAGCGAGGCGTTCAAGTCCGCCTCGCTCATGGGCCAGCCTCGGCAGGAGTTTGCGACGTGTGATGCGCATGCCCGCGGTGATGCCGAGGATGGCCGTGGCGGCGAAGAAGCCACACGCGAGGGCGGTGTCGTTGTCGCCGAGGCTGAGGATGCCAATTGCACTGCTGAAAACCGCAGCGATCAGCAGGACGAGAAGCCGGCGGTGGCGGAGGGGCAGGGGATCCGCGGCGGGGTCGCCCATTTCGCCCGGGATGGCGGCATAAAGGGGCTGGCCGGCGGGGCCGTGTCCGCCGTTAGCCAGACGGGCGCCGGCGTCGGCCATGCGGTCGCCAAAATCGGCGAGGCCGCCGCTGACGCGGTCGGCCCATTGGCCGATGCCCTGCCAGAAGTCGGTGGGAGGGGCATCGGGGCCGGGAATGTTCTCTTTGGGCATGGCGCTGGAACCGCCGACCCCGACGGCGACGCCCGCCCCGACCTGCTGGGCGACGCGCTGGGCGACCATGCTCAGGTCGACTGGCGAGAAAGCGGAGACGGAATTGCGAACATGCTCAGCGCCGAAAACCGCCTCGACCATTTCCTGCACGCTCTGAAATCTCTGTTCCGGGTCCTTCGCCATGGCTTTCTTAATCACCGAGGCGAATGGCTCGGAAATCCCCGAAACGATCACCTCGGCGGTCATGTGCTTCATGAGGATCTCAGCGGGGCTGCCGCCGAGGTAGGGCACCGTGCCGGTGATCAGCTCGTACAGCATCGCCCCCATGGCGTAGATGTCGATCGACTTGTCGTATCGCCCCATGCCGACCTCGGGCGCCATGTAGTGGACGGTGCCGACGGTGATGGTCTGGCCGGAATGGACGGAGGCGGCCATCGCCTTGCTAAGGCCATAGTCGCCGATCTTTGCGTAGCCATTTTCAAAGAAGATGTTGCCGGGCTTGAGGTCGCGGTGGACGATGCCGCAATCGTGGAGGTATTGCAGACCTTTGCCGATCTCGCGGAGGAAGAAGGCGGCCTTCTGTTCGCCAAGGCCGCCGGGCGACTGATCCAGCAGTTCCCGCAGGCTCGGGCCGCTGACGAATTCCATGATAATGAAGGGTGTTCCTTCGTCATTGCGGCGGACGTCGAAAATGGTGACAAGGTGTGGGCTCTTGAGGTTCATGCACTGGCTGACGCCGCGCAGCTCGATCTGCTCGTAGCCCTGAATGACCTTGAGGGCGACCTCGCGGCCGGAATCGGCGAGGGCGTAATAGACTTCGCCGAAGCCGCCGCGGCCGGCGGCGCGCTGGATGGTGTATCCCTCAAGCGGTCGATCGCCATATTTGTAACGGAATGCGGCCATGGTCGTCCCCGACAGTTGCGTTAAGTCACCCCTGGACCACAGTGAAACTCAGATCGCCGACGCTTACGCGGCAGCCCAGGCCGATGCCCGTGCCGTCGCCGACAGTTCCGTTGACCTGAACGACGGCCCTGGCACGGCACCGAAGCTTGCTGCCTTGAAGGTGCAGGACAACCGGCTCGGGCAGGTCGTCGCACCGGATATGGGCCGCAGCCCCGGGGCCGATGATGAGCTCACGGTCCATCAGGATTGCGCGGCGAACATCGCCCCTCGGCAGCCGGGCCGAGGTCAATTCTAGGACCGCTGATGTGCTGGCGGGCGACGGTGTACGAAAAGTCATGCGGCAGCGGGGCGTAAGAGCGATTTCGTCGCCGTTGGCCAGCAGCCTGCCGTTGGTTGGGCGGGCGTTGACGTTGATGGGAAGGCCCGAGCGAAGGAAATAGTCTTCTTCCTGCCGTTCGATGGTGAGTCGGGGCGTATGGGCGTCGGCGAGCAACGGCAGGTCAGGCGGCGGGCTGGTGCTGACCGGGCCGACGGTGACATGATCGCCACGGACGACATAGAAGCTGCCGACGCCATCGACCTGGACGACAAACCGGCTGGGTATATCGATCGAGTCGTCCATGGAGGGCAAGGACGGGATGTGCGGCCGGGGCTCGGCGGCCGGGGCCGCGGGTTGCCCGTGTGGGCGTGTTGCGTGGAGCATCGGCTGTGTCATGTCGTGATGGGCGACATCGGCGAGCAGGCCAAGAGGGCCGGTGCGGAGCTGATCCCAGGCGGCGGCCGCTTCACGGAGGTTCTTGAGCGTATCCTGAATCCAGTTAGCGGATGTAGCGATGTTGGCGAGGCGGGCGAGAATCTCCTCGGCTTGGCGAAGCTGACCGGAGGTGATGCAGCGCCACGCCAGACGCATCTGGTCCAGAGCGCGGCGAAGCTCTTCCATCTCGACGCTCTGTTCGGGAAGCCGTTGCAGGCGAGCCAGGTAGACGGCGGCTTGATCCAGCCGGCCATTCTGGATCGCGGCGTGGATGCGCTGGCCGAGCACGTCGCTGGTGCGGCGGATCATCTCCCGCAGACGGGCATCGGAGCATTCGGCCGGGCGGATTCGCGACAGTTCGTCGATGGCGGCTTCCCAGTCGTCGCCGTCGAGAGCGGCGGCAACTTTGGTGGCGACGGCATCGATCAGGGCACGGCGGGCTTCGACATCGCCGGCGAGTATCGCCGCATCGCCATGGCCGGGCTTGACGGCGGCGAGGAGTTTCTGGCCGACGGTGAGGAACCCGTTGTTGATCTGCTGGCGGGCCGCGGCAAGCACGTGCGCGTGCTGATTGGCATCGCGATGCTGGCAGCCCATGGCGGCGACGACGGCAGCGTGGAGTTCTGCAATCTCGGGGAGGTTGCCGGCAAGCCGGCCGGCTTTGTCGGCGTCAGCGCCGGCCTGGGGCAACAGGCCGCTCGAAAGGAACTTGCGTCCGCGCTCGAGCAGGGCGCGGGCGAGTCGTCCGGCGAGTTCCTGTCCTTTGCGATGGCTTCGAAGGTCGGCAGCGGACACGATCTCGAAGGCCTCGTCAAGCCGTCCATCGGCCATGGCCACTTGAGCTTGTTTGATTTGCAGAATCAACACGGTCTGACTCCGGTTGGCGGCACGACGCTTGCTCAGGCGTCCTACGCGGCGGAAACCTCCAGCCTGCGGTGGTGATCGCGGCTCATCTGACGCTGCGGCACCAGGCAGCGCTCGCCCTTGTTGTTGAGCGCGTGACTCAGATACAGCTCAAGATCGCGGACCATTCGGCGCCGCATCGACCGCAGGGCATACTGGCGGTCGGCGGCGCGGGTCGGAGTTCTGCTGTCTTGGGGATTCATGATACGACCTTCCGATGCAAACGCCATCTCTTGTGCCACAAGGAACTTAGCATGGGGCGGGGCGAGGCGGCGTGGCGCCGGCACGCGCTCACGCCGCCTTCGGCCGCGGGATCGGCATACCCTGGCTGGGTGGCTTCCAGCGGAATTGTTCTGGTTCTCGCACACAGATGACATGTCGATAGGCCTAGGTGTTTATTTCAGGCAGTGGGGGTGCTGCGTCGAGGCAGGTTGCCATCGGGGAAGCAGGTCGAGTATAAATAGACCCCGAAAGTGGTTGCGGGTGTAACTCAATTGGCAGAGTACGGGCTTTCCAAGCCTGATGTTGAGGGTTCGACTCCCTTCACCCGCTCTTTCGCCCCATCCCCGCCGGATGGGGTTTTTTGTTGGTATGCCGGGCATGGCTCGATGACTTGGAGGTGCGAGTCCTCTGGCGATCCTTGTGACGGGAACCGCTAACCGAATAGCAATGGCCGCCGCTAGGCGTGATGAGGGATCGGCAGAAGTCAGCAGAGGCCTCAATGGCTTCCCGCACCGGAAGCGAAGGGCCGAACGTGCCCAGCACGACCTTTGCGTAGCCGCCCTCGATCGGCGGGCAGGGGGCGATGGCCAGAACCTCGGCCTGGCCGGCGATCTCCAGTTCCGGCAGCGACAGGTACACCCACGCCCCGGCCTGGGCTTGCGTCTGCTGGACCCAGCTCAACGGCTGGAGCAGGGTCATCTGGACCGTCTAATGCTGTTCGTCGGAGATTGAGGCCTTCCCCGTAGCCCGCCGGGCTCGCCCTATTCCACCCGCTTGAATGTCGGCCCATCCGGGCCGGCCAGCGTCTTGTCGGCTGGCGAATAGGTAAACACCAGATGCCGCTCATCCTGGGGGATCTGGCGGCCGTCGGGGCTGCGCTCCAGTTCGAGCGTAACCTGGTTGCCCTGGGCCGACCAGCGTCCCTCGGCCTTGTTGGTGATGGTCTGGCCGGGCGCGGCCGAGCGGGTCATGGTGTTGGTCAGGTGGGCCGTGCCATCAGCGCGCAGATCGAGCTGCATGGTGGATGAGAAAGCCGCCGGATCGCCCATCTGCGCCTTCCACTGCCCGGCGACCTCGGGCGAAGCCGCGGGCTTGGCCGGGGTGGCGTTGTTGGATGCCAGGTCGGGGTCACGGGGCTTATCCGATTCGGTCTTATCGCAGCCCGCCAATGCCAATCCGGCGAGGATCAGGCAGCAGCCCAGGTAAAGCCTTCCCATGCGAAGAGTCATCGATCCGCTCCTTTTTGTTGGTTTGCACATCATGCCCGGCCGGCTGGTTGCCGTCAAATGGAGGAATAAGCAGAAGCGGGCGGTGTGGGCTGCCGCACGAAGGAGACCGTGGCCAAAGACCACGGTGGCTGTGCCGAAGGTGCCCTCATGTTCTTATTGCGCTTGATGATCAGCCGCCGTAAGCGATGCCGGAGGTGGCGGCTAGTCATACTCGCTAATCCAGTCTAGCGAAGCCTTTCTTTGACCCGTATCAAAGAACTCCCTGGCCGCCTGAATGGCCCAATCCACTGGCACAAACTTTCTGTCTTCGTACTCCCCATCTTGTCCACCCACGCAAACCAACTGCTTGCGGTCGGAGCGTCTCGGATCAATCAGGCTGTAAAAGCTCCAGTTATCCGTTGTCGTATTGACCAATAATCGACCGTCATGCTTGCCGGCAATAATCATATAGTGCTGGCTGCCCGCCGCATCCGATAGCGTCACTATGGTTCTCTGCCGCCCATCCAGTGACGCAATTGCTTGTTCTACCCCATGCCATGTAGGATTATCGATACTCTTGCCATAATTCACTTTCTCACGCCAGTCATCGACGGACAGTATCTTCACAAACATCACTGTCTCCGCGTCAAAGAGAAACCGGCACCACACCATTCGGGGTGATGATCTCAAGGCTCTGCAGGCCAATCTGTCTTGCCAACGACTTGACACCACCATACAACCCGCATGGGTCGCACAAGGGGGTATCGACAAATAGCCGCCCGGTTGTGCCCGTAGCACCGCCATTAGCCGCCTGCTGAAATGCATCCAACTCCGCATGACTCGCAGAGACCGCATTTACTCTCAGTGTCACATGCTGCCCGTGGGCGTTAACGCCATAAAAGGAACGCCCATTGACATCCAGTCTGGCGATGACACCTCCGTTGGCCTGGCCGCCACCTGGAATTGGTCCCAGTTCTTGGCGAAACCTCGCAAGATCGTCCAAACCCTCATTGGCCCATTGTGGCAAGTTCGGTGCCCGCTTTGGGCACGGCCCAGCATTATGCGCCACCACCCCCAGCTCGCCGACCAGATACCGGTGGTCGCCTTCGACGCTCAGGTTGTACGTCCGGACCTCACCCGGAACATTATGGACGTATTCTACCGCAACCGCCCCGGCTTCGCCCGCCAGAAGCTCGCCGGTTTCCAGCGAGCCGGCCGACACCCAGCCGCCCCGATCCAGGCTCCACAGCAGGTGGCCGGGAGTCACCCGCAGCGGATCATCCGCGCCGGCCAGCTTCACCTCGACCAGGTCGCGGGAGAGGTGGGTGAACGTCCCCAGGACCAGCTTGCCGTAGCCGCCTTCGATCGGCGGGCAGGGGGCGATGGCCAGAACCTCGGCCTGCCCGGCGATCTCCAGTTCCGGCAGCGACAGGTATACCCATGCCCCTTCCTCCGCCCCATTCCGCTGGATCCAGCCCAGCGGCTGGAGCAGGGTCATCTGGTAATACTCGCCCGGATGCTCCTCATCCGGCACCCGCAATTCCACCTGCCGCTGCTCGATGGCCACCGGCCCGTATCGTTGCGCGATGCCTGCGGTGGCGATAGCATTGACGTGCCCTGCGGAATGATGTTCGTGGGGGTGATGCCCGATGCGTCGGTTATCTCATGTGCCGACAGGAGCAGCGAGCGAGACCCACAATGAACGTAGTGGCAGATATCAGGTTCCCTGCCCTCCCACTTTCTTCAGCAACCACGCCATATTCTCCCCCAGCACCCGCATTGTCCGCAGTCCTTCTTCATCCTTGTTGACATCGCCCTTGTCCAAGCCGATGCCGATGTTCCAGTAGGATGAGCCGGGGATGAGCATCTGGCTGAGGAGGAAGAAGTGATTGACGGAATCGAACGCATGGATCTCCCCCGCTCTTCGCACGGCAATGACCGCCGCTCCCACCTTGCGTTTGAGCAGGTCGCCGCTCATGCGGGTCACGAAGCCTGCCCGATCGATCAGGGCCTTGGTTTCGGGCGTCACGTCGGCGAAATAGGTCGGCGAACCCAGGATGATGCCGTCCGCGTCGATGATCTTAGCGATGCAGGCATTGGCGATATCGTCGTCGAAGTTGCAGCGACCATTCTTGGTCTTAGCGCAACCATAGCAGGCATGACAGCCGTGGATGTTGGTCCCTCCCAGTTGGACGATCTCCGTCTGGATGCCTTCCTCCTGGAGTGGCTGAAGGACGCGGTTGAGCAGAATACTCGTGTTGCCATCGGGACGGGGACTGCCATTGAAGGCCACTACTTTCATGCCGAAACTCCTTATGGTGCCCAAAGCACACAGCATACCCATCCCGTTTCCATCATGCGATGGTCCGCCCATGCCCAACCGGTCTCACCGCAACGTCGCATGGGTTTGTGGTCCGTCGGGCACGCCCGCTGGCAAGGTGTCTTGGCAGGCTATGGAACAACGAGGCGCTTCCGCGTAGAATCCGCGACCGTCAGCCTGAATGGGCCTGGCATTGGAGAGGTGACCGAGTGGCTGAAGGTGCAGCACTGGAAATGCTGTGTGCGGCTTAAACCGTACCGGGGGTTCGAATCCCCCCCTCTCCGCTAAATGTTTGTAGATGTCGTATTTGCAGCAGCGAGCGACGCCGGAAGGTGTCGCTTTCGCTGTTGTTGGAAGCGGCCAGCCCGCCGGTTTGGGATGGGAATCGGGTAGACTCAGCCGGACTCGATGAGGCTGTTGGGCCTGCTGCCTCAGAAAACCTGTCAACGGAGATTTCGGATGCAAGAGCGCAAGAAGCCTGTCGGACGCGGCGTCGCATCGCGGGGCGGTAAAGCCAACTCGCCCGCAGGCGGGGTGCGCAACTCCGGCCATGTGAAGCGGAAGAGCAGCATGCCGGCGGTGCCGGCCGCGAAGGCATGCGCGTCTGAATCCCAGACGCATGCCTGCCCCGAGTGCGGCAAGCGGTTCAGGACCGATGAAGCCGTGCAGACCCACCGCCATGCCTCGCACGGTACGGCCGCCACCGTTGTCGGCGACATGACCCGTTGCTCGGAGTGCGGCTCGCTGGTGAAGAACGCCCACATGGCCACCCATCTGAGGCGGGAACATCGCATCGTATAAAGAGACGATGGCGGATGCCGATCAGGGGCCTGGCCACGCCGTGGTCCGGAGATTCGGACAGGGCCAGGCCAGGGATTCGGCGGCCGCCGGAAACCCGAAAGATGTGTTTCAACCGCAGCATCGCGAGGTAGTATTAGGGGGTGAAAGGAAACTACCTTATGAACAGCAGTCAGCCCCAATCCACTTCTCGACGATCTTTTATTAAGACCACGGGCCAGGTGGCCGCCGTTTCCACCCTGGCGGGCGTGGCCATTCCCAGCGTGCACGCCGCCGCGAGCGAGGAGATCCGCCTCGCCCTCATCGGTTGTGGCGGCCGCGGTAGCGGCGCGGCGCTCGATGCCCTGCGGACCAAGGGCGGCCCGATCAAGCTGGTTGCGATGGCCGATGCTTATCAGCATCGCCTGAACGGCAGCTATGGCAGCCTGAGCAAGCAGATGCCCGATCAGGTGGACGTGCCTGCGGATCGGCGTTTCGTTGGCTTCGACGCGTACAAGCAGGCGATGGACTGCTTGAGGCCGGGCGATGTGGCGATTTTCGCCACGCCGCTGGCGTTCCGCTGGGTGCATTTCCAGTACGCGATCCAGAAGAGCCTGAACGTCTTCATGGAAAAACCGATCACTGCGGACGGCCCGACGAGCAAGCGCATGCTGAAGCTGGCGGAGGAGTCCGAGGCCAAGAAGCTGAAGGTGGGCGTTGGCCTGATGTCGCGACACGCCCGCTCGCTGCAGGAACTCCACAAGCGGGTTCAGGATGGCGAGATCGGCGAGATTGTCATGATGCGCGGGTACCGCATGCATGGGCCGGTCGGGTACTTCGCGTCGCCGCGCAAGCCAGCCGGCATCAGCGAAGTGGACTACCAGGTGCAGCGGTTCCACAGTCTGCTTTGGGCCGGCGGCGGCTGCTTCAGCGACTTCTACATCCACATCATTGACCATCTCTGCTGGATGAAGAATGCTTGGCCGGTGAAGGTGCAGGGCCTGGGCGGGCGGCACTATCGCCAGGGCAACAACGGCGTGGTCTACGTGGATCAGAATTTCGACTCCTATGCCACGGAGTACACCTTCGCCGACGGTTCGAAGATGATGTTTGACGGCCGGTGCATGAACGGCACCCAGGACATGTACGCCAGCTACCTGCACGGCAGCAAGGGCCTGGCGGTCGCCTCCAACGGCGGAGACTGCGGCGCGCCATCGAGCACGTACACGGGCCAGGCGCAGTTGGCGCAGAACAGGCTGTGGCGGTCGACCGACGGGAGCAACCCGTACCAGAACGAGTGGGATGACCTGATGGACGCGATCCGCAATGACAAGCCCTACAACGAGGCCAAACGTGGCGTCGAGGCCAGCCTGGTGACGAGCATGGGCCGCATGTCGGCGCATATCGGGAAGGAGGTCACCTTCCAGGACATGCTGAACTGCGAGCACGAGTTTGCTCCGGGCGTGGACAAGCTGACGAAGGATTCGCCGGCGCCGGTGATGCCTGATGCCAACGGCATGTACCCGCAGCCACAACCCGGCTTGAAGAAGTTCGAGTATTGATGCGACGGGAAAATCATCCTCTGTGGCTCCAGTCGCTCTGGAGCCACAGGGGATGCCGGGGGCAGGCGTGTGGGCGGAAGGCGGGGTCGCTATAATCAGGGGATGGCTGATCCTCAAATAGACCTGTTGGTTCGCCCGCGTCGGCTGCGACTGATGCCGGCCATGCGTCAGATGCTTCAGCGCGTTGCCCTGCGGCGCAGCGACATCATCGTTCCGGTGTTCGTGACCGAGGGACGGGGCGTGAAGCGCGAGGTGGGGTCGATGCCGGGGGTCTGTCAGGTATCGGTGGATGTGGCGGTGCCGTGGCTGGCGGCGCTGGCCGATAAGGGATTCAGGAGTTACCTGATCTTCGGGGTGATCGATCGAGCCAAGAAGGATGAACGCGGCACGCCGGCGCTGGATGAAAACAACGTGGTGTGCCGGCTTCTGCGGGGGGCGACGGCAGCGAAACTGCCGATGGTGGGGATTACGGATCTGTGTTTCTGCGAATACACCAGCCACGGACATTGCGGGCCGATGGCGGCCGATGGATCGACTGTGAAGAACGATGAAACGGTCGAACTGCTGGTGCGGCAAGCAGTTAACCACGCGCGGGCGGGGGCGGCGGTGATCGCGCCCAGCGGCATGATGGATGGCACGGTCGGGGCGCTGCGGCGGGGATTGGACGGGGCGGGTTTCGCGGATGTGTCGGTGTTGTCGTATGCGGTGAAGTACGCCAGCGCGTTCTACGGGCCTTTCCGAGATGCGGCGGACTCCGCGCCGGCCTTCGGGGATCGTCGGAGCTATCAGATGGACCCGGCGCGGGGCGTGGATGAGGCCATCCTGGAGGCGACACTGGATGTGCAGCAGGGGGCGGACATGGTGATGGTGAAGCCGGCGGGGGCTTACCTGGATATCATCGCAGCGGTGCGGCAGCGGGTGAACGTGCCGTTGGTTGCGTACCAGGTGAGCGGCGAATACTCGATGATCGAGGCGGCCGGGCGCAACGGATGGATCGACCGGGACCGCACGGTGCTGGAGTCGCTGACCGCGATCAAGCGAGCCGGGGCCGACCTGATCATCAGTTACTACGCCGACCTGCTGGCGACGCTGTTGGACGGGTAGACAGGACGAAGGAAGTCCGCTTTCGGCGGCTCGGCAAGCGAAGCGGCGAACGCAGCCGGGGTCTTGTACCCCAAGCTCGAATGCGGCCGCCGATGGTTGTACTCCAGCCGCCACCGCGTCGCCTGCATTTGCGCCTCCGCCACCGTCTGGAACACCTCCAGGCTCAGCAGTTCATCCCGCACCCCTTCCAGCATCCGCATGCGCAGCTTCCCATCGCCGTCGGCTTGCCTGGGCTGATGCCCATGTGCACCCGCCGCACTCACCCAATCGCCCATCAGCATTGAAGACTACCAGAATCCCCTTGACAAATACCTAACGTGACTCTAATATGTACCCACGCTCGCCTGCCCGCCCGCAGGCCAGCCCGGGGGGACCCCAGTCGTCGCCCTGGCCAATCTCCATCCCAACCAACACGGTGCTCCCATGCCCCAGAACCCGCACCACCCCATACGCGATTCGCGCTACGCGCTGTGCTCAGTCCCCCACTGGCGCATAAACCTCTGCTTAATAAAATCTTACGCGTCATGCATGTCCCAAAATGTCCCGAAATGTCTCAATTCCCATTTCAACCTTTGCCGCTCCCCTCTCGCCAACCAAGTCCGCCTTGGTTTCGTCACTTCGTGGTTCAACCTCCCCGTCCTCAACGCATCATCACCCCAGCGCGTACCACTGTTTGGACAACCAATGGCTCTCCATCGACTTATGCGTCAAACTGTCATATTCGCCATCATCGCACTGCTCCTCGCAGGCCTGTCCTCCCTGGCTTACGCCGCCGAGAAGAAGAAGGACAACGACCGCGAGGCGCCGGAAACCGCTGCCTTCTGGACCACCGAACGCATCCACACCATGCACTTCCGCATCACGCCACAACAGTGGCAGACGATGCAGCCGGTCCGAAATCGCGGCGGCATGCTCGAACGCCTCAGCGCCAGCCAGATGCCCCCGCCCCCCAGACAGCTTTCCACCCGCCCGGTCCTCGACCCGCCCGCTACCCAGCCCGACGAGGAGGCATACGCCGAAGGCCAGCGCCTCGACCCCAACTTCTACGGTCTCCAGTTCACCTACGTGAAGGCACAGTTCGAGTGCGATGGCATCCCGGTGAGAGATGTCGGCTTCAAGCAGCGAGGCAACTCATCCTTCAACTGGGCCGCCCGTGGCTACAACCGACCATTCCGCGTCGATTTCAACCGATTCGTCGATGGCCAGAAGTTCATGGGCCTCTCCGCCATCCACCTCAACAACAACGGCTTTGACCCCTCCCGCCTTCGCGAAACTCTCGCCTACGAAACCTTCCGCAAGCTTGGCGTCCCCGCGCCGCGAACCACCTTCGCCCTGGTCTATCTCACGATCGAAGGCAAGCTCGACCGCGAATACCTCGGCCTCTACACCCTCATCGAAGAACCCGATTCCAAGGCATTCCTCAAGAACAATTTCGGTTCGGCCAAGGGGCTGCTGCTCAAGCCATGGTCCATCCGCGGCCTGCCCTATCTCGGCGAGCAATGGAAAGCCTACGACTCGCGTTATAACCCCGGCACCGACATCACGCCCGAAACCGCCCGCCGGACCATCGACTTCATCAAACTCGTCAACTACGCCGACGATGCCGCCTTCGCCAGGGATATCGAGAACTACCTGAATGTCGATAAGTTCCTGCGACTGTTGGCCGGGCAGGTCATTCTCTCGAACCTCGACAACTTCCTCTACACGGGCCACAACTTCTACATGTACCTCCACCCCAAGGAGGACCGGTTCTATCTCATGCCCTGGGACCTGAACCTTGCCTTCGCCAACTTCACCAGCGCCGCCCCGATCGAGCAGGCGCTGCACCTGAGTCTCACCCATCCCCATACCGGCGAGATGAAGCTGATCGACCGGCTGCTTGCCATCCCCGCCTACAACAAGGCCTACCACGAACTCGTTCGTGCATTCCTGGCCGACTACTTCAACCCCGACAGGTTGCTGCCCCGCATTGACGCCCTCGAAGCGGTTCTGAGGCAGGCCGACGCCATGGCCGATGCCGCCTGGGCAGCCCGATTCAACAAGGGCCCGACCACCCAGCCGGCAAAAGTGCCTCCGCGCCCCCGGCCGACCCTGACCGGCTGGCAAGGGGGCCCGGCGATCCCGTTGAAGGAATATGTCATTCGTCGATTTGCCAACCTCAAGGCACAGCTTGCCGGCGAGACCTCCGGCTTCAGCCTTCGCCTCCGCCCGCCTCCCTCGCCGCCGAAGGGCGGCCTGCGCGCCCCGGCCACATTCGGCAACCTGCCCCTGACGGTCATGGCCACGATTCGCGGCATAGACGGCGACTATGACCAGGAACTAAGCCGCGCCGAGGTGGCCAGCGCCATCCGTCAATCGTTTGCCGCGGTCGATTCAGCGAAATCCGGTGCAATCAATGAGTCGCAACTGGCCGCATCCCTGGCTCGGGCCCTTGCACAGACACCGCAGTTCCGTGGCGACCGCGGTCGAAACCGCGACCGTCGCGCGCAGCCGCCGTTCGCGGCTGCCGCGGCGCAGTGGGCTGGCGCGATCTTCCACGCGGCAGATGCCCGCAAGAATGGCCGGGCCACTCTGGATCAGCTTCTGGCCGCCGCCGACGGGTCATTCGTCAACGCCGACAAGGACAAATCCAATCGCCTGGATGACGGCGAACTGTTGCTTCTGCTGGATGCGATGGCCGCTGCCTTGCCACCGCCCCCTCCGCCACCACCTGTGACACGGCCCGCCGCGCGTCCCGCGACGCAACCGGCCAGGTGACGGATTCATCAGGCCACGGCCGCCTGGCGTGAGATCGCGTGTTGAACGATCTCCAGCCGGTGCGCCAGCTCGTTCATGTCCGGCGGGCGTTTGGCGGGATTGCTGCGGATGCACTCCATGACCAGGTTGGATAGCGGCTCGGGAATGCCCGGATCGATGTCCCGCGGCGAGGCGATGCGGTCGTCGACCAGGAAGCTATTTTCGCCCTTCTTGAGGGTGTAGAGGGTCGGAATGCTCCGCCGCGTGAGCGTCCAGTACATGGTGGCGCCGAGGTTGAACACGTCGGTGCGGGCCGTCACCGGTTCGCACTTGACCTGCTCGGGGGCGATGAAGTCGGGCGTGCCCTGGATGCGCCCCTTGACCGACCCGAGGCGGGTGGTCTGACCGAAGTCGATAATCTTCACAGAACCCTCAGCGCTGACGAGAATATTGCTGGGCTTGAGGTCGCAGTGGACAAGGCCCAGGTCGTGCAGCGAGCCGAGCCCTCGCGCCACTTCGATGAACGTCCCGACGGCGGCGGTAAGCTGGCGCGGATGACGGGCATCCAACGGCTGGCCGTCGAACAGTTCCATGACGAGCGAAGCTTCGGTGGCCTTGCGAAAGAGAGTGTGGTTGTCCTTGTATTCAATGCAGCGGCGCAGCGTCGGGTGGGCGAAGCGGCGGCTGACGTCGAACTCGTTTTCGAGTTGCTCGAAGAACCGCTCATCCTTCTCGCGTTTCCACCGCACGTGCTTCAGGGCGTAGACCTGCTGGCTGTCGGCGTGAGCGACGACGTAGATCGTGCTGCCAGCGCCCTGGCCGAGGATATCGATGACTTCGTAGCCGAATATCTTCTTTTCTTCGGCGGCGGACGTAGGCATGACTGCCTGAGCGGTCAACATGCGCAAACTCCCTTCCTGAGCAACGCCGCGGCAACGGCGTGCGCAAGCTCTGCGTACCGCGCATGACATACGATTGACCTGGGCGGGGCGGCCAATGAAAAAGCCGGTTGTTGCGGTGATTCGGACGCCTGGGGTTTCTCTCGTTCGGTAATCTGTGCGGGATATGCGGTCTGAGCATGGAGATGATGGCAGAACCCGGCTTGGTTCTGCCGCAGGAACTGAAATGAAGCGAGAGGACTTCCCATGTGACCGGTAACGGCCTGCACCTTTTCCATCCGGAGCAGCAGGGACTGCGGGGGGTGTGATGTTGCTTGCATCCACCTAATGGATTGTTAATATTCTGGTGGGAGACGGATACGTCCTATCCATGGGAGCTGCGATGGGGATTCAGGTCCGGTGTCCGGGTTGCGGGAAGACGTACCAGATTCGGGATGAACTGGCTGGCAAGACCGGCCGGTGCAAGGGATGCGGCAGCATCATCAAGGTGCCGCTGGCGGATGATCCCGGGCCGGTCGATCTGGGCGCACTTGATCTGAAGGAACCTGCCGAGGCGGAGCATCGGTTGCCCGAGGCGATTCCCGCGCCGCCTCCGATTCCGCGCGCGCCGCGGGTGCGGGTTGAGCCGGCGGAGGAGGAAGCACGTTCGCCGTACCTCGAGTGGCCCGGGCTGGAGAGGCTCGAGCGCTGGGCGACGTGGATTCCCATCGTCATTGTGGCGGGGTTCCTCATTCTGATGATTGTGCGCACGTTCCGCCTGGGCAGCGGGCTGGCCGATGCGTTTGGCGCTACGGCGTATGGGCGGGGGCGGCTATACGGTGAACTGGCGAAGACGCTTGGCAAGGAACTGGGCAAGATCGTCGGGGTGGTTGTGCTGGGGATGGCGCCACTGTGCATGCTGGGGATTGTTGGCGCCGCGAAGATCCTGAAGGTTCGGCCGACCTCTTCGCTGTACCTCAAGTCGCTTGCCATCGCGTGCGTGACACTGGCGGTTCCGCTTGTGTACAACGAATTCAACGTTTTCGGGACGCTGGTCTCGGTTGAATGGTATGTGACGGTGCCGATCATGCTGGGGCTGCTGTGGGTGCTGGTGCGGCAGCGGCCAGCGCCGTTCGCGGTGACGGGAGGGGCGGTGTTCGTGACGCTGTGCGTGCCGTATATCGCGCTGCACATGTGGCTGAGTTCGAGACTGCCTGTTGTGTACTGGACATCGGACCAACCACCCAGCAGCGGGGGGGCGGTTACGCGCGCGCCGGCCGGCCCGCAGAATCCGCCGCCGAACAGGATGCGCCAGCCACGGGAAGCAGTGCCCGCGCCATCTCCAGGACCGGGCAGCGCCCAGGGCAGCCGGGATGCCACCGGCCGCGCGCCAGCCGGGCCGCGGAATCCAGTGATGAGAAGGACGCGTGCGGAATGGGAGGAACTGCTGAAGAAGGTGGGCGTGGCGGCCACGAAGCACGCCGACACCCACGATGGGCAATTGCCGGCGAGCGTCAGAGACATGGTGGATGCCGGGTTGCTGGAGCGGGAGGATGGGGCGATCGCTCCGATGATTGTGTGGACCTACCGCAGGGGCACGAAACCGCCCTATCCCAAGGAACTGATTCTCGCGTATGACATGGATTCGCATGATGGCAAGCGTACGATGCTGTTCGCGGATGGGCAGGTGCTGACGGTTACGATCGCCGAGTTCCACAATCACATCAGGAAATCGATGGAGGCGGCGCAGAATCGCGGCAACTGAGGCGCAGTGGAGGCTATGGGCGGTTGGTGGCTTCGAGGGCCATGGCGGAGAGGATGCAGAGGCCGCCGAGGATGGTGCCGGGGCCCGGGGCTTCGCCGACGAAGATGGCGACCCAGACGGGGTTGAGAACGGGCTCGAGGAGGATCAGGAGGGAGGCATCTACGGGGTGGACGCGGCGGAGGGCGAACTGAAACAGGACATAAGGCAGGGCGAGCTGGATGACGCCGGTGGATCCGACGATGCCGAGCTGCCAGGGGTGGGCGGCGAGTGCGCCGGTGGCGACGCAGATGGGCAGGAGGATGAGGGTGGCGCCGAAGTTGTTGGAGAGGACGATCAGAAAGGGGTTGGCCTGGCCGCTGGCGGTGCGATCGACTTTTTCGAGGACGAGGATGAGGGCTCCGAAGGCGATGCCGGAGAACAGGCCGAGGCCGGGGCCGAGCATGCTTCCGGCGGGGGGGTCGAAGGCGATCATGACGGCGATGCCGATGCCCGCGAGCGCCATGGCAGCGAACGTCCTGCGGCCGATCGCTCGATGTTGAAAGATCCAGGCGAACAGGGCGCACCATGCGGGGCCGGTGTACTGGAGGAGGATGCCTGAGGCGGCGGTGCCGAAGGTCATGGCGGCGACGAAGGGCGTGGTGACGGAGGTGTAGACGAGGGCGGAAAGGAGCAGCCATTTCCAGGGCGGGCGGCGGCCAGCGCTGAAGGGAATGAGCAGCGCCATGGGGATGATGGCGGCCATGGAGCGGTAGAGGTTGAAGGCGATGGGGTCCATACGGGAGAGCTTGACGGAGAGGCCGGCGAGGCTCCAGAGGATGGAGACGGCGATGAGGGCGGTGACGCCGATGGTTCGACGGCGCGCGGCGGATTCAACGACGGGGGCAAGGGTGGCGGTGGCCATTGGGGCGGTATGTTACCTATGGTCCTGGATTTGTTCACGCAATGGCTGAGGCGGCGCTGATTGTGGCCTCAGATGCGCCTGCGGGTAACGAAGGCGAGGGCGGCGACGGTGAGGAGGAGGGGTGTGGCCGGCTCGGGGATGGGGGCATTGGCGAATGCGAGGCCGCTGATGTCGGTGAGGTCGAGGGGGGCGATGAGGATGGACTGGGCGGTTTGGGGGTTGATGCGATAGAGGCCGGCGAGGCCGCGGCCGGCGAGATAGAAGGCATCGGTGTCGGGGTCGTAGGCGAGGCCGGCGGTGCCGGTGAGGTTGAGGCCAGTGGGGCCGATATCGGCGATGGCGAGAGTTTCGGGGTCGATGGTGACGAGGTGGTTGTTGAGGTCGGGGTCGCCGACGCTGACGATGGCGTAGAGCTGGGAGGCGCGGAATTCGAGGCCGTCAATGTTGGCGAATTCGCCAAGGGGGCTGCCGTCGAAGGTGAGGGCGCCGAGGCGGTTGATGTCGCCGTTCGCGAGGTTGACCTGGTAGAGGTCGTGCATGGCGGTTACGTAGGCGTGGCCGGTGTCGGCGTCGATGGCGAAGGCGCCTTCGTAGAGGATGGCGGGGGGCATATTGCCTGAGCGGGGCGAGGCGAGGCCCGTGGCGGTGTCGATTTCGTAGAGGTAGAGTTCGCGGTGATCGCTGGCGCGGGTAGCGAGAAGGCGGCCATCGGCATTGGCGGAAAGGCCGGCCAGCATATTCTGGCCGCTTGTGCCGACCAGGGACGCTTCGCCGGTGGCGGTGTCGAGGCGATAGACGCGATTCTCCTCATAGAAAGGCCCGACGGCGTAAAGCGCCTTGGCGGGCGCAGCACACGCAGTCGTGGCCGAGAGATGCATTGTCAATGCGGCCATGCCGGCGAATACCGGACGGGCAAACAGGGACATCGCTGCTCCTTCCAATCGGGCCTGAGCCGGGCGGCAGCGCGCGAAGCGGGCCGCTTCGGGGCTCTTCTGGTATGTCGGATGAAAGCGCGCGGGGATTGAGCCGCGAAAGGGGCGGGGGAAAGGTGAAAAAGAGCGGAGGACCGGGTTGATGGCCGGTCCTCCGCGTGCGTTATCGTGCCGGGTTGGGCTATTTCTGCCAGACCTTGGATTTGAAGTCGGCAAGGGCCTGCTTGAGCTGATTTTCGAGCTCGTCGGTGAGTTCTTTCTTGTCGGCCAGTTGCTTGCGAAGGGCGCTGGCGACGGTGTCGAGGTACTTGAGCAGGGCAATCTGGAATTCCTGGATGCGGTTGACGGGGACATCGTCGAGGTAGCCCTTGGTGCCGGCGTAGATGACGACGACCTGCTGCTCGACGGTCATGGGCCGATACTGCGGCTGTTTGAGTAGCTCGACGAGGCGGGCGCCGCGGTCGAGCTGGGACTGGGTGGCCTTGTCGAGCTCGGTACCGAGCTGGGCGAAGGCTTCGAGTTCGCGGTAGGCGGCGAGGTCGAGGCGGAGAGAGCCGGCGATCTTCTTCATGGCCTTGGTCTGGGCGTTTCCGCCGACGCGGGAGACGCTGATGCCGACGTTGATGGCGGGGCGGACGCCGGCGAAGAAGAGGTCGGGCTCGAGGTAGATCTGACCGTCGGTGATGGAGATGACGTTGGTGGGGATGTAGGCTGAGACTTCGCCTTCCTGGGTCTCGATGATGGGC